>CAYTJN010000193.1:0-7372 GCA_964438125.1 uncultured Occallatibacter sp.
TGACCACCAAACAATATCGTATCCTCACAATGTTTGCGGATGACGATTAGTGTCTCCCGGTTGAACGCGGGCCTGACGTTCAGTCTCTCGTTCAATCGGTCACCACTTTATTCCACGGGACCGCTTGGGTTGCTATGTTTCAAGACATATAACTCCGCGCATTCGATCTGTCGCGATTTCGCTAATCGAAGAACGCGTACTTATAGACGTTGTAGTACGGTGGTGGATCGTCTCCGAGCGACACTCTTAGTTCCTCATCGCTCATGGCTCGCTCGACGTGAAGGTTCGCCGAGAGACCCCGTTTGCTGAGCACGTCCTTCAGTGATCCCTTCAGTTGCTGCTCGGGCACCTTGTGCCCGAGGATGTTTATGACCTTTCTTTCTTCCGTCATTTCTTCATACCTCCTGGACAGTTTGCAAATGTTGTTTGAGTTTCGTTGCCATGTGATGAAACAACATCTTACGGCCTTCGCAGTAGTAATCGCGGTCCCCAAAGATTTTCCTTGCCATATACGCAGTTACCATGCAACCCGAGTTACAGATCTCGACAAATTCACATGCGTCACAGCCCTCAACCGTTTTTGGCCCTCTCCGGTTGAGTGTGAGAAAGGGCTCACGGGAAAAGATTGCGCCCAGATCCGGGTCTTGCATAATGTTTCCCAACTGGAAGTCTTTTATGCCGGCGAATCTGCCGCAAGGGTACACCGACCCGTCCGGGTTGATGGCGATAATCGACTCCAGGCAACGGCCGTGATAGTCGCAGCCCCACACCGTTGAGGAAACCATGTTACCGAGAATCGTGAAGAGCGGCTCGACCTGAATGCGGTAGTTATCTTCGAACCATAGGTCGAAGAGATGGCACATGGCTTGACCATATTCAGTTGGTGTTATCGACAGCGTGTTGTAATCGTCCGCCGCCCGGCCAGACCGTACCACAGGGTTGATCCGCACGTTGATTCCCAGGTCCGCGAAAAACGAGTAGAGTTCTTCGATCCGGTCCACATTTCCTTTATGCAGCACGCAGACACAGCCCTGCACCATGCCGTGCGATCGGAGAAGTTCGAATGCGCGCATTGTGTTTCCAAAGGTGCCGCCACCCGCTGCGGTACGACGATGAGCGTCGGTGATCTCCTGCGGTCCATCCAAACTCAGGCTGAGAAGAAAGCCGTTCGAGATGCAGAATTCCACAAACTCGTCGCTGAGCAAAACGCCGTTCGTCTGGATGCAGTGGTCAATTTTGTTGTCGCGAAAACGCTTGCAAAATTGGGCCACCTCACGGTAAAACAACTTGCCCGCCAACAATGGTTCTCCGCCGTGCCAAATGAAACTGACCTTGCGGTGAGGGCCAACATAAGACATCACCTTGTCGATCGCGGTGGTGGCCGTATCGATGGACATCAGGGGTACGGAACAGTGCTCCTCTACATAGCAATAGTGGCAGGAGTAGTTACACCGATCCGCACTCTTCATGATGACGGCAAAGGGGCGGCAGGCAGGATCGGAACTCTTCGATCCAAGCCACTCTTTCACGGCAGGCAGTTCGCCCAGTGGTATTTGTGTGCTGGTCATCCGACCTCCTCGTTTATTTACATCCGGGGAATTTCTTGGGGCCGAGTGTTTCCTGCAGGTAAATGGTGGTTGCGAATTCGCCAACCAGATTACGCAAATGAGTTATATTTGTCAAGAATGCCGCACTGGGCTCTGCTCCGTATTGATCTCGTCCACATGAAATAGGCAGTCGGCAATCACCGGGAGTCGTTGGTTTCCGCATAGGCATATCGCGCCGTAGTGGCTCCCTGAAAGGAACCATCATTCCAGCAAAAATCGGCGCTGAAGATCACACTTTCCGCTGGAGATTAGTTTTTTGCCGGTCACCGTTTGAGTGAGCAAAACACGCTGTCCCGACCTCCGGTTACTGTCATCCGGTCAATGCCTTAGAATGCTTTCTAGCGTGTTGCGCGACTGATCTTCCCGCTCGTTTTTCAAGGAGCAATCGATGCGTCTTCCTGCACTTGCCGTTCTTCTATTGGGCATGGCGACCCTGGCCGCCGCACAAACCGCCGCTCCAACGACTGCTCCGTGGGATTACACCGGCAAGCGCGGCGAATTGAATTGGGGCAAGCTCGATCCTGCCTACCAAGCCTGCTCGAAGGGCCATGAGCAATCGCCCATCAATATACGCGGCGCACGCCTGAACAAGGCGCTCCAGCCGATCGAGTTCCATTACATTGCGGGGCCAGTCACGCTCGTCAACACGGGCCACACCGTCGAGGCGCGTGTCGATCCCGGCAGCTACATCGTCGCCGGCGGCGTGCGCTACGACCTGGTCCAGTTCCACTTCCACCACCCCGGCGAAGCTGCCGTAAAAGGCAAGCTGACCGACATGGAAGCGCACCTGGTGCATAAGAGCGCCGACGGCAAATTGGCCGTGGTGGCTGTGCGGCTGGCAGAAGAGGTCGGCAACCCCAACGCCGTGCTGGCCGCGCTCTGGCCGCATCTGCCGCAGACCGCCGGAGCGACTGAAAAGGTAACGGAGATGGTGAGCGCAGGGGGCCTGCTGCCTGCCGATCGCGGCTACTGGACCTATGTGGGTTCTCTGACCGCGCCGCCGTGCACGGAGGGTGTGCGCTGGTTTGTTTTCGAGCAGGAACTCAGCCTGAGCCGCGAACAATTGCGAGCCTTTGCCGCGCTCTACAAGATGAACACCCGCAGCCTGCAGGAGGCGCACGGTCGCCGCATCGAAGCCGACGAGTAGCACCACCTGCGGTGGGGCAGCCGTTCACTACCCGCTCGCAGGAGGTCCGTTGGCCTTTCGTCTCGTTTGATGTTGGGTTAGTTCCCAATCCTCCCACTAAGGGAAGTTTCAGAGTCCAAATGCGAGCGAAAAGCGAGCGGCTGCCGCACCGCAGGTGCCCCGGTATACTTTTTTTATGCACGTCCATGCAGCGCCTACCGGTGCGGGCGCAGATCGAACTCAATCCGTTCTGAGTTTTTCGCTGGCGGCGACGCTCGCCTACGTGGTGGTGACCTTTGTGGCCGGGCTGCGCGCGCACTCACTCGCCCTGCTGTCGGAGTCCGGACACAATGCCTCGGACTTTCTGGCGCTGCTGCTCAGCTTTGCGGCCGTCTATTTTCAATCCCGGCCGGCCGACGACTCAAAGACCTTTGGCTATCAGCGGGCAGGCGTGCTGGCTGCCTTTGTGAACGCAGCCACGCTGATCGCTATCTCCATCTGGATTGGAATCGAAGCCGTCCATCGACTCTCGGCTCCGGTGGCCGTGCATCCCAGGCTGATGATGTACGTTGCCGCTGCCGGGGTGATCATGAACGGCGTGATCGCTGCCTTGCTATGGCGCGTAGCCCGCGACGTGAACCTCCGCTCGGCCTTTGTGCATATGGCCGGCGACACGCTCTCGACTGCTGCTGTGATCGCAGGCGGCGCGGGTATTTTACTCACGGGCCGGAACTGGATCGATCCCGTTCTCTCGCTGGTCATCGCCGCGCTCATCCTCTGGACCAGCGTGGGTATCGTTCGCGAGAGCCTTAACATTTTGCTCGAAGGCACGCCGCGCGGCGTTTCGCTGCTCGCCATTCGTGCCGGCATGGAAGAAGTGGAAGGCGTGATCAACGTCCACGATTTGCATGTGTGGAGTCTCGGTTCGAACTCGAGCGCACTCGCCTGCCATGTCACTATCGCCGACATTCCACCATCAGAGAGCGCCTGCATTCTCATCAAGCTCAACCACGTGCTGAAAGAACATTTTCATATCCCCCACGCCACCATCCAGTTTGAGCACCTGGGCTGCGAAGAGTTGAAAGGCTGCGTTGTTCCCATCGAAGAGATGATCGGAACCCAGGGCCGCGGACACCATCACGGGCACAAGCATTAATCCCACTAATCGTCAGGAGAACGGTCGATTGAATCGTTATCGAATAGCCCTCGCTGTTCTGTGTCTTGCGCTGCCGTCTGTCGTTCCCGCTCTCTCGCAGCCGCCTCCAGCGCAAGCCCAAGTCTCACTGCCAACTGCGGCGCAACTCGACGCCCTCTCCGGCGAGTACACCGATCCCAACGAGCCTGACACGCCGATCAGCTTTTACGCGAAGGGCGGCCAGTTTTTCGTTGAAACCGAGCGCGACGTTCCAATCGAACTCAAGCCGCTCTCCGCTGTCGAATTTGCGCTGCCTGAACCGAGCAAGACCTTCCGTTTCACACTCGATGAGTCGGGCCGCGGCGCAAGTCTGATTCGCTCGAACGAACCCAACATTGTTTATCACCGCACTGGACAGCCGATTCAGCATGTCTTTCACGATTACCAGCGCACCGAGGTCATGATTCCCATGCGCGACGGCGTCAAGCTGCACGCGGTGATTTTGAAGCCCGCCGACATCGTGACTGCGCTGCCCTTCCTGATCCAGCGGACGCCGTATGGTGTGGACGGAACCAGCCGGGCGTCCTTCTCCTATAGCCGGCCCGAACTTGCCCGCGAGGGCTATATCTACGTCGCCGAGGATATTCGCGGGCGTTACAAAAGCCAGGGCAAGTTTGTCATGAGCCGGCCGCTGGCCGATCATAGCAACCATGCAGCAATCGACGAGTGCACCGACACCTACGACACCGTCGCCTGGCTGCTACTCAATGTCGCAGGCAACAACGGCCGCGCGGGATTCATCGGCACGAGTTATCCCGGCTTCCTGGCCATGATGGCCGGCATCGATCCGCATCCGGCGGTCAAGGCTATCTCGCCGCAGGCGCCGATGATCGATGTCTGGATGGGCGATGACTTCTTTCACAACGGAGCTTTTCGCCAGAGTTATGGCTACGACTACGTTCTCGGTATGGAGTCGAGCAAAGAAGAGACTGAAGTCAGTTACGGCAAGGATAAGGACGGCAAAGCCCGCGACGGCTTCGATTATTTTTTAGAGCGCGGCAGCTTCGTCGAAGATGTGAAGCAATCCGGCGCCAAAGTGCTGCCTACCTGGAAGCTCTTCCTGGATCATCCTGCCTATGATTCCGTCTGGTCCTCGCGCGGCGTCGAACACTCTTTGAACGCCGTTGCCGTGCCGACCCTTACCGTAGGCGGCTATTACGATCAGGAAGATATGTATGGCCCGCAGATTGAGTACTCGACGCTCGAGCCGCACGATGGCCGCCACAGGAATTTCCTTGTCCTCGGCCCCTGGCGGCACGGCTCATGGTCTCAATCCGCGCGGCACCTGGGCAACCTCGATTACACCGAGCCCATCGGCAAAGAGTTTCGCGCACAGATCGAGGCAAAATTCTTCGCACACTATTTGAAGGACGAGCCCGGCGAGAACAGAGCGGGATTTGACCTGGAAGACACAGCCAGTTTTCAAACCGGCTCGAACACATGGAAGCGCTACTCCCACTTCCCGCCTCCCGAGTCACGGCCCACAAGGCTGCATCTCGCAGGCTCGGGCCTGTTGAGTTGGAGCAGTGCCACCGCCGAGGCGCAAACCAGCTACCTGAGCGATCCATCCAACCCCGTGCCTTACCGCCATCGGCCCATCCAGCCCACTTATAGCGAAGGCTCGCAGTGGTACAACTGGCTCACGGAAGATCAGAGCTTCGTAACCGGCCGCAACGACGTGGCTGTGTGGAAGCTGCCCATTCTGAAACGGGATCTGGTGCTGACCGGCGAAGTGATTGCCGACATCTACGCCGCCACAACGGGCACGGACAACGATCTCGTGGTGAAGCTCATCGACCAATACCCGGCTGACGATGCGGACGAAAAGATGCGCGGCTACCAGCTTATGATCAACGAGGAGATCTTTCGCGGCCGCTATCTGGACAGCTTTGAAAAGGCGATGCCGTTGAAGGCAGGTTCGGTTCGCGAATATAAGTTCAGCCTGCACGATGTGGACCATGTCTTCAAGGCCGGCCACACGGTGATGGTCGAGATACAGAGCACATGGTTCCCGCTTTACGATCGCAACCCACAGCGCTTTGTGCCCAACATCATGACCGCGCGACCAAAGGATCTGACGCCTGCCACCATCATCGTTTACTCCGGTCTCGACGAGGATTCGAGCTTGGTGGTGCCGCTGATGAGCGCCGTCGAATAGTTCCGAGGGCCGAAGATCAGGATCTAATTTCAAGAAAAGAGCCACTTGACACAGGATATGTGCGCACGTATACTGTGTTCATGAATATCACGCTCTCGATCGACGAACAGATCGTTGAACGCGCACGAGAGAAGCTCCGCGCCACCGGCAAGACCGTCAACCAGGAGATCCGGGAGCATCTTCAACACGTGGCTGGAGACGACGATTTGGAGCGCGATATCGAGTTCTTTGTTGAAACCAGCGGCATGGGAAAACCGGAGGCGGGTTGGAAATGGAACCGGGATGAGATTTATGAGGACCGGCTCAAGTGACCCGCGCAACAAGCGGAAAAGCCAAGGTTACACGAACATTCCTCGACACCAATGTACTGGTTTATTCCGACGATCCCAGAGATCCGGGCAAACGAGCGACGGCAGTCGACCTCGTCGAGACTCACCTCCGCTCACGGACCGGTACGGTTTCGCTGCAAGTGCTTCAAGAGTACTTCGTCTCGGCCACTGGAAAACTCAAACTCAATTCGGAATTGGCCAGGCAAAGGGTTGAGGTTTTTGCGAAGTTTCATGTCGGCGAACCAACTGTCAGCGACATCCTTGCAGCCATCGACATCCACCGCCTTCACAGATTCTCGTTCTGGGATGCCCTGGTACTCCGCATGGCAAAACAGACAGGCTGCCGCGTTCTCCTCTCGGAAGATATGCAGCACGGCCGAGAGTTTGATGGCGTGAAGATCGTCAATCCATTTCTTTGATTGTCTCCATTCGCGCTAGAATAGAAAGCAGCATGGCCCTCCACCACCCCATCCCGGCCCTCCTCTAGCGGCGCCCGCCGCCAACACTTGTTTTCCGCCCATCTTCAGATTTCCAAGAGAATAGAAACCAGCCCGCGCGGGCATGTGAGGCAACGCCGTGATTGATCGTTTAGAACAAATGGAGCATCGCTACGAAGAGCTCTCCCAACAACTCTCGCTACCCGAGATTGTCAACGACCGCGAAAAGTATCAGAAGGCCGGCAAGGCCCTCAGCGACCTCGAAACTCCGGTGATGAAGTTTCGCGAGCTGAAAGTGGTGCGCCAGGCGCTGGCCGAATCGCGCGCCCTGCTTGCCGAGAGCGATCCCGATCTGCGCGCAATGGCCGAGGAGGAGATCGCGCAACTCGCCCCGCGCGAGCCGGCTCTTGAAGAACAGATTAAGGTGTTGCTCCTGCCCAAAGATCCGAACGACGAAAAGAACGTGATCCTCGAAATCCGCGCCGGCACCGGCGGCGACGAGGCCTCGCTCTTTGCCGCC
>CAYTJN010000194.1:0-7316 GCA_964438125.1 uncultured Occallatibacter sp.
CCATCGGACTCAGCTTCCAGCGCTTGGTGGGGTTCTTCATGCGGTCTTGAAAGCGACGCTCCTGCTCCTCGTCGCTGACTGAAAACCAATACTTAATAAGACGAATCCCCGAGCGCTGCAACATGCTTTCAAACTGCGGACAGCTCTGCATGAACTCTTGATACTGCGCTTCGGTGCAAAAGCCCATCACGCGCTCGACCCCGGCCCGGTTGTACCAACTGCGATCGAAGAGCACCATCTCACCTGCCCCGGGCAAGTGGGGAACATATCTCTGGAAGTACCATTGCGTCTTCTCGCGCTCGGTTGGCGTGCCCAGCGCCACCACCCGGCATACACGCGGGTTGAGCGATTCGGTGATTCGCTTGATGGCCCCGCCTTTACCCGCCGCATCGCGTCCTTCAAACAGAATCACAACGCGCAGACCCTCCTGGCGAACCCACTCCTGCAGCTTGACTAGCTCGATTTGCAAGCGGGCCAGTTCCTTTTCATAGTTGCAGTCGGCGCCGAGGTGAAGTGTCTGAGCATTGCCCAACAAAGGCGCCGGCAGGTCGCCGTTCTTCTGTTTGCCGTTTCCAGGCGTCTTCATCTGCTCAGCTTTCTTGTCTTCCTTTTTGTGCTTGTCTTTCATTCAATCTCCTTCAACTCCGCAATCCCTAGGTTGTCACAGCTTGTCGCTGGACAATCATAATTCCAAATCCAGCGAAATGGGATTGTTTTTATAAAAAGCACAGGACGAATTCCCTATTTGCTTTAAAGAAACGGAATCGCTACCTTACTTTCCACTTCATCGATAGCGCGGCGAGTTTCTCGTCCATCGTTGGCTGGGACTTTGCCGCGGGCTTTGAATGTTGTGCCGCAGGGCGCGAAGGATGCGCTGTGAGCGCCTTGATGGAGAGCGCAATGCGCTTGGCCTTTGCATCCACGGTCAGCACCTTGACCTTGACGATCTGGCCGGTCTTCACGGCTTCGGACGGTTCCTTGATGAAGCGGTTGGAGAGTTCGCTGATGTGCACGAGGCCGTCCTGATGAACACCGATATCAACGAAGGCGCCGAACTTCGTCACGTTTGTCACCACGCCTTCCAGCACCATGCCCACTTCGACGTCGGCGATTTCGCGGACCTCGTCGCGAAAGCTGGGAGCGACGAACTTCTCGCGCGGATCGCGTCCCGGCCGGTGTAACTCGGCGAAAATGTCGCTTATCGTGTAAGTGCCGGCTGTAAGTTGACTGCGGTCCACATTCTCCAGTAACTGCGGCTGCTCGATGATCTGTTTCACTGAAGTCTTCAGCGATGCGGCAATCTGCTCGACCACTGGATACGACTCGGGATGCACGGCGGTCCCATCCAGTGGATTGTCGCCATTGCGAATGCGCAGAAAGCCCGCCGCCTGTTCAAAGGTCTTGGGGCCGATGCCGGGAACCTCCAATACTTGAACTCGGGACCGGAAGCTCCCCTTCTCATTGCGAAAGCTCACAATGTTCAGCGCCGTGCGCTCAGTAATGCCGGCGACAAAGCGGAGCAGCGTCCACGAAGACGTATTCAAGTCCACGCCCACCTTGTTGACGCAGCTTTCAATCACGGTTTCGAGCGACTCCTGAAGCTGGCGCTGATCGACATCATGTTGGTATTGGCCCACGCCAATCGACTTCGGATCGACCTTGACCAGCTCTGACAAAGGGTCTTGCAAACGGCGTGCAATCGAGATGGCGCCGCGCACCGTCAGGTCAAGATCGGGAAACTCCTGACGCGCAACCGGCGAAGCCGAATAGATGCTTGCGCCCGATTCACTTACTGTCGCCGAGAATATCCCGTCGATGTTCTTTTCCCGCAGAAACTCGCGCACAAAAGCATCGGTTTCGCGCGATGCGGTCCCGTTACCGATGGCGATGGCGCGCACGTTATGTTGTCGCAGCAACGCCTCAAGCTTAGGCGCGGCTTCTTCATTGCCATGTTTGGAAGTGTGCAGATAGAGGACGTCGTGCGCCAGCAGCTTGCCCGTCTCATCGACGACGGCGATCTTGCAGCCCGTGCGCAGTCCCGGATCAATGCCGAGCACCGAGATCGGACCGGCGGGCGCGGCAAGAAGCAAATTGTAGAGATTGTCGCGGAAGACTCGAATGGCCTCGGTGTCGGAACGCCGCTTCAACTCCAGACGAATCTCACCTTGAATCGATGCGTTCAACAGGCGCTTCCATGCGTCGTCGATGGCAAGTTCGAGTTGCCGCGTCCAGTCGCCAGATTGGCGGAGGACGTGACGCTGAATGATCGAGACAGCCCGCTCCTGTTCGACCTCAATGAGGAAGAAAAGCACCTTCTCAGTTTCGCCGCGGCGTATGGCCAGCATGCGATGTGAGGGAATCGTCTTCGCGGGCTCCGAGTATTCGTAGTACATTTTGAACTTTTCCTGTTCATCGACCGCATCCGTAACTTTGCGGCTTACGACCACGCCTTCGTCGAAGACAAGTTGGCGCAGCGCTTTGCGCAGATCAGCATCTTCGCTGATCCATTCAGCGACAATGTGCCGCGCGCCTTCGAGAGCCTCGTCCACTGTGGCCACGCCCAGTTCAGCATTCACGAAGCCGGCGGCAAATCTCTCCAGTGGTTCCGTCGTATTCTGTTGCGCCCATAAGTATTGCGCAAGCGGCTCCAGCCCCTTTTCGCGCGCGATGGTGGCCTTGGTGCGGCGCTTGGGCTTGTAAGGCAGATAGAGGTCTTCGAGTTCGCTCTTGTCGAGTGTGGCATTGATGCGCGCTTTCAGCTCATCGGTTAACTTGCCCTGCTCGGCGATCGAGGCTAGGATCGTCTCGCGACGGTCGGCGAGATCGCGGAAGTAAGCCAGCTTCTCTTCGATCGAGAGAATCTGCACCTCGTCCAGATTGCCGGTGGCCTCTTTGCGGTAGCGCGCGATGAACGGTACAGTTCCGCCGTCGTCGAGCAACTCGATCACCGCGACCAGCCCGCGCAAAGGAACGTTCAGCGTTTGTGCGATATGAAGAAGAATTTCAGGAGAGAGATTTTTCGTTTCAGTCATGGGTTCCATATTCATGTTACATGGAACCCGTGAGGAAAACGCGCCGCATAAAATGTGACGGACGCACTGAAGTTCGAGCGACAAGATTCCCGCGCCAGCCGCGGCGATTGCTACGCTAGCTCAACTTTGAATGTGACCCAAATAATCGAGTTGCGGGAAAATTACTTTGAATCGTCGACGCTCTCCGCGCGCACGATCAGGCAGGTGATGTTGTCGCGGCCACCGCTTTGATTGGCGGCGGCGATCAGGCTGGCACAGAGCTCTTCGAGCGACTGATCCGCCTCGAGCAGAGACTCGATCATTGGATCGCTGACTTCTCCCGTCAACCCGTCACTGCACAGCAGAAACATGTCGCCGAGCTCGGCTTGCAACTCAAAAACATCCGGATCGATTTTGCCTTGCGTGCCCAAGGCGCGGGTGATGACGGAGCGATAGGGCGAGTTCAAGGCCTCGGCGTGGGTCATGAGGCCGGCCCTGACCTGCTCCTGGACGAGTGAGTGGTCGAGGCTGACCTGTTGCAGTGCGGCCTGCTCCGGGTGGCTATGATCCGCTACGGCAATGGGCTTACGCATCCGGTAACAGCGGCTATCGCCGACATTGAAGACCAGCACGCGGCTTCCTTCGGTTACCAGGCCGACAAGCGTGGTTCCCATGCCGGCGAGATTGGAGTCCTTCGCGGCGTAGGAAAGAATGGCCTGGTTGGCGCCGCGGACGGCGTCCGGAATCAAAGCTTCTAACTGCTCCGCTTGGTGAGCGGCACGATCGGTGAGGCGGCGGAGCATTTCTTTGACCGCCATGGAACTTGCGACTTCTCCGGCTGCCGCGCCTCCCATGCCGTCACAGACGATGTAGACGCCGTGCTCGGCGGAGAAGCCGAAGGCGTCTTCGTTGCCAGTGCGCTTCAGGCCGAGGTCAGTAGCCGCGGCAACCGCATAACGAAATGGAGCCGTGGTCAAAAAACTCTCCCCGCAGCCCAGTTTACACGGTCAGCGGCGACCGGATACCGAGAGTCGCGATTTGCCGCGGCGCGCTTGCGTGCATCGAGGCAATTCCATCACAGTTTCACAGTCTCACAGGAAATAGGGGGGGGTGGGGGGTACCCCCTTCGGTTAAAGACAAGAGGAGCAAGGTGAGTAACGATCTATTCCTCGGATCAATTTCAATTGTGCACCAACGCAGGGTAATTCACTGCAAAACCAGCGGGGCTTTTTCAACTGGATGGCACCTCCAGGCGGAATTGTTTGACCATCTTCACCACAGCTTGGACGTTCTCAACCGGGGTTTCCGGAATGATGCCGTGGCCGAGGTTGAAGATGTGGCCGGGGCGCCCGTTGGCGGCGCGAAGAATCTCCTTGACGCGAAGCTCAAGAAGCTCAATGGGCGCGAAGAGCGTGATGGGGTCGAGATTGCCTTGCACGGCGTGACCTTGCCCAACGGCACGCCAGCCTTCGTCGAGGGGCTGCCGCCAGTCGAGGCCGATGACGTCAGCGCCGGTCGCGGCCATTTGTGCCAGCAGGCCCGCCGTCTCCACTCCGAAGTAGATGACCGGCACGCCCATCTGCTGCACGGCACGAACGAGGCGCTTGGATGCCTCGAAGGCGTAGTCGCGATAGTCGGCCAGACCAAGCGAGCCGACCCAACTGTCAAAGATCTGGATGACGTCCGCGCCCGCCTGCACCTGAAGGCGGCAGTATTCGGTCAGCACCACGACGAGTTTATCCAAAAGGGTTCGCCAGGCAAGGGTGTCGCCATACATCATTCGCTTGGTGTGGATGTAGTTGCGCGAGCCGCCGCCCTCGATCATGTAGCTGGCGAGCGTGTAGGGCGCGCCGCAGAAGCCGATGATGCCGAGACTGTCGCGAAAATGCGCAGCGACTTTTTCAATGGAGCGGGCAACATAAGCCAGATCGCCGGCGCGATCCGTGCGCAGAGCTCGCACGTCATCTGCGGTGCGAAGCGGGTGGTGCACGACTGGCCCCTCGCCGGCCTGGAATTCGAAATCAAGGCCCATGGGCTCGAGCGGCAAGAGCAGATCGGCGAAGATGATGGCTGCGTCCACACCGAGCTTTTCGGCTGCGGTGATAGTCACCTCGGCGGCGAGTTCGGGCTGCTTGCAGATTTCGACCAGGGTGTGATGCTTGCGGATCTCGCGGTACTCCTGCATGTAACGGCCGGCCTGGCGCAGAAACCAGACGGGCGTGCGGTCAACGGGGCGGCGGAGACAGGCGCGGATGAAGCGGCTGCCGTCCAGAATTGTTCCGGGGATGGACTCGGGCATTGGCTGGGCAGCGGGGATAGGATCAAACGGATGCATACAAGGATGATTTTAACGGGGCGAGGCACTGGCCCTCGGATTTAGTGAAACCGGATACTTCATCGTCTGAAGATGATCAGGGCAGACAAAAAACGGCCCCCGGATGACCGGGGGCCAAGTTGCCTTGGTTCTCTCTAACTGCGAGAGCTTAATTGGCGGCCTGCGGCGGGGGCGCCGCGGGGGCGGATGGGAGCCTCGGGGGAGGGGCTGCGGCCTCTACGGCCGCTCCGCACCGGTCGAGGAAGCGTCATCGTGGGGGGACGATGCTTCCCGGGCCGCCAAACTGTTTTCCATCAACCGGACATGCACGGTGCTTGCTCTCACCTTCATCGACTGGGACTGCCCTGAGCTTGCCGAAGCATTGGCTTCTGCATTTGCCATGGGAGCATTGCCCAAGCCTACGGTGTGCAACCGGTAGACGGGAATCTGATGTTCAGTGACGAGATAGCGCTTGACTGTTTCAGCCATCCGTCCGGAGTTCTGGATGCCAGCCGTGCTGGCCAGAGGAGAATGTCCCTCGATCTCCAGAATGTAACCTTGGTGGCCAGCAAGGCTGGCCGCGAAATCATCCAATTGTTTGCGAGCTTCAGCCGAAAGAATGGCTTGGCCGCCGCGGAACCTCACCTCAACCTCGCTCGCCTGACGGTATTGGTCGAGGCCCGAGACGGTTGAGTTCAACTGGTCCACGTGAGATCCTGCGCCCTGGGCGGTTGCATTCGCCTTCTGGGCCTGGCTGCCTGCCGCGTTTGCTGCCTGATTGGCGGCCTCCGCAGCGGATTGGGCTTGACGGATGCCCGACTGCGATCTGCGATCTACATCTTGAATATCCCGGCCGTTCTTCGCGTTGACTTCATCCAGCTCATTGAGCTGACCCTTGATCGGTTCGACTCTGTTATTGACCCACTTCTTGCGCGCGAAGGGGTTGACGCGGCCCCAAAAACCCTCTTTGGGAGCGTTGAGCGACGGATTCTGCGGTGCGGTGGTTGAAGAGGACTGCTGGGCCGAACTAGAGGAATTATTTTGGGAATTGGTTGACTGACCTTGTTGTGCAATAGCGGGGATGGCAACTGCAGACGCCAGCAAGGCAAGCGCGAACTGGCGGGCAAGCGACGTTCTAAACGACGTAACATTTTTCATAGAGTAATTGACCCCCTGCATTTTTATCCGCATGGTTTCTGCGGGGTTGGGCAATTGTCTCTGCCCGTTGCCAGATATAGCAACCGGGGCACCAAACCTTGACGCTGCCAAGAAAATATCGGAATCCATATTGGTTTGTTTGACTTCGCGCAAATCTTCGCCCACGGATTGCTTCAGTCCTGTGAGACTCAAACCCGGTTCAGATATGTAAATTCTGCTTGGGGAGGTAGTTTCTACCGAGTAAAAACTGGCGTGGACTACTTGGTTTCTACGTGCAGGATGCGGATCTCGGGATATGCGCCGTTCCAGTCAGGCGAGACGGTATCGAAGATCAGCCGAAAATCCGCTTCGGAACCGGGGGCCAGCGGTGCGGCGGAGACGGGTTCGAGATCGATGTAGGGTTGGCGCGTGCGGACCAGCTTCAGGGGAAGGGTCTCGTTCTGCGCCACCTCATGGGCATCGTTGCGAAAGAGCACCTGAACCGTCACTGCGGTCACAGTGCGGGCGCCGTGGTTGGCAATGTGACCGTCCACGTAAGTCACTTTGCCACCAGCCAGATTGCTGGATTCGCTCATCGTTATGCCGGTCAGCGAGAGGCTGCCCGCGTAGGAATCCTGTGGTGCCGAGATCGGCATGACGGTGGTCTTGCCTTTTCCGCTTTCCATGATCAGGATCACGGCGGCGGTGACCGTGAGGACGAGAGCGGCCGCAACGATCAGAGGCAGCCAGTTGCGCGCTTCCTTCTGCGGTGGAGGGACGAGTTGGGGACCAAGACTCATCAGCGGAATTCTACACCTGTTGGCGAAGGGAGTTCGGCGAAGGGAGTACTTCGG
>CAYTJN010000195.1:0-7260 GCA_964438125.1 uncultured Occallatibacter sp.
CTTCGCCACCAAAACCCAGGTGACCGGCGAGCAATCCTTCGACAAAATATTTAAAACCCACCGGAACTTCATAAAGCCGCCGCGCCAGGCGAGCGGTAACGCGATCGATCATGCTGCTGCTCACCACGGTCTTGCCCACGACGACGTCCACACTCCAATTGGGACGATTCGCAAACAAGTAGCTGACGCACGCTGAAAGATAGTGATTCGGAGGCAGCAATCCGCTTCCTTTGGTTACGATGCCATGCCGGTCGTGATCGGTGTCGCTGGCAAACGCAATATCGAACTTGTCTTTCATTGCGATGAGCCTCTGCATGGCATAAGGCGAGGAAGGATCCATGCGTATCTTTCCGTCCCAATCCACCGTCATGAAACGAAATGTGGGATCTACAGATTGGTTGACGATCGTCAAATCGAGAACATACTGCTCGGCAATCCGCGGCCAATAATCGATGCCCGCTCCCCCAAGCGGATCCACGCTAAGCTTAAGCCTGGCGTCGCGCACCGCTTTCATGTCGACAACGTTATTAAGATCGTTGACATAGGCGCCCATAAAGTCGTGTTTGTGCGTTGTGGACGCATTGAGTGCTTTGGCGAGCTGTGTGCGCTTAATACCCTCGAGGCTGCGCTCGAGAAATGCATTGGCTTGCGATTCAACCCACGAAGTCACGCTCGAATCCGCCGGCCCTCCATGCGGAGGATTATATTTAAAGCCTCCATCATCGGGAGGGTTGTGAGATGGCGTGATTACGATACCGTCGGCTAGTCCTGACTTTCGTGCGCGGTTGTAAACGAGAATCGCATGGGAGACGGCTGGAGTTGGAGTGTATGGTGTGCCTTCGGAGATCATTACTTCGACGTTGTTTGCCGCAAGGACCTCCATTGCGCTCGCGAACGCCGGCTCGGACAAAGCATGAGTGTCCATCCCAAGGAACAGCGGCCCATCAATGTTCTGCTGCTTGCGGTAGTCACAGATTGCCTGAGTGATAGCCAGTATGTGACCCTCGTTGAACGCCACATCGAAAGCAGATCCGCGATGGCCGGACGTACCGAAGACAACCCGCTGTCTAGGATCGCTCGGGTCTGGCCGCAACTCGTAATACGCTGTGACTAGCTTCGGGACGTTAACAAGAATGGATGGGTCAGCTGGCTTCCCGGCAGCGGAACTAATTGTCACGGAGCACCTCGTCGTCATCCGATAAGAGAATTGCACCTGCCCGACCTTCGAGCCGAAAACCGATTTGACCATGCACGGAAGGCTCTTTGCCGGAGTCGAAGAGATCGTCAGGAGAAACTCGGGAAGTATCGACAGCCAAACGCCAGATCTTTCCAGCCGGCAAGGCCGGAAGGCAAAAATCAACAGATCTGGTGTCGGCGTTAAACAGGAGGAACAAGTCGGGTTCTGTCAATCCCAGAATTAGACACGCAATCGATTTCTGCCGCTGGTCCGCCCAGTCGGGAGTGGTACCGTTTGGCGCGAACCACTTTATATCTTCACCTGTGTAGAACTTTTCTTTTCGCAAAACAGGATGAGCGCGGCGAAAGGCGATCATTCCCTGAGTAAAGCGATGGATCTCCCTGTGCTTTTCGAGCAGGCTCCAGTCAAACCAACTCACTTCGTTATCCTGGCAGTAAGCATTGTTATTCCCTCGCTGGGTTCGGCGAAACTCATCGCCGCCGAGTAACATCGGAACCCCGCGGGAGATAAACAGGGTTAACAGGAAATTTTTGATCAAGCGGTTGCGCAGGACCTCGACAGCGGGATCCTGGCTCGGCCCTTCCACGCCGCAATTGTCGCTATAGTTGGCATCGGTTCCATCGCGGCTGAACTCACCATTTTCGTCATTGTGCTTCTGCTTATAGCTCACCAAATCGTTCAGCGTGAAGCCGTCATGACAAGTAACAAAGTTGAGGCTGCTTGCGGGGCCCTTGCCTGAGCGTTGGTACAGATCCGAGCTACCGCAGATTCGGCTCGCGAACGATCCGATCATGCCCGCGTCGCCAACCCAGAAGCGACGCACATCGTCACGGAAACGACCGTTCCATTCCGTCCAACGCGTGGTCGAAAAGCATCCTACTTGGTACGCACCGCCTGCGTCCCAAGCCTCCGCGATAATCTTTACGTCGCGCAGGATGGGATCCTCAGCAATTCCCTCGAGGAGCGGAGCGTTGCGCAGAACCTCCCCATGCTCATCTCGGCCAAGGATGGAAGCTAAGTCAAAGCGAAAACCGTCCACGTGCATGTGCATAACCCAATAACGAAGCACATTCCTGACGAACTCACGCACGACGGGATGATTTGCGTTCAGCGTATTACCAACGCCGGAGAAGTTCCGGTAGTATCGGCGCCCGTTCTCTCGCAACATATAGAAGATCGAGTTATCAATACCGCGCAGGGATATCGTTGGCCCCAGTTCATCGCTCTCAGCCGTGTGGTTCAAGACGACGTCCAGAATTACTTCAATACCTGCGCGGTGAAACGTCTTGACCATCTCTCGGAACTCGTGGATCTGCTCATAGTGCGGCCCTCCATTGCAGTAAGACTGCTTCGGAGCGAAAAAGGCGAACGGATTATATCCCCAGTAATTCTTGAGTCTCTCTCCCGTGATTGGATTCAGCCGCTTATATTCGTTTTCATTGAACTCAAGTACGGGCATCAGCTCAATAGCGGTCACTCCCAGATCCTGGAGATACGCTGTCTTTTCGGTCAAGCCGGCAAAGGTTCCAGGATGGGCGACACCCGAACTCGGGTGGATTGTGAAACCGCGAACGTGTGTCTCGTAGATGACTGTGTCGGAGGCGGAATGCTTGGGAGGCGAATCCATCTCCCAGTCGAAATGGTCGTCGGTAAAGATGCATTTCGGCGCAGTGCCGGCGTTATCAACAATCGAAATGCTTAAGTCAGACAGGCTGCTCGATGAATCATAGCCGCGTGCAGCGAAAATATCCCAATTCTCCACCCCAGCAATTGCTCTTGCATACGGATCGAGAAGCAGCTTATGTGGGTTGAAGCGATGGCCCTCTTCGGGTAGATACGGCCCCTCAGCGCGATAACCGTAGAGTTGGCCTGCGAGAATGCCCCGCACCCATACATGCCAGACGTCGCCTGTCCGATGGCGCACCGGATCTAAATCAATGGCTCTGCTCGGCGAGAAATCGTCAGGATTGTGATAGAACTCCAGATGAACACCGGTTGCGTGGCGGCTGAACAAAATAAAATTGACTCCCTCTCCTTGTTGGTGGGCACCCCCAATCGGGAGGGGATTCCCGACCTGAACGTCGCCCCTCTCTGACGGTGCCCCGAAGCCGTTCGCAAAACTCTGCTTTGCCGCTGACTCAATCATAGACATTGCTTGCCATCCTCATTTGTCAGCTCCCAGCACTGGCATTCCTATTCCACCCGTGGAAGCGCGAGTGGTCACCTGCATTCCACGCATCACGGAGTCCAGAAGCACTCAGATCCCAGTCTGGTCGAATCTCACTCGTCACGGCCCGCAGATCGCTCCACAGTTCGGCGACCGATGGACGCCCCCAGAACCAGTAGCCGTTATAGATCTTGTAAGTCACGAGACCCGGCTTGAGCACGAGCGTATGCGGGATCATCGGATTGGGCTCGGGGTCGGTGTACTCCTGGATATCTAGATCCTTTTGAACCGTTCGGCCGGGGTCGGAAAGGAACGTCCACTGGGCTCCAACCGACGCACGGAATTCCTGAAGAGTGTGATGATCGTCCGTGGCGATCGTGGCGATCTGAGTGTACGCCACTGCGATTTTCGGGTAGAAAGCGGCAAGTTCCAAATGCTGCTGGTGCTCCTTGGGGCAATAGTGGCCGCGCGCAAGGGTGAGGATCAGCGGATCGTTACCCTGTAGCTCGCTGAGCTTGAACAATTTTCCCATGTGGTCGGGCAATTCGTAGTCGGGGAAAATGCCTCCGGGGGCAATATCGGAACGCATGATTTGACTCCTCCTATTCCTCTCAAAGATCCAGGGTGACAGCCGCATTTGGTTGAGAACAGCATACAAGTACGTTCCCGGCAGCGGGTCTCTCCAGAGGTTCAGGGTCATAGACAATCGATCCATCAATCAAACCAGTAATGCAGGTATGACATACTCCAGTCCGGCACGACCACTTCACCGGAACATCGCACGCTTCCGCCAGTTCAAGCAAGCTCGTGAATTTCGGATCCCAGGCGGCGGTAATTCCGCTACGCGCGAATGAGACTGGGGAGCCAGATCCGGGCGGTCCTTGTGGCGGGTGAGGAGTGTGAACAACCTGTGCCATACCAGGGGTAACGGCCTCGAAAGAACCGAAGATTTCCGTGTGCACATTCTCTGCATGCACACCCCAGTTTCGCAGCCCGTCGCGCATATTCTGCAATAACGAAGGCGGGCCACATAGATAGAAGTCACTATCCTGTGGCACGCCAATTCTCTCCAGCAAAGCTGTGTCAACGTGGCCGGGGGCATCGAAATCTCTCCCGACTTGGTCATTTGCGTCCGGCCTGCTGTACACGATGTATCCTCGCCCTCGAGAGAGCTGTTTCAGCAATGAACGCGATTCCCCTGCGAATGGATGGTACTCGCGATTGCGCGCCCCGTAGACCCACCAGATCTCCCGTTGAGACTTTTCCGCAGCCAGTGAGTGCAGTATTGACATCATAGGCGTTGCGCCCACTCCAGCGCTCAGCAGAACCACAGGATTCGCGCTGGGACGCAGAGTAAAGCTTCCTCGCGGCGCACTGACATCCAATAGATCGCCTTCCTGCGTATGGCCGCACAGAAGCGAACTTCCAATTCCGTTCAATTCGCTCTTCACGCTGATGCGCAGGTGATCAGCCGCCGGCAGATCAGACAACGAATAGCTGCGAAGAACCGTCGGTTTGTTCGGGCCGGGATGCAATTGCAGGACAACAAATTGACCTGCCTGGAAGTCAGGAATAAGTTTCCCGTCGGTCGGCGTCAGAACGAAGGAAGTAACTTCATAGGTTTCCTTTCGGATACGCGAGACTCGCATCTGTCGAAAACCGGGCCACGCTGGCGCTTGTTCCTCAGTGGCAAGCCCCGGATTCCCAGTCGCAGTTTTGGAGCTCAAACCTTGTTGGATCATGGTCTGGAACGAACTCTGCCAACCTTTGCTGAGTGCAGGGATCTGCAACACGCGTTGCAGTTGCTCGCTGGAATGTCCTGGCAGATAGAGGAGTGCGTCAACATCGGCCACACTGAGTTGCTCAGGACCTTCAGCAATTTTTACAATGTCATCGTCTGAGCCAACCTCTCCCTCCTGCAATACGCGAAAATAGAATCCCGGTCTGTGATGTTCTACGAGGAGGGCAGGCATCCGCGGTTCATTCATGCGGATGCCGACGCGGTAGCACGTCACGCGTGGTTGCGTTACTTCAAATTCAGCACCTCCGATGCGGTATCGATCGCCGATGCATACCTCGTTATCGGCAAGTCCGTCGACGGTGAAGTTTTCTCCGAACTGTCCGAAGGAAAAATCGTTGC
This sequence comes from uncultured Occallatibacter sp., assembly GCA_964438125.1. Taxonomy (GTDB): domain Bacteria; phylum Acidobacteriota; class Terriglobia; order Terriglobales; family Acidobacteriaceae; genus Telmatobacter. The sequence continues at coordinate 5,506 of CAYTJN010000195.1, forward strand.
GGTCCAAAAAGCGTTCCCAGTAATGGTAAGAATCTATTTGGTAAACGAATACGGCGCGGTTCTCCCCTCCGTGACCCGTTAGATCGGCTTGGCCGTCACCAGCAACATTGAGCTTGCGCACCATTTGTCGTCCCGTGACTGGACTCTTCCAGATGGCGGTGCGAACGGTCTTGCCTTTCCATATCACGTCGCGCGGGAGGCCGACATTTACTGAGAGTAATCGGGGCATTGCTACCTCGTCGAAGTCCAGCGTCTGGTTTGAGCTCTTGCATTTTTTACCAACGCCGAGCCGGGACGGCACCATGCACGTGGAGTGTCTCTCCGCTCACCTGATTTCCTTCTGATGTCGCTTAAAGCTTCAAGGTGCATAACGAGTAAAAACAAGGTCGCTCCCTTTGGCCTTTTCGTGACAGGGAAAACAGGTTTTCATAAACGTCGGGTCGCCAGGTTTGCCGTCCTGAAAGTGAGCGAACCCCCAGCCGCCCGTTGCGGCGTACTTTGTTGAGTCCTTGACCATAAATTGAATGTTTGTAGGGGCACCGGGAACGAAAGATTGAGCCTGGCCAAAGACTTTGTTATTCTCCTCTGACGGGACGTAATGGTAATGCAAGGCAGCAATGATCGTGCCGTCCGGGAACGGAAGCTTGCCCTTGCGATAGGCGTCGATCGCTATATCGTTGCCCAGAACGGCACCTAAACTGTTGAGGTTGCCTGCTTCATGGGCCGAGGAAATCCATTTCCAGTCGCGATACCCATCAGGAATTTCTGTAACAAAAGGCGCGGTGGGTTGCCCGTCCGCATGACCTGGGGCAGGCACGATCAGCATCACGATGCCGGCGATTGTTGCAACTACAATCAGAGAGAATATGAAGCGTTTCATATTGGTTCCTCCATTCAACATGCTTGGGTAGATTAAGAATCAAAAAGCAGAGGCCTCAAAACGAGACAACTGGACGATGGTACCAACGATACGTTGGTCTCAGCTCTTGAAGTCTTTTCTCGATCTTCAGAGTGGTCGTCTTCCTCACTTCTACACAAGTGGATCCAGTTTGGCGAGGATGATCGGCAGATATTCCGACACCGTCGGATGAATGTGCATTGCGCGCTGGATGACCGTGTACGGCGCCTTCGCATACATAGCGTCCAACAGAACGTGAATCACTTCATCGCCTCCAACGCCAAGAATCGCCGCGCCCAAAATTTGTTTAGTTTCTGCATCGACGCTGATTTTGATGAAACCCTGTGTTTCACCTTTTTCGTAGGCCCGGCTCACTTGACTCATCGGATATTTCGCAGTAAGAGCACTGCGCCCGGATTTCCGTATCTCTGCGTCCGTCATACCGCATCGCCCCAGCGGCGGATCAATGTATAGTGCGTAGGCTTGGATCCGATCGGAAACACGGCGATGGTCAGCGTTAAAGAGATTTTCCGCAACGATCTCGTAGTCGTTGTAGGAAGTGTGCGTAAAAGCGCCTCGGCCATTGCAATCCCCCAATGCCCAGATGCCCGGCACGTTCGTCCGCAGTTGATCGTCAACCACGATGTAGCCGCGATGGTCGGTGGCAACTCCAGCCCGGTCGAGTCCCAGGTCGCTCGTGTTAGGAGTACGTCCCACGGCCAGGAGAACGTGTGTACCGACAACTTCTAGCGGAGCTTCTTCGCATGTGAGGCCGACTGCGACACCCTCATCCCGTTTCTCGAGCGAGATACATTTCGCATTCAGCCGGATGTGTATGCCCTCAGCCTCCAGGATTT
>CAYTJN010000196.1:0-7102 GCA_964438125.1 uncultured Occallatibacter sp.
ATTTAATCCTCAAAACCCGGCCGGTTAAGAGATACGCATTCTGAGGGCAAGGTCAGTCTTCACGGTTGCACAGGCTGCCCTTCTGCGTTCCTGGCCAGCCCAGGAGCCACACCGTTTAGCTAGGTTGATCTCCACGACACCGCAGGGTGAGGAGATCAATTTTTCCTACGCGGACTACCGGGATTTGGCCGATCAAAGCAGGTCGCTCAAAGGGATTCTTGCTTACAGTCGCCGCGGAAAGTTTCTTCGCATCGGAGCGGAATCGCAGTTGGTGCTTGACGACGTCGTCTCTCCAAACTATTTCTCGGTGCTGGGAATTAATGCCCAGCTTGGGCAGATCTTCCCTGCGGAGTCGCAGCCGTCAAGTGAACCGGGCGCGGTAATCAGTGACTCGTTCTGGCATCGGGTCTTTAATAAAGATCCATCGATCGTGGGAAAACAGATATGGCTCAATGGCCGCGCCTACAAGGTTCTTGCTGTTGCACCGATGGGTTTTCGCGGTCTCCAGCGCGGTGTGCCCACTGATCTGTGGATTCCCGCCGCGACCGAATACTCTATTGACGAGCTTGCCGCTCGCAACAGCCGCGAATTTGAGTTGATCGGGCGCCTGCGGCCTGGCGCAACAGCGGAAGAGGCCAAAGTTGAGCTTAATACCCTTGCACACAGCCTCGCGCTGGCTTATCCAGCCATAGATAAAGCGAGAAGCGTCTCCCTGATCTCCGAGAGTGAACGCTTCCGCGAAGCTCTGGCTCCCGCGCTGATTCTAATGACTGCCGTCGGTTTGGTCCTGCTGATCTGCTGTGCCAATGTTGCAGGATTGGTGTTGGCCCGCTCTGACGCACGTCGCAAAGAGGTGGCCATGCGGCTAGCTCTGGGCTCGGGAAGAGTTCGCCTGATGCGCCAGTTGCTTACCGAGAGCTTGCTGCTTGCTTCGCTGGGCGCGGCGATCGGCCTGATTCTGGCGGCCGGGATTCTCCGCCTGGAGCCAGCGCTGATGCCCCCGTCGGCGGTTGAGGTCGGCCTTGAACTCCATCTCGATGCATCCATCCTTGCGTTTACGGCCCTCACCACTCTTTTGGCTGTTCTGGTGTTCGGAATGGCGCAGCGTATTTCAATCCCTGGGGTAGAGCTGCCGCAAGGTCAGCTCACCGTTCCTGTTAAATTCAACGCGGTCGACGGCAATTATTTCCGTACGATCGGAACGCGCCTCATCGAGGCGCGACTTCAATTCTAGCGACAGTCCATCGGCCAGTCGAGTTGTGGTCATCAGCCAAACCATGGCGGATCGCTTCTGGCCGGGCCAGGAGGTCTTGGGGCGCCATATCCTGGCCGAGGGGAAAAGCTGCCAGATCGTCGGTGTTGTGGAGAACGCAAAGATCTACAGCATCCATGAAGCTTCAGAGCCCTATATGTACTTTCCATTTGCCCAAATGCCCAGCGAGGATGGGACCTTGATCGTCGAGGCGGAAAGCAATCCGAAGGAGCTGACAACAAGGATACGCAGCGAGATCCAGCGCGTGGACCGCAACGTGTCTGTTTCGGTTCGCACCGTGCATTATCTGATGCAACAGGCCTTCTGGCCCGATCAGATCGTTGCGGGCTTTGTGGGGGCGCTGGGGCTGCTGGGAATCTTCCTCGGAGCTATCGGACTCTATGGTATGGTTGCCTTCACCGTGAATCGGCGTAGCCGCGAGATCGGAATCCGCATGGCTTTGGGCGCCGAACGCACAGATATATTGCGGCTAGTGCTACGTCATGGATTGGCTTTGGCAGCAATTGGAACGGCAATTGGTTTGGTGGCTTCGCTTGCAACCATGCGGCTTCTATCGAGCATGCTTTTTGGAATTCGCCCAACCGATCCGTTCACATTTGCCGGCAGCTCGGCTCTCGTGATCTTGATAGCTCTCGCAGCCTGTTACCTCCCCGCGCGCCGGGCGGCATCCATCGATCCCATGCAATCGTTGCGGACGGAGTAGTAGCTGGGCGTGCGTGCTGCGGTTCATTCTCGATGCATACTGTTCTATCGCTATTTCGTGCTTCTTGTCCTGAATCTCGCTCCCGCCGCCTCGCGCCGATAGTATGGTTCTATGGCCAGACCCAATTGGCGGAACGGCACGCTCGGTCGGCGGAGAGAGATGGATGGGAGCAACCCGGATTGAGTTTCGTCTGCGCGTGTTGATCATGGCGGTCATCCTTACGCTAGGCTTCTGGGCGCCTTGGATCGAAGCCTGGGGCATTGGAAGTCGCATTCCGCTGATGGTGTGGCTGGCCCTTTTGCTCACTCGCTTGGGAGTCTTCCGATTCGCCGTCGCCGTGCCGGCGGTGATTGTTTTGTCTGCGGTGATCGCGGCCAAGGCTGTTGTATTGCGCGTCTGGGGTACAGCATGGCTCGGGACTGCAACGGTGACTCATAGCCAAATGAAGGGCGGCTCCGTGCTGGCCGACGGGCCCTATCGCTTCGTGCGAAACCCGCTTTATCTCGGCTCCTGGGGCATGTTCGCCGCCATGGCTTTCCTCATGCCGCCTACCGGAGCGCTTTTTGCCATGCTTCTGCTTGCGGCATTTTTGCTGCGGCTGATCCTGGGCGAAGAGGCCTTCCTCACACGCCAACTCGGCCAGCCCTACCAGGATTATCTGCGCGCCGTTCCGCGCCTCATTCCGCGGCTGCGCATCAAGCCGGGGCCGGGCATCCAACCCACGGGCCGCAAGCCACAATGGCTTCGCGCCATCGTGTCAGAGATAAACGCCATTGGCGTATTCATCACCATGGCCTTTCTCTCCTGGAGCTATGACAACTGGCTCATGGTCCGCGCGATCATCGTCAGCCTAGGTCTCTCTCTGGTAGTGCACGCCCTGCTGCCAGCGGATGGCGCCGAGGACACCCACGCAGGTTGATTTCTAATCCGCGCTCTTCTCGTTCCGCGCCTTCACCTTGAACCAGATCGGTGTTCCCTGAAACCCGAAGGCCTCGCGGATCTGGTTTTCCAAAAATCTCTCGAAGGAAAAGTGCAGCTTGATCTCGCGGTCGGTGAAGAGCACAAAAGTCGGCGGGGCAACCGCGGCCTGGGTCATATAGAAGATACGAATTCGCTTTGCCATCGGCACGGGCGCGCGCTGAAAGTCGATCTTGTCGAGGAAGCGGTTCATCTGTCCGGTCGAAACGCGCTTGCGCCGTTCGGCGGCCACGGCCACAACCTCATGCAGCACGCGGAGCATCTTTTTGGCTTCACGGCCCGTCCCTTCGAGTGCCGAAAGAAAGACGACAGGTGCATAGTTCAGGTATTTAAGCACGGTGCGCAACTGCTGTTCAAAGATCTCCCGATCCGCGGGAGGCTTGCCGTCCGTGCGCCCCGTCGTCACCACGTCCCACTTGTTCACCACGATAATCACGCTGCGCCCGCTCTCGTGCGCATAGCCGCCGATGGTGGCGTCGGCCGCAGTTACGCCATCAACCGCGTCGATCACGAGCAGCGCAACGTCCGCGGCCTCAAGATGCCGTCGCGCCATCACCACGCTCATCTTTTCGGCCATCAAGTGAGTCTTGCCCTTGCGGCGAATTCCCGCGGTATCGACAAATCGCAACTGCTGGCCCTCGAACTCGACCACCTCGTCCACCGCGTCGCGCGTCGTGCCGGCGATGGGCGAAACAATGGCTCGCGAGGTTCCTGTCAGCGCATTCAACAGCGTGGACTTACCGACGTTCGGCCGTCCGATAATGGCCACCGAGGTCTCGTGCTGTTCAAATTCGCCGTGCGTGCGATGGAGCGGGCGAAGCAACTCGTCTTCCGGGTCTGGCGGGGCCGGACCGCCTTCAGAGACTTCAGCCTCTTCGGCCTTGGCATCTTCGGCGATTTCTCGCGCTGCGAGCAATTCATCCTCGGACGGCACACGCTCCGGGGGAGCCGGAATCGCTTCGGAAACGGCCTCAAGCAGGTCGCCGATCCCCAGCCCATGCTCTGAGCTAATGGGAAAGACATTGCGAATGCCTAATTGGCGAAAGTTTTCAGCAGCCAGCGCCATGGCTTCGCCTTCAACCTTGTTCACCGCCAGAAACACCGGTTTGCCGCCGCGAATCAAAAGCCGCACCAGGTCGTAATCCGGACTGGCCAGCTCCGTCCGCGCATCTACCACCAGCACCAGAGCATCGGCCTCTTCGAGCGCCACTTTGGCCTGTGCGTAGATCTCCGTGGGGATCAGATCGGGGTCGTCGGGGACGATGCCGCCCGTATCCACGACGCGAAACTCGCGCCCGGCCCACTCGTACTCGCCATAGATGCGATCGCGGGTGATGCCCGGCTCGTCGCCCACAATGGATCGGCGACTTTTCGTGAGCCGGTTGAAGAGCGTTGATTTGCCCACGTTAGGCCGGCCCACGATGGCTACCAGAGGCAGCGCTGCTGCACCTGCTTCTCGGGGCACTACCGATCTACGATACTTCGCCAATAGAATCTCCAGTCACTCTTTGCCAAAAGGGGGAAGCTTGCGATATTAACCCCAACTCGTTTTGCGCCGTATGGATCGAAGACTCTCCCGGAGCTGAACGGTGGAATGCTCAATTCCAGCTTAGTCCTCTCAGCCTAGTGAATCCAGACGGAAACGGTTGAAGGCCCGCTAATGAGCTTGTTCACATGATTCTGGCCATGTCCAGGCATCCCGATTGCCCGTCCGTTTCGCAGGAGAAGACGATGCACATCCACAAGAATTCCATGGCCTCAATTGCGGCGGATATTTACTCCTCCGCGCAGGCCGAGAGGGCAGCCGCGACGCGAAGAGCCGCCGAAGTTCGAAAGAAACTGCTGAAAGGCGCATCGGAGCTTGGAAGCGTGGCAACCGCCGAAGAGACTCTAATGATTAGTCAATGGATGGACGGCCGGCACAGCCAGGTCCAGACTGAGGATCAATACCACTCGAGCGCCGCCGGCAAGGATACCGACCTCGGTTAGGGCGAGAGTGACCACCACAAGCATCATGAGATTATTGCAAGCCACCTGGCTAGGATTTTGGCCCTCCAGTTGCCCGCTGCCCTACCAGTGAGGCAACGATGCGCATCGAATGCAACCCCGTCATCCCCAAACCGGTCAATCCTTATAACGCAGCGGCAGAGAAGGCCGTTTCGGCACGGAGATCTTTTCAGGTAAGAAAAAAGATAGCGAAACGCTCTACAGGCCCTCAAGGCTGGGCGGGGCTAGACAAAGCCGCGATGCTCGGCCAGTGGATGAGCGCCGATCGCGAACAGACGCTGACCAACGACCGGCGCAACCCTCTCTAAAGACTTACGCCTCAAACAGAGCGTAATTGGACTGCCGAGCATCTCTGATGCGCGTAGACGAACCGGGCCTGATGGCGACACTATGATGAGAAGAGCGCCCGGTCCCGATGCCCGCCACCGACAACCCAACTCGCGCGCTGCCCACGCTGCACGAGTTCTTCGCGCCCGGCGGCATACTGGCGCGCTCGCCGTTGCCCTATGAGTACCGCCCCGGCCAGCTTGAAATGGCAAAGGCCGTGGAACGTGCGCTTCAGGAACGCCGCCATCTGATCGTCGAAGCCGGCACAGGCACAGGAAAAACTCTGGCCTATCTGCTGCCCGCTCTGCGCACCGGCCAGCGCATCATCATTTCGACTGGAACCAAGGCGCTCCAGGACCAGCTTTATTTTCGCGACGTTCCGTTTCTTGAGACGCTGATCGGCAATCTGCACGTCTGCTATATGAAGGGTCGCGCCAACTACCTTTGCCGTCACAAGCTGGTCGCGCTGCGCAGCCAGCCGATTCTATCGGGCCTGGAAGAGATCGACCAGTACCGCCAGATAGCCGCCTGGGAGCAGACTACCGAGTCCGGAGACCGATCGGAGATCGCCGGCCTGCCCGAGTCGAGTGCGCTTTGGCAAAAGCTGGACGCGCGCGCCGAGGCCTGCCTTGGTTCGACGTGTCCCGATTATCGCCGCTGTTTCATTACCGAGATGCGGCGCAAGGCGCTCGAATCCGACATTATTATTGTCAACCACCATCTATTTTTTGCGGACCTTTCGGTGAAACGAGAGGCCGCCGGCGCTCCCGATGCGGGCATCCTTCCCGAGGCTGCGGCCGTGGTCTTCGACGAGGCTCATGAGTTGGAGGAGGTAGCGTCGAGTTACTTCGGCCTTTCGGTGAGTAACATTCGCTTTGAGGAGTTAGCGCGCGACACGGATACGTTGCTGCGCGGAAAGGAGGGCGCGGAAAGTCTACCCGCAGTTACGCAGCAATTACGCGATCGGGCCCGCATGTTTTTTGCGGGTCTGCCGATGGCCGGCGATGGCCGCCAGCCCTTTACGGAGCGCGAGGAATTCCTCGAGATCTCTGGCGATCTCTACATGGCTGTGCGCGCTACTCTCCAGCGCATGGAGATGGAAATGGACGGGATGAAAGGCGTGGATGAAGCTCCAGGGCTGAGGAAGCGTGTCACACGCCTGCGCTCCGAGCTTGAATTCCTGCTCGAATCGAGCGCCAGCAACATGGTGTATTGGATGGAACGGCGCATCTCCGCTGGAGCTTCTGCGGGAAGGTCGAACGCACGCGGTGCGTCGCGGACGACCCTGTTGCAAGCGACGCCGATCGATGTCTCCGAGTTACTCTCCGAGTTAGTCTTCGACCAGATTCCTACTGTCGTTATGACGTCGGCTACACTCACCGTCCAGGGAGGCTTCGAGCATATCCGCAAACGCCTGGGTCTCAGCGAGGCTCGCGAGTTAGTGGTGCCTTCGCATTTTCGTTACGACAAACAAGCTCTGCTCTATCTGCCGCCGGAGATGCCCGACCCACGCGACCCAGAATTTCCCGAGGCCGCGGCACGATGCATTGAACGCGTTCTGACGATTACTCGCGGCCGGGCCTTTTGTCTGTTTACGAGTTATGCCCAGATGCGCGACTTGTACGAGCGTCTGATGCCGGTACTCGATTTCCCAATCCTGCTGCACGGCACAGCTCCGCGCAATGCGCTCTTGGACCAGTTCCGCGAAACGCCCAATGCTGTCCTGTTCGGAACTTCGAGTTTCTGGCAGGGCGTCGACGTGCAGGGCGAGGCGCTGAGCTGCGTCATCATTGACCGTCTGCCCTTTGCCGTGC
>CAYTJN010000197.1:0-7080 GCA_964438125.1 uncultured Occallatibacter sp.
GCGCCGGAGGCGTAGGACCCGCGAAAAGAGCACCCGCACAGACGCGCCGGAGGCGCAGAGTTGATTAGCCCCGCGCTTCAGCGTGGGGAAACCGATTGCACCTTTTGTTAATAAGTCCCGTAGGGACGGCGCAAAAGACTAGCCATGAATCCCGCATTCCGTGCTAAACTGGCGGCTCAAAAGGCTGTCTGGATTCCGATTCGCAATTCGAAGCCCCGCTAGCAGCCTCCGCAAGCAAAGCAAGCCAAGCAAGGCAACCGATAGAGGACCCTCAGCGCTGACAAGCCTCAGGCAAGCACACCTGATCGCGGCCTCAGCGCTGGGCTATGTGCTCATTCACCCGTGCACACAAGGAGAAAAATATGATTCTCGGTTTGAGTCTCTCGACGTTTACCTTCCTGCATGTTCTTCTCAGCCTGATCGGAATCGGCTCGGGATTCGTCGTGGTCCTGGGCCTGATCGCAGGCAGGCGCTTCCCCGGCTGGACTGCGCTCTTTCTCGTCACCACAGCCTTAACCAGCATCACCGGATTCCTGTTTCCAAACAAAACAATTACCCCCGGAATCGTACTGGGAGTCCTGTCGCTGATCTCTCTGCTGTTGGCAACGATTGCTCTTTACGGTCGCCGTCTCTCTGGCGCCTGGCGCGGAACCTACGTGATCGACGCCGCGCTCTCGTTATACTTCAACTTTTTTGTGCTGATCGCGCAGCTCTTCAACAAGGTGCCCGCGCTCAAGGCGATCGCTCCCACTCCGGAGGCTCCGGCATTCAAAATCGCCCAGTTGCTTGCCCTGTTATTCTTTGCCGCACTCACGGCTCTGGCATTCAAGAAATTTCGCGGCGAGCAACGAGAGACACGGCAGATCGGGATGCAGGGAGGCTGGAGCAGCCGTTCCAGGGGCGCCGATTGATGGGTTGCGGCAGGTTCTCTTAATCTTGCCGCGCCTTCCACATCAGATAAAGCGCCCAGGCCGACAGCGTGCAATTGTCGCGGATCACGCCGTCCAGCATCATCTCCTCGAACTCGCCAATCGTAACCGAGCGGACAATCATGTCGTGCTCCTCCGCATCCGGCCGTCGAGCCGTCTCGATCAGTCCAGTTGCCAAAAAGACATGCTGTTTCTGCTTCGCAAAGCCGTAGGAGATCCACACCTCTCCCAGCCGGGTCATCTCGGCGGCTTCGAGGCCGGTCTCTTCTCTCAGTTCGCCGCGCGCAAGCTCCTCGGGAGAATCGATCTCCATCTCCCACCCGCCCTGCGGCAGTTCCAGCGCTCGCTCCTGAATCGTGTAGCGGAATTGCTCCACCAGCCAGATGCGGCCCCGGTCGATAGGCAGGATAATGGCGGCGTCATCCTTCTCCACCACGCCATAAATGCCCTCGACACCGTTCGAGCGCAGAATCCGGTCCTCTCTCACCCGCAGCCAATGGTTGCGATACACCTCGCGAGTGGAGAGAGTCGTGATGGAAGGGACGGCAGTGGGTGCTGCTGGATTCATGGGGCCTCCTTCGCAGCCAGTAAGTCCTAAGAATAGGCGATCTCACATGACGCATTGATGAAAAGAGGATTTATTCCTCGTGCAGGCGGTATCGCCGGTATCGCCCCATCAACGACGCCGGCCCGGTAACCACGAGCCGCACCAGGTTCCCTTCGTACTCCCGCGAGTGCACAACCATCCCCGCTTCGACCGCCGCCAGCACGGCTCCGTCCTGCTGCGGCACACATAATTCAGCCTCGACAAGCGGATCGGAATTGAGCGCCCTGTCGATTGCCCGAAGCAGTCCATCCATTCCATCCCCTGTGCGCGCCGAAACCGCCACCTCGCCCGATGACTCGCTCCGCTCCGCCAATCCCGCCCGCTCATGTTCGCCCAGCAAATCGATCTTGTTCAGCACCTCGATGCGCGGCTTGCCTAACGATTCAAGCTCGTCGAGAACCCGCTCCACCTGGACCTTTTGCTCATCTCCGTAGTCTGAAGCAGCATCGCGAATGTGCACCAGCACCTCGGCCTGCGCCACCTCTTCAAGCGTTGCCCTGAAGCTCGTCACAAGCGTATGCGGCAGGTTGCGAATGAAGCCGACCGTGTCCGACAGCAGCACCTTGCGCCGACTCGGCAAGTCAATCACCCGCAACTTCGGATCGAGAGTGGCAAACATGCGCGGCGATTCAAGAACCTCTGCGCCTGTCAGTTGATTGAATAGCGTGCTTTTGCCCGCGTTGGTATAGCCCACCAGCGCCACCGTCGGCATAGGCACGGCCTCGCGGCGCTGCCGTTGCTGCTTGCGTACCCGGCGCACCGATTCCAGGTCGAGTTTTACGTGGTCGATACGGCGTTGAATCTGGCGTCGATCTGTCTCGAGCTTGGTCTCGCCCGGTCCCCGCGTGCCGATCCCGCCGCCCAGTTGCGACATCGCCTTGCCCTTGCCCGTGAGCCGGGGCAGCAAATACTCAAGCTGCGCCAACTCCACCTGCAACTTGCCTTCGCTGGTTCGTGCATGGCGCGCAAAGATGTCCAGGATCAACTGCGTCCGATCCAGTACCCGGCATGGCAGCGAAGCCTCAAGGTTGCGTAACTGGGTCGGCGTCAGATCGTGGTCAAAGAGCACCAGGTCCGCCTCAGTCGAGGCAGCAACCCCGGCGATCTCCTCCACCTTGCCCTTGCCGATCAGCGTGGCTGGGTCAGGATGCGCGCGCCGCTGCAAAAGCTCGGCCACAACCACGCCGCCCGCGCTCTCTACCAGCTCGCGAAACTCGGCAAGAGACTCCTCCGCATCCAGTTCCGTGCTGGAACGCCCCTGAACCACCCTGCCCGCCGAGGAACTTGGCGGCGGCAAACCGGCAGCCTCCGCCAATTCGTCGTCGAGGCCGGCCTCGTCCGCACGCACCGCCGCCTGCCGCGCGCCCGCCTGGGCTGCGCGGTTGCTGCGGGAGCGGACCCCGAGGTCCATACCCACCAGGACTGCTCGTTCCAGGGTTATCGCTGCTCCCCTACGACCGTGGGAACAAGCGGAGCGGGAACTGCCGATGGGCCGGCGCCGTTGATAGCGGCGACCGGACGGTGCTCACTATGCAACACGGCCCGGTTACTAACAACTGTCGAAATCGCATGTTTGAAGATCAACTGCTCCTGACTGTTGTTCTCCAGAAGCACGGAGTACTTGTCGAAGGACCGTATCTTTCCCGTTAGCTTGACCCCGCTGACCAGGTAAACCGTGATGGGGGTCTTGTCCTTGCGGACCGTGTTCAGAAATGTATCCTGAATATTTTGTGCCGGCTTGTTCTCCATTGCCGATCTCCTGCCTTCTTTTTTTGGGGGTGAACGCAATCAAGCATGCGTTTTCTTGCAAGTGGTCGGGCGCGGCTCGGGAAACCCCGGGAGCCGCTCATTCCCGCAATGTGATTACCATATAGGCCCGCGCCAACCTTTTCAACCTTGGGCGAGAACAATCTTCGCATTCAAGGCTGGTTTCAGGATTCGATTTTGAGATCTGGATCGCCGTCAGGCTGGTAGCATGGGTTTGTGAAGGCAGCTTCCAATCCGCCTCAAACCCCTGTCCCATCAGCCCAGGCTGTCCCCATGCTGGACCTCAAACGCCAGTACCGCCCCCTCCACGATGAACTGATGGCGGCAATCGGCCGCGTTCTCGAAAACCAGCAGTTTATCCTCGGCGAGCCCGTTACCGCATTTGAAAATGCAGCCGCCGCTCAGTTAGGTGTGGCCCACGCCATGGGCTGCTCTTCCGGCACCGACGCCCTCTGGCTGGCGCTCGCCGCCGCCGGAATCCAGGCGGGCGACGCCGTTCTCACAACGCCCTTCAGCTTCTTCGCCTCCACCAGCGCCATTCTCCGTGCCGGAGCGACCCCGATCCTCGCTGACATTGAGCCAACCACCTTCAACCTCGATCCCCAGGCGGTGAAGACCGTCCTCAATGGCCCCCGAGGCGCCCAGGTCAAGGCCATTCTACCCGTACACCTTTTCGGCCAGTGTGCCGATTGGGCGGCCTTTTCTCAGATCGGAAAGCAGCACGGACTCAAGCTCATCGAAGACGCCGCGCAAGTCTGGGGAGCGGAATGGAATCACCCCGGTGGCCATGCGACCGCAAACGGAGTCTCCGGCGACAGGTCTTCGTCGCCGGGGCGGAAAGCCGGCGCCCTTGGCGATGCCGCCGCCTTCAGCTTTTACCCCACCAAAAACCTCAGCGCCGCCGGCGACGCCGGCATGGTCACAACCAACTCCGACGAACTGGCAGAGCGCGTCCGGATGTTGCGCCAGCACGGCATGAGACGGCGCTACTACCACGACGAGGTCGGCTGGAATGCGCGGCTGGACGGCATCCAGGGCGCCATCCTCGGCGTCAAGCTCAACTACATTGAAGGATGGAATCAAGCTCGGCGCGCCCTGGCCCGGCGCTATCATGCGCTCTTTCACGCTGCCGGATTGGTCGAGGCCGGCCCCTATCCCGCCCACGGCATCATCCTGCCCCACGAGGTTCCAGGCACCCGCCACGTCTGGCATCAATATGTGGTTCGCACCACTCGCCGCGACGCCCTGCGCGCCTTCCTCACCGAGCGCAAAATCGGCTCTGAGATCTACTATCCCGTCCCGCTCCACATGCAGGAAGCCTTGAAGAGCCTAGGTTATCCCGAAGGCAGCTTCCCCCAAGCCGAACGCGCCGCCCGCGAAGTCCTTGCCCTCCCCATCTTCCCCGAGTTACGCGAAGACGAGCAGCAAACAGTAGTAGCCGCCATCGCCGATTTCCTGAGCTGAACCAATAAGGCAGTAGGAAGAGATGGTCTTCAAATCTCGCTCCCTGTTCCTCCTGGACCACTCCTGGACCACTCATAGAGTGACCCGGCGCTTGATCGCGAGCTTAGCCTTCTGTTACCAGACAACCAGCGGGGCACAATGATGACGAGCAAAGAACGTGTTGACCTCTTTCATCAGGCTGTTTTGGCAATCGAAAGACTAGAGAGCGAATACCCCTCCCATCCGCCATTCGAGTCGATTCACAATCAACTGCTCTTCCTGCTCGATCAGGCCTCTGGGCGGGTCATGGATCAGGAAGGCCTCGCCCGAATCAACATCGGCCTGATAACGGTGCGAGAGGTCGAGCCAATGGATGACGCTGCTGCCAATCTTTTCTATCTTGTTTCGGCGGAGGCAAAGCAAATGCTCTGCACTTAAGCCCGATGTCTAATGTCGCACGCGAGTGAGAGACCTCGTTCCCTGATCTCTGATCCCCGGTTTCTATTGCTGTTGCTGCTGCTGCATCTGCTGCAAATCGACAAATGGAGTCGGAGTCTTAGGCGGCTGCTGAGCCCGCTCGACCAGCACGCTCCAGTCGTCGGGGATGGGAAGCTTGCGATCGAGCGCCGGCGGCTCTGCGCTGGCCTCGACATGCACCGCAACATAAAGCTCGCTGTCCGTCGTGCCCCGGAAGATGCCGTGCGTAGGCGGAACATCGGCGTAGTCGCGGCCCACGGCGGTGCGAATATGGCGATGATGAGCTACAAGATTATTCGTCGGATCGAAGCCCACCCACCCCAGTTGTGGCAACAGCACGTCCACCCAGGCGTGCGTTGCATCCGGCGTTGAGCGGTCGTGGTCCTCCGTAGCCCGGTAAAGATAGCCTGACACGTAGCGGGCCGGAATCTTCACATGTCGAAGCAAAGCGATCATCGTGTGCGCGAAGTCCTGGCAGACCCCCTTGCCGCTCACAATCGCCTCGTCGATCGGCGAGTCCACCCGGGTCGAGCGCGGCTCGTAGTCAAAGTAATTGAACAGCCGCTGGTTCAGCTCCTGCACCAGCATCAGCGGATCGTCGCGCCGCGTCACCCCCATCTGCTTGGCCAACAACGTCAGTGCGGGAGTCTCAACGGCAAACTTCGAGGGCAACAACATCTCCCAGTAATCGCCGCCGTCGACCAGCTCGTCCAAAGCGCCCCATGCATCCGGCGACAGGAAGCTGGGAACATCGGGCAGATTTTGCTGTTCGATCACCGACTCGGCAACAATCACCAGTTGGTTGTGTTCGCCCGGAATGTCGAAGTGCTGTACTGTGTTTCCCTGGTGATCGCGATAGCTGAAAACGCGGCAGCGCGGACTGACCGAAAGTGAAAATGTGAGGCAATGCTGGTTGGAGTCCGAGCGCGGGTGCATGCGCGTTTCCATGATGCTCTCGCTGATCGGCTGCGAATAGCGGAAGCGCGTCAGATGGCGGATCGAATAATAGTTCATGCTCGCTCCCTTTCTACTTTGTACCTTGACCGCGCGATTTGGTGATCGAAGCATGGTAGGGCCGGTCTCCAGACCGGCTGTAGTGCGAGCGTCCTCGCTCGCGCCTACTCAGCGCCAATTACCCCAAATCACGCGGTCCAAACCCTAACTGGCCAGCGCGGATTGAATCGAATAATGCACATAATAGCTGTAAATCATCTCGTGAATGCGCAGGCACTGTTCCCGAATCGTATGCAGAAACTCCGCCGTGTCTCCGACAAGAATCTCTTCAATCGTGGTGAAGTCCAGCATCGCATGAAGCCGGCCGATAGCCGCCGTCAACTCGCCCGGCGGTCGCCGTCCGCCAGTCCGCTGCACCGAATCGATCGCATGGCGGATCGAGTCCACACAATAACGAATGGCGTGGGGAAAATCGCGGTTGAGCAGTAAGAACTCGATGATGCGTTCCGGAACTACATCCGCCGTATACACCTGGCAGTAAGCCTCGAATGATGTGCAGCAGCGTAGCAGGCCGACCATCTCAAGATATTGGTAGCCCGCATGCTCGCGCTCCTGAGGATGCAACAGCTCCGGCTGGTGCACCTCGAGCATCGTCGCCGTCGCGTAGGCCCGCTCCAGGTAGCGGCCCAGGCGGATAAACTGCCAACCCTCCCCGTGGATCATCGTCGTGTCGCTCACGCCCTTGAATAAGTGAATCCCGTCGATCACCGAGGCCAGCAGATCGTTGACGCTTGCGCTGAACTGGGTCCGCGCCTCCGGCGAGTGCATATGGTGGAAGAGCCGGTTGAGCCGCTGCCACTGCTCGGTCGAAATCTCCTCGCGCACCTGCCGCGCATTCTCGCG
>CAYTJN010000198.1:0-7061 GCA_964438125.1 uncultured Occallatibacter sp.
TGATCGCCACTCGTCCCGATTGGTGCATTAGCCGCCAGCGCATCTGGGGTGTGCCTATTGCTGTTTTCATGTGCACAGGCTGCCAGAAGCCGATTCTCGACCCGGCGCTTAACCGCCAGATCGTCGGCCTTTTTGAACGCGAGGGCGTCGAGTCCTGGCACACGACGGACGTCGCAAAACTGCTTCCGGCAGGCAGCACCTGCGCTTACTGCGGCGGCCACGAGTTCCGCAAAGAGACCGACATTCTCGATGTCTGGTTCGACTCTGGCACAAGCTGGTTCGCCGTCTGCGAGAACGATCCGGAATTGAAGACTGCCTACGCCGGTTTTCAAAATGAAGACGGAACGAAGTGCCTTTATTTGGAGGGCGGCGATCAGCATCGCGGCTGGTTCCACTCATCTCTGCTGACCTCGGTTGCTCTGCGCGGCCGCGCACCCTACTCGCAGGTTGCAACGGCCGGATGGACCCTCGACGAGCAGGGCCGGGCGATGAGCAAGTCACTCGGCAATGGCGTCGATCCGGTCGACATTGCCAACCGCATGGGCGGCGAGATCGTCCGGCTGTGGGTGGCCTCGATCGACTTCCGCGAAGATATGGCGGCCAGCGAAAATCTGATGCAACGCTGCGCTGAGATCTACCGCAAGTTGCGCAACACCTTCCGCTTCTTGCTGGGTAACTTGCATGGCTTCGATCCGGCCCGCGACCGCGTCGCCGAGGCCGATCTGCTGCCGCTCGACCGCTACATGCTGGCCCGGACCCGCGAACTGACCGAGAAGGTGCGCGATTGGTATGCAGCCTTCGAGTTTCATCGCGTCTACCATGCAATGAACGACTTCGCAGTCATCGACTTGAGCAACTTTTATCTCGACGTACTCAAAGACCGCATGTACACCTTCGCGCCGACAAGTCACGAGCGCCGCTCAGCACAGACAGTGCTCTGGCAGATTACTGAGGCACTGGTTCGGCTGGTCGCGCCGATCCTAAGCTTCACCGCCGACGAGGTCTGGGAGTATCTGCCCAAAGTCGAGGGACGCGAGGCCAGCGTTCATCTCGCTCAATTCCCTGCCCCGGCCGAGATCTTCTCTGAAGACCCAGCGCCCCTTCTCGAAGAATGGAAACAGATCTTCGCTGTGCGCGATGAGGCGCTGCGTATTCTCGAAGAAGACCGCAAGGCCAAGCGAATCGGCAAAGGGTTGGAAGCCGAGCTTGAAATTGCGTCATCAGCCGAACAACTCAACCTCCTCCGACGTCATGCTGGCGGGCTTAAAGAGATTGTGAACGTCTCGCGCGTGACGCTAGTCGAAGGTCCCGAACTGAAGGTCATCGCCCTGCCCGCCTCCGGCCACAAATGCGCCCGCTGCTGGAACTTCATGCCGGAAGTTTCCAACTACGGCATCTGGCAAAACGTCTGCACCCGCTGCCAAGATGCGCTGACAGAAATGAAGATCGAACCCCCGGAAGCAGCATAAAACTGGGTGCCCCAGGTCCGGATTTTCGGACCTGGGATACCACGAACCTCAACCGTTCCGCACACATTAAGCCGGGGTGCCCCATCCTCGCCGCGTCTTTGGTTTTGCGGCTAGGGTGGGATACCACGAACCCGAACCCCCAGTTCGTAAAGGAACGAAATGAAATTCGCCGCACCACGACGCCTGCCCTGGTTGCTGCTCATCTCCGCCGTAATCATCCTGCTCGATCGTCTGTCCAAGACCTGGGTCACGCTGCATATTCCGATGGGCGGCGCTATTCCGCTCATCCCTCGTGTTTTGCGTATCACGCATTGGACCAACGACGGCGCGGCCTTTTCGCTCTTCGCCGACTCCGCCTCGCCCCATCTCGTCCGCTGGATTCTGGCCTCTTTCGGCTGTGCCCTCGCGCTCGCCGTCCTCGTCGTGCTGGTCCGTATGGGAAACCGTTTCAGCCTGTTGACCGTCGCCTTGGCTCTCGTTCTCGGAGGCGCACTCGGCAACCTCCACGACCGCATCCTCTACGGCTCGGTGGTGGACTTCATCGAGATTCATATCTTCAGCTACCACTATCCCGATTTCAACATAGCTGACTCGTCCATTGTCATCGGCGCCTGCCTCTTGCTGCTCGACTCACTGCTTCCAAAGAAAGACCCAATCCGGTAACTGGAGATCCATGCCGCAATTTCCACCCGGCCAAACGCTGCTCATCGACGCCGACGATACGCTGTGGGAGAACAACGTCTACTTCGAGCGTGCTATCGCAGCCTTTATCAGTTATCTCGACCACCACGAGTACTCACCGGCCGAGGTGCGCCAGACATTGAATCAGGTCGAGCGCGAGACCATCCTCACGCACGGCTATGGGCTGCCGAGTTTTACCCGCTCTCTGGTCACTTGCTTTGAGCGGCTCAGCCTCGTGCCTGTCAGCGAGGAAAGGCGCCAGCGCATCGAGGGCTTTGCCCGCACCATCGCCGAACAAGAGATCGAACTGCTGCCCGGCGTAGCCGAAACTCTAAATGGGCTCGCAGTGCGCCATCGACTTATCCTGATGACCAAAGGCAACGAGGCCGAACAAGCTGACAAACTCACTCGCTCCGGCCTTGCGAGTTACTTCTCTGCGGTTGAAATTGTTGCTGAAAAGGATGCGGCCAGTTATCGCGATGTCATAAGTCGCCACAAGTTAGACCCGCATATTAGCTGGATGATCGGCAACAGCCCCAAGAGTGACATCAATCCTGCTCTAGCCGCCGGCCTCAACGCGGTTTTTCTCTTCCACAAAGACACATGGGTGCTGGAGCACGCCACGCTCGACGCCGCTCCGCCAGGGCAATGGCTGATCGAACTCGATGCGTTTGCAAAACTATGGACTATATTTTGAGCTCGTCGCGCTACTCACCTACGTCAGACTGAAGCTGGGAGTGCAAATCGTTTCATATCTTCTAGCACCTGAGATACAGTCCACTCATTACCAGGATAGAAGTGTTCCACTTTACCATCCGGCCCGATCAATGTCGTTGAGAGCGAGTGCGTGATCGTGGAATCCGCATTGTCGGTCATTCCCAGGTTGAAGAACCTGGCCATTTTCACGAGCTCCGATCTCTCCGGTACCGCAAACTCCCAATGCGCAAATGCATTTTTCGCATCGCTGCCGAGATAAGTCGCTCCATAGGCCCTGAGCCGCTCCGGCGTGTCGTGCTCCGGGTCAAAGCTGATGCAGATCAGATGCGTCTTCGAGTAAAGTGCCGGGTTAGCCGCCAACTGCTTCTCCAGCGATGCAAAGTTGCGCGTCATCCTTGGACAAAAATCCGGCGATGGGCAGCGCGTGTAAATGAAGGTGATCAGCAGCGCCTTGCCCGAAAAACTGTCGAGATGAATCATCCGGCCGTCCTGGTTACGGACCTTGAAGTCGGGCATCGCATCGCCCGGTGTTGGCACATGATAGAAAACCGCAGGCTTGTAATCGGGCTTTGCCTGCGCCACCACGACAATGTGATCCAACAGCACATCCGCGTCCGGGTCTTGCGAGACGAGCACGTCGGCGGTGATCACATCGCCCGGATGCAACTCGCTCAGGATGCTCGCGTCCTTGAGCTTGTAAGGCATCGTCATGGCATCCATGAAGCCGGGGATGGCCTCGTTGTTCAGCGTGACTTCGCCTTTGGCCGCGTCGGTCGACATCACCTTCCCACGCAGCTTGTAGACCTTGAAGTGAGGGACGGCGCTCGGTTGCGAAGAGCCATTATTGCTGGAGTGGCATCCAGTCAGCACGATAAGAGCGAGTAAGAGGGAAACAACCAATCTACGCATCACAGGCTTAGTCTATCGCCACCGCCTTCATCGCGTTACAAGGTGCGTTTAAAAAGAGGTGTCGCGATCAGAAGTGTGCCGACGCCGAAGATCAAAAGAAACCAGAGGTCGTACTGAATGGCAGCGAAACCGCCGTCTTTGAGCAGAATGGCTTTGAAGCCGTGAACGCAGTAAGTGAAGGGGTCAATGACGGAGATGGCCCGAAGCCAGCGCGGGAATGCGCTGATCGGATACATGCCTCCAGATGGATAAAGCAGCAGCGTATTGAGGACACCGAACATGGCACGAGGCACGAGTGGATCATCGACACGCACCATGAGCAGAAACATCATGCCGTTGAAGGCTATTGATGTCACGATAATCAGGCAGATAAGCTCCGCCAGAGCCTCCGGATGAAAGATCACTCCGAGGCCCGCCATCAGCGAGCCAATGACCGTTAGAGAAATGCCCGCCAGTACGGCCTTGATCGAGCCGGCAATATTCATGCCAAAGACTAACTCAAGCCTGGTGATTGGAGTGACTAGATAGCCCTCATGCACACCCCGCGCCTTGTCGTCGATGTATAACATTCCACCGCCGATCATCACTGAGATATACATGGCCAGGGCAATGGTGAGGGGTAGTAGGAACTTCATATAGTTGACGTAGGGATAGAGCTCGACGATCTCAAGAGCGATCGAGTTAGCGAGGCGCGGCTGGATCTCCGGAGTGGTAAGCGCCGCAACCAGAGACTGCATTTCGGATTCGAGAGAGCCGGAAGTGAACTGGTCTGAGTTATCGACAACGAGCCCGAGTTGGGGCGCATTTTGTGAGTAAACCCTCCGGGAATACTGCGCAGGGATAACAATTGCGGCATCTATTCTGCCGGTTCGGACGTCTTCCCTGGCCTGAACTTCGTCACTGTACTCGATGGTTTTGAAAGTCTTGATGTTGGCTGCAATAGCGTCAAAAGACTCGCGAAGCTTGACCGCCTGCGGGCCGTGATCGTAGTCGACGACTGCGACTCGCGCGCCCACGATCTTGCCGCCGAATGCATTGCCCATGATGACCAATTGCAGGATCGGCATCATCAGAGACATGATCATGAGAGTAGGCGAGCGGAAGAACTTGCGCATTTCGCGCTCGATAATGGCGAGCATTCTACTCATGGCTGTGCTCCAGGACGCGGCGGCAGAGAGAAGACTGGGGGCTTGACCAGCTCATCGCGAAGCTGGCGGCCGGTGTAGTGGACAAACACATCGTCCAGAGTCGTATTCTGCACGCTGAGAGATGTGAGAGTCTCACCCAAAGATGCGGCTAACTCCACTAACTGCGTTGTCGTTTTAGAGCCCATGGATGTTAGCACGCGATAGAAGCCGGCACTCTCGGCCTGCACGCTGGTCACTCCGTCAAGAGCTTCGAGCCGTGCACGCCACTCCGGGGTCTCGCGGTCAAAGTGAACCTCGATCACGTTGGCGCCTGGGACGCTGTGCTTGAGTTCAATCGGCGTGCCCAGCGCGACGAGAGTGCCGTGATCGACGATCGCAATCCGGTCGCACAGCTTGTCGGCCTCTTCCATGTAATGGGTTGTCAGAAGCATGGTGAGGTGACGCGTGCGACGCAGCTTGTCGAGCATCTCATAGACCGCGATGCGGGAGACCGGATCGAGTCCGGTGGTTGGTTCATCGAGGAAAAAGATGCTGGGATTGTGGACCAGGCCGCGGGCAATCTCGACCCTCCGGCGCATTCCGCCTGAGAGCGTCTTGACCTGCGCACCGCGCCACTTGACGAGGTCAACGGCCTCAAGCACTTCTTGAATATTCTTGGTGCGCTGCGCCCTGGGCACGCTATAAAGCTTGGCATAGATGCTGAGATTCTCTTCAATGGTGAGGTCGGGGTCGCTTGTCAGAGCTTGCGGAATCACGCCGATCATGCGCCGGACCGCGTCCGGATCTTTTGCCACATCGTAACCCGCGACGACTGCTCTACCCGAGGTCAGCGGGATGAGCGTGGTCATCATGCGAATGAGGGTGCTCTTGCCCGCGCCGTTCGGGCCAAGGAGCCCGAAGATCTCACCCGCCGCTACAGAGAAGCTAACCCCCTTGACGGCTTCAAAGTCGCCATAGCGCTTGACTGCATTCTCCACCAGGATGGCTGGCTGCGGGCCGCCCTGCGTTTCGGAGGTGGTTTTGGCCTTGGCCATCATTGCTTCACCAACTTGCTCTTCGGGATATAAACTTCAGCGGTCATGCCGGGAACAAACCGATCCCCCGGATTGTCGATGAGTAATTTGAGCTGAATTGTTTTTATGTCGCGTTTGCGCGCGCTAACATCGCGCTGCGTGGCAAAATCGGCCTCAGCCGACTTATTGATGACCTTTCCCTGCAAGGCAGCGCCTGAAGGCATGACCACGCGAAGCGAGTCTCCGAGCTGAACGGCGTCGGCCTGCGTCTCGGGTAACGGCGCATAGATCCATGTCTGACTCAGGTCCATAATCGTCACGATGGCTGCGCCGGCCGCGACCACTTCACCCTGCCGCGCGGCACGGACGTTGACCTTGCCGCTGACCGGCGCGAAGACTTGCGCGTAACCCAACTGAACCTTGGCCTGCTCAGCCAGGGCGCGCGCATTTTCAACTTCACCTCGCGTCGAGTCCACAGTGCGCGCGGCAACCGCGGCGAGCATCTCGTGGGCGCGGGCCTGGCGCACAGAGGCTTCGGCGGCAGCGACGTTCTCGCGAGCCGATTCAACAGCGGCTTTGGCCGCCTCAAGGCTAGTGGCGGCGTCCTCGCTGGATTGCTGGCTCATGATTCCCTGCTGCGCCAGCGCAACGATCCGGCTGGTGTCTGCTTGCTGGTGGTCAAGCTGCGCCTGGGCCTGGGCCAGCGCAGCCTGCGCAGACTTCACCATCGCCTCGGCGTTTACCGTAGCGCTGCCCGTCTCCCCGCGTGTCTGGAGCTCGCTCTCAACCATTTCGCCGAGCTTGTAGCTCTGGCTGGAGGCGGTAGCCTGGGCCGCTTTGCGGGCCGCGTCTAGATCTTCGCTCTCAATGATTGCGATAAGCTGGCCGGCCTTCACATCCTGGCCTTCATCCACTGTCAATGTCTGGATGCGGCCGGGAATCTTGGCGCTCACGACCACTTCGTTGGCGTCCACCGTGCCGATCAGTTGCAGATCGGTGGTTGGCCGCACGGTCACGAAGTACCAGATCAACGACCCAACGGTCAGCAAGCCCAGGATTAGAAATACTCGATTGCGTGCGTTCACTTTTGCCTCACTTCATTTGCAGACGTTTGGGTCCCGTCC
>CAYTJN010000199.1:0-6954 GCA_964438125.1 uncultured Occallatibacter sp.
GGTGAAAGCAACTGAAAGTAATGAAGTGGAGGGCTTCCGCTTTCTGGAACCGTTTCAGACCGTACGGCATCGTTCTATCATAGACGTGATGCGGGTCTGACCAGAAGTCCCGCTCATCGCGATGAGACTGCGATGAACGGGGCACAGCTTCGGGGTTCAGGGCGATTCTTCGAGACGAATGAGCGCGCCACCTGCCTAGAAAACAAAAAGGAACCGACATTGAAACATCCAGCAGCCAAATATTCTCCGACTCCAACCGTGCGGTTAGATGACCGCCAATGGCCGGGCAAGACCATCGACAAGGCCCCGGCGTGGTGCAGCGTCGATCTGCGCGACGGCAATCAGGCGCTGATTGAGCCAATGGATTCCGAGCGCAAACACCGCATGTTCGATCTGCTGGTGCGACTCGGCTTCAAAGAGATCGAGATTGGCTTTCCCGCCGCATCGCAGACCGATTACGATTTTTGCCGTGAGCTCATCGAGATGGGCCGCATTCCGGCGGACGTGACCGTGCAGGTGTTGACGCAAGCGCGCGAGCACCTTATTCACAAGACCTTCGAAGCGCTGCGGGGCGTGCCTCGGGCCATCGTTCATCTTTATAACTCGACTTCAACTGTCCAGCGCGAGGTAGTCTTCAAACTCGATTGCGAAGGCGTGAAGAAAATCGCCGTCGATGGCGCTCAGATGCTCAAGGATATTGCCGCATCGTATCCCGGAACCGAGTGGATCTTCGAGTATTCGCCGGAGAGTTTTACCGGCACCGAACTGGATTACGCCCTGGAAATCTGCGAGGCCGTGCTCGATGTCTGGCAGCCAACGCCAGAGCATAAGGCCATCGTCAACCTTCCCTCCACTGTCGAGAATTCGACGCCCAATGTCTACGCGGATCAGATCGAGTGGATGAGCCGCGGCTTCAAGCGCCGTGATTCGATCATCTTGAGCGTGCATCCGCATAATGACCGCGGCACCGCGGTTGCCTCGGCGGAGTTGGGCGTGATGGCGGGCGCGGATCGGGTCGAAGGCACGCTCTTTGGCAACGGAGAACGCACAGGCAATGTCGATCTGATTACTGTGGCTCTAAATCTTTACACGCAGGGCGTCGATCCGGGCCTCGATATTTCCGACATTCCAAGCATCATCGAATGCGCCGAGTCTTGCACCCAGATCCCCGTTCATGTGCGCCATCCCTATGCCGGCGAGTTAGTCTTTACGGCGTTTTCCGGCTCGCACCAGGATGCAATCAAAAAAGGTTTCGCTGCCCAGGCAGACAAGTCTGTGTGGGCTGTGCCCTATCTGCCGCTCGATCCGAACGATATTGGCCGCAGTTATCAAGAGATCATCCGCGTCAACAGCCAGTCGGGCAAGGGCGGAGTGGCCTACCTGTTGGAGCGCGACTATAGCGTGCGTTTGCCGCGCAAATTGCAGATTGAGTTCGGCCGCGTGATTCAGCAGATCAGCGACAAGACAGGCAGCGAGATACGCCCGGCAGAGATCTGGGATGCATTTGTGACGGAGTATCTCAATCAACGAAGCCCACTTTCCTGCGTTCAATATTCAGAGAACGCGAGCGGCGGGACCGTGAACATATCGGCAACCATCCAGCAAGACGACGAGCAAGAATCGATCGCAGGCAGCGGCAACGGCCCCATCGATGCGTTTGTCGGAGCGATGAATGGCAGATATGGCTGGAGCATAGGAATCGTCGACTATCAGGAGCAATCGGTCGGCAAGGGCGCATCGGCGGCGGCGATGGCGTTCGTCGAGATTCAGATTGGAGCCTCGGAACCGGTCTTTGGAGTGGGGACAAATCTGAATATCGTTACGGCTTCGCTCGATGCGATTCTCAGCGCCGTCAATCGCGCGGTGCGACAGGGAAGAATTGCCCTTGAGGCTCACGCCGGCCTCGCGGAAGCAGCGGGTCCAGCAGCGATTCCAACGGCCGCGAAGGGCTGATGGGGCCAGAAGGCTCGTGTGAGCAGTTACAATCAGTGAGAACAAAATGGCGCTCAAGTGCGCGCGGAGGACGAGGAAAGCATGGCAGATCCACAAGGAAGAGTTGCGCTGGTAACTGGAGCGGCGCAGGGCATTGGACGCGCGATTGCGCTGGAACTGGCGAAGGCAGGAGCGACCTTGGCGCTGGCCGACATCAACGAGACCAAGCTGGCGCAGGTCGTGACAGAGGTCGAGGCTCTGGGCGGCAAGGCGGCTGCATTCAAACTCGATGTCTCCAATCAGGAATCCATCGAAACGGGCGCGAAGGCCGTGATTGATCGCTTCGGCAAGGTCGAAATCCTGGTCAACAATGCAGGCATCACACGCGACGCCCTGATGATGAGCATGAAGCGCTCCGATTGGGATCTTGTCATCGCCATCAATCTGACCGGGCCCTTTCTGCTCACGCAAGCACTGTTGCGGCAGATGATCAAGAATCGCTGGGGTCGGATCGTGAACATGGCCAGCGTGGTGGGCCGTGCGGGCCAGGCCGGCCAGGTCAACTATGCCGCCTCAAAAGCGGGGCTGATTGGCATGACGCGTTCCTTGGCGCGCGAGGTGGCGTCGCGGGGAATCACCGTGAATGCCGTGGCGCCGGGCTACATTGAGACGCCGATGACGGCGGTGCTCGATGAGAAGGTGGGCGCGGCGATGCTGGCGAATATTCCCCTCGGCCGGCGAGGAACCGACTTCGACGTTGCTCAGGCGGTCGCATTTCTAGCTTCGGAAGCGGCGTCTTATATCACCGGTCAGGTGCTCGACGTGAACGGCGGAATGTTCATGGGCTGATCGGAGTCGAACGCGACTTCTGCAATAGAGTTTGCTTGCGATCTGAAGATCTCTCATGCTGGCGCTCCATTCCGCCGATGAACTCTGTGGGATGACACGCATGGCGACCCTGTCTCACGGGGCTTCAGACTCGCAACCTATGCTTCCGGAGATTGCGGGCGGGCTGCGCTATGTGGCTCGTCAGCCGATCCTGGATTTGCGCGGACGGGTGCATGGTTACGAGTTGCTCTTCAGGGCCGGGCCGGAGGCCTCTTTCCGCGGAGATGGCGACGCGGCCACCCGGACAATGCTCGACAACACCGTCATCTTCGGCCTTGAAAGGTTGACCGGCGGGCTGCCCGCATTTGTCAACTTCACCGCGGAGACCCTGAACCCAAACCTGATGCATGTTCTGCCGCCCAGCATGACTGTAATAGAGGTGCTTGAAGACCTGGAACCGACGCCGCAGATGATTCAGACCTGTCGCACGCTCAAGGCTTCGGGATTCCGCCTGGCCCTCGACGACTTTACGTGGAAGCCGAAGTTCGATCCACTGGTCGAAATGGCCGACTACATCAAGGTCGATTTTATTGTGAGTGATGCCAAGGCGCGGAAGAATTTGCTGCATCGGCTGCGCCATGCCGCGGTGGCGCTGGTTGCCGAAAAGATCGAGACCCAGGAAGAGTACAACCAAGCCTGCCGGGAGGGCTTCACGCTCTTTCAGGGTTATTATTTCTGCCGGCCGATTCTATTGGAAAACCGGAAGATTCCCGCCAACCGAATCTCCCACATTGAGATTCTGCAGGTTTTGCGCGGCGAATCAATCAATCTGCAAAAGCTGACCAAGTTGGTGAAACGTGACGCATCGCTCACTTACCGGCTGTTGCGGCTGGTCAACTCTCCCATGTGCGCGATACGGCAGGAAGTGACCTCGATCCAGGCGGCGCTGATTGCCGTGGGCGAGGAAACCTTTCGGCACATCGCCATGCTGGCCATCGCCAGCGAAATGAATGCCGATCAGCCGGCGGAGATTCTGCACATGGCCTTTGTGCGTGGCCGATTCTGCGAGTTGGCTGCGGGGATGTGCGGCCTCGACCCGACCGAGCAGTATCTGCTGGGAATGATGAGCCTGCTTCCGGCCATGATGCGTCTTCCTATGGAAGAACTGGCTCCGGCGCTCCCATTGCGCGACGAGATACGCGCGGCGCTGAGGGGCGCTGCCAACTCGGAGCGCATCCTGCTTCAATGGCTGGAAAACCACGAGCAGGGTGCATGGGCCGCTTGCGACGCTGCAGCCCAGGCCCATCGCCTCGACGACGAGTTTATGGCTGCGTGCTATGCCGAAGCTGTGTTGTGGGCCGAGGCGGCGCTGAACTCCGCGGTTTGAGAGGCGACCAGTCTCCTGCTCACCAGACATCCCGTGTTAACCGGGTATTGAATTATTTCGGTTGTGCTGCACTCGTCTGCGGAGCGGGTGCCGTCGGTGCGTTACGCAGCACAGTTGGCGTTCCAGCTTGCGGCATGACCATCACTGTGACGGATGCGGCGAAAAAGCTTCCGTTTCTTACTGACCCCTCGACGCGAATCGTATCGCCCACTTGAACGTCGGCGAGAGTGACGGGTTCGCGATGCTTACGAAAGGTGGTGTTTTCGTCGGCCTGAAAGCTGTGAGCAGCGTGGTCGAGTGCGCCTGTGAGCGATACCGTGGTTTCGTTGATGGCCGTAACTTTGCCCATGAGCCAGGTCTTGCCAAAATTTGCCTCCTGCTCGCGCATCCGTTTGGCGCGCTCAGGATCGATCAGCATCACGACAACAGCGCCAACAGATTTGGCGGCTGAGTCGATCTCGCCAAATGCGGCCACTGCGTCGCCGGTCTTGATGTCGCCAGGCTTGATGGCCTCCGGTGTTGACCGTTGGCGATCGCCTCTCTCGCCACCTTCGCCCCTCGGGCCGCCCTCTCCCGGCTTCTGCACCGGCTGCTTCAGAATTCTGGTGTTCGCGCTAAAGTGGACCACATAGCTTTCGCCCGCATCGGTCTTGACGGTGTAGTGATCGACGGCAACTTCCGTCACGGTTCCCGCGATCCCGCGTCCGCCCATGTCACCGAAATCGCCCCATCCGCCGGACCGTCCGCCCCGTTGTCCTTGCCCACCCCCTGCACCCGATCCTTGGGCCGGAACCTGACCGGTTGATGGCGTGGAATTTGAATCCTGGGCCGAGATCATGACCGCCAGACCGAGAGTCAAGAGGGGGGTCAAGAAGGGGGTCAAGAAGGCAAGCGAAGAGATGAGGCGAATCTTCATGGCAACTCCAGCGGTGAAAAGTCTTCCTACAGGATAGACGCTGGAATCACCGGGAAGGCAATGAGACCCTCAACAGCAGGATCGATCCGCGCACGCTCCGGGCATCTCAAGGATTGCGCTGTTCGGCCAGAAGCCGTGCAAATGCCGGCAAGCCGAGCAGGCCTGCGAAGTCGTCGTCGGCCATAATCTTTTTGGGACTGGTGAACCCCTCGTCGAGTGATTTGCGCAGATACTCGATAGCCCGGTCTGTCATGCCGGCGCGGAGATAGCCCTTGGCCGTGTAATAGTTCACTGCGCCGCGGTCTTCAATCGAGGCCGGGTTGACGACGCGGAATCTGTTGGTCGTTTCTTCGAAGATCTTCGGGTCCAGAGCCAATGCGGCTTTGTAATACTCCCAACCCTGCTTGTATTTGTGCTGGGCGAGGAGGTTGGAACCGAGATTCTTTACCACCAGCGCAGAGCCCGGCTCCTGCTTCAACGCCTTGCGATACATGCGCTCCGCGCTTCGGTAGTCCAGGAGTCCGTCGTAGACCGTGCCGAGGTTGTTATAAACGTGGGCGCTGGCCGGGTCTAACTTCAGCGAGGCGTCGTAGCACCGCAACGCGTCTTGAAAATTGAACATGAGTTGATAGGCGATGCCCATCTTGTTCATCACGGCGGCCGAACCGGCAGCTCGCTTGTAAGACGCAATCGCCTCCTGATAGCGCTGGTAAGTCATCAGAGAGTCGCCGATCTCCTCGGGGGTTGGCGATTCGTACGTTACGTTGATAATCCGATCTGCCGCCGGGGCCGTAGCCGGAGTTCCCGATGTGGCGGCCTGCGCGAAGAAAACCGGCGCTGAGGCGAGGATGGAAGCAACTGCGATGAGCGGCAGCCAGCGGTGTTGATTCAAGTTGCGCATAAGCCCCCCTGCTGAAGGATTCAGGTGAAGGAGCAAGCCCTATTCCTGTAGATGCGTCCACTCAGCAATTTGGATTGAAGCATCAAACGAGAATCAGCGGCGCCAGAAAATCGTGCCTTGGCGTCCCGGTCATTCCGATGTGGGGCGCAGTTTGAGAACGGTCCAGCTTGGGAAAACAAGCATTAAAAAAATACGAGGATTTCTTAGCGCTCGTGAACCGAGCGTGGTTGCTATCCAAAGGAGACGCGGGCCGAGGGCAGGAAGTGATCCATACTTGCGCAATCGCAAACGCCACTTAGAGTGGAAAAGACGCACATCCTGTTAGTCGATCTGCAAAAAATCCTGCATACTTTTAGTGAAGAGAAGATCGGCAAAGAGGAGGATTTTCCCGATGACAACCACGAATGCGGATATAAGTGCGCTCTTTCTTGATTTTTCCAGCCATAAATTGCTGAAGCAGTACTGGCCGCGACTGCGGGAATGCGTTCAGTCGCTCGACGAGAGCCAGGTTTGGTGGCGGCCCAACGAGGCCTCGAATAGTATCGGCAACATCATCCTGCATCTGAACGGCAACGTGCGCCAGTGGCTGGTGGATTCTTTCAACCACGGGGACGACAAGCGCGACCGGCCGTCGGAATTTGCGGCGGAAGGCGGGCTGTCTGCATCGGCGCTGCTTGAAAAACTCGGCGCAACATTGCAGGAGGCATCGGAGGTGCTCGCGCGCCTGACCGACGCCGATCTACTCGCGTACTACGATATACAGGGCTACCACGTTACGGGTCTATTCGCTGTTTACCAGGTCGTAGAACATTTTGCATTGCACTATGGACAGATCATCTACATCACCAAGCATTTGCGCGGCAAGGACCTTGGCTTTTACAGCAAACTAAACAAGTCCGGCAAGGCTGAATAAAAACGCATCATCAACGCTTCCAGAAAAATGGTCGCATGGTGAAGGCGCGCCCCTATACATAGTGAACGAGATCAAAA
>CAYTJN010000200.1:0-6820 GCA_964438125.1 uncultured Occallatibacter sp.
CCCATCCTTCGGCAGGTGGCCCGGTCATCGGCCCTGAAGAACGATCATGAGCGATGAGAAGCTGTGCCCTGTTCATCGCGGCCCCATCGCGATGAGCGGGCGGACCAAGAACCTCAACCCGTTGTCGCCTTTCTTCAAACGTTTTGCGTGGAATTATTACCGCTTCGTGCATACTAAGAAAGCGAGGGCAGAGATATGAATCGGAGGCAAAAGGCAGAGAACGGCACTCCGGCAGAAGTTTTCCCCGTGGGTACCCCCCCCCACCCCCCCCTATTTCCTGTGAGACTGTGAAACTGTGATGAGCGGTTCAGTATACTTATCAGATTCACTACATCTTTTGTGAGGCTGTATTGCTGCGAATTACCTGGGAATCCACGAACCTCAAACTGCGAGTCCTTTAGAGATCCTTTCCGAACTGAAGGGGGTTTGGGCGCGAAGTGTAGGAATTCATTCTGCGCAGCGATCCTTGCAGTGGGCACACCGGAAAATCCCCAGATATCCGGAGGAGTCGGCGGGCTTATCGCACGCCTGTTCCACCTTGAAGGTGATGGACCCATCAAGAATTCCGCGCTCCGAGAGCCATGAACGCGCTTCGATCATCGAGTCGAAGGATTCGACTGCATACGCGCGCCGCTCATCGTCGAGAACTTCAACCTTAAGTTGTCGATGCGGGTGGGCCGTGATCATGGCCGTATCGGTGGCATTGTGGTAAAAAGCTTTGATCTCCTCGATACGCGCCAGATGCGCATCGATGCCGCTGCTCGTCCCATTTCTGATCGATTCCAAAATCTCGATCGCCGACTTGAGTGCCTGCAATTGACCGGTCATCGGTTGACTTTACCTTACGGCTAATTGTAAGCGCAAACTTCTCTATCAGAAGTGATCCTGAGGTCTCACCGCGCCAGCGCCCGCAGCGCCGAAACCCCCGCGCCGAGCAGCGCAGTCTCATCATCCGGCGGCAAAACTTCAAGCCCGTAACTCTGCAACGGACTCATCAGCACCATCGTTTCCAGATGGCTGCGCAGCAGCGACAGGTCCAGGAAGCCCACGTTGTGTCCCGTAAAGTAAAACCGCCCCGGTCCGGCCAGATGGATAAACGATGCGGTCGCAGCCGCCAGCGCCCGATGCCACAGATCGACGAATTCCCTGCATCGCGCATTGCCCTGGCGAGCCTGGGCAAAGACCTCTTCCGGTTCGAGGTCAAGGAATCGCATCCGCATCGCACGATAGCCCATGATGCCTTCAAGATGCCCAACGCCGCCGCAGCCGCAATACTTCTCCTTGGGGTCAAGTGTGACCGTGATGTGCCCGCCCTCCCAAACGCCCTCGACATAAGGCCAGCGACCGTAGCCGATGCCTTTGCCAATGGTCCAGACGCGCGTGAGCTTGTTGAGCAGCCCGCGCGTAGCAGCCACGCCCGCTGCAATCGCGTCGGCATCGTTCGCAATGTGCACCGGAGCTTCAATGCCGCGCCCAGCCAGCGCCTTTGAGAGCTCAAAGGCCAGCCGCATCCCTTTAAGTTGCGGCAGATTCGGCGAGTCCTCGACTACGCCCTGGATGATAATCCCCGGAACCGCAACCCCAATCGCTTCCACCGCCGCTGGGCCACTGCCGACCAGCGTAGCAATCTGCGCAGCCAGCATCTCGACCAGGTCGCTGCCTGGAATTGCGCTGATCACATCCAGATCGTCCGAAGTCTCCGGATAGCGCAGGCGATCTCCCGTGAGCCGTTGATCCTCAAGCCTGCCGGCCACAATATGGTCGGTCATTACGATGCCGATCGCGGTGGTCATTGCTCCTCCTTGGCCCCTCCTTGAGATTGGAGTTGGGAAGTCCTACTCCGCCGCCTGGTAACGAGAAAGTCTGCCCAGGCCGTTGAAGGCCGCTACTTTATAACATTCAGCAAGAGTCGGATAGTTGAATACGTTGTCGATAAAATAATCCACCGTGCCGCCCAAAACCATCACCGCCTGGCCGATGTGAATCAGTTCGCTAGCCTCCTCGCCGATGATGTGCACCCCCAGCACAGCGCGCGTGTCGCGATGAAAGATCAGCTTCAGCCGTCCCGTAGTATCGCCGCGAATCTGCCCTCTTGCAGTTTCACGATAGTAAGCCATGCCAACCTCGTAGGGCACGTCGTCGCTGGTCAACTGCTCCTCGGTCTTGCCGATGAAGCTGATCTCGGGAATGGTATAGATGCCGTAGGGATAAAAGCTGGAGTTGGTCGTAGCGCAATGATCGTTGAAGGCGTGTGCGGCAGCCAGCCGCCCTTGCTCCATCGACACCGAGGCCAGCGATGGAAAACCCACCACGTCGCCGACGGCATAAATATGTTCAACCTTGGTTTGGTAGTGCTCATCGACGGGAATGCGCCCGCGACTGTCAGCCTCCAGTCCGGCGGCGGCAAGATTGAGATCGTCGATGGCTCCCTGGCGGCCGATCGCGTAAAGCAGCGCGTCGCCGGAGATGCGCTTCTTGCTCTCCAGATTCGCCACCACCGTCGCATCGGGCAGTTCTTCCACGCTCTGCACCTCTTCGCCCAGGCGCAGCGTGACCCGTGCATCGCGCAGATGATAACTAAGCGCCTCGATAATCTCCCGGTCTGCGAACTCAAGCAACCGGTCACGCTTCTCAATCACGGTTACGCGAACGCCGAGAACAGCAAACATGCAGGCGTATTCGACTCCAATCACCCCGCCGCCAACCACGATCAGCGTGCGTGGCAGCACCGGCAGGTTGAGGATCTGGTCGCTGTTAACGATCGTCCGGCCGTTGATTGGCACTCTGTCTGAGGTTGCAGGCTTGGTGCCCACAGCAATGATGACGCGGTCAGCTTCCAGAGTGGATTCGTTTTGCGGGCCTTCCACGCGAATCTGGTTCGGTGCGAGGAAGTGGGCGATGCCGTGAACCACCTCGATGCCGTTGCGCGAGAGCTGCGCCTCGGTCACATCCACCTCAGTCTTGATCACTGCCTGCACCCGAAAAGCCAGGTCGGCCATGGTGATCTTTTCCTTGACCCGATAGTTGATGCCATAGATCGACCGGTAGTTATAGCCCGACAGATGCAGGACAGCCTCGCGCATGGTCTTCGATGGGATGGTCCCGGTATTGATGCAGACGCCGCCGACGACGGATCGCGCCTCGACCACGGCCACGCGCTTCTTCATCTTGGCGGCAGCCACCGCTGCCCGCTGCCCGGAGGGCCCGGAACCGATAACGATCAGGTCATACTTCACAGCGCTCACTCGATTGTCTCTCGATCCTTCGATGCACTTCCCGCAGGAGCAGACGCAGCCCAAAGGTCAGTGCCCTTTCGCCCGGCTCACGAGGAACCAACTCTCATCCCGAAACTCGAACGATTCTCAGTATGCCATCTTTGCCGTCACAATTGCGTAAAGCAGATTTGGAATTTGCGACCGCAGCGCTGTCGACCGTCCCATCGAATGCCGCACTTTAAGAATGGGTGCCCGAGTACGGGACGCTCACCCTTTGCCCGGCGGCTTCAGCCCGAGTTCCCGCATGGCGATCTGCAAATCGGCCCAGGCTTCTTTCTTCTGCCGTGGATCGCGCAAGAGATACGCTAGATGGTAAGTCACGATCAATTGTGTACCTCGGACCGAATGCACCCGCCCGCGCAGCCCGGCAAGCGGCTGCCGCGAGCCCAGTAGCCAGGTAGCCGCTGTTGCGCCGAGAGCCACGAGCACCTTCGGCCGCACCACGTCGATTTGCCGGAAGAGAAACGGCGAACAGGTTGCGCCCTCTTCCTGCTCCGGGACGCGGTTGCCGGGCGGACGGCACTTGACCACGTTGGCGATGTAAACCTCTTCGCGCTTCAATCCCATCGCAGTGATCATGTTGTTGAGCAGTTGTCCGGCCTTGCCTACAAACGGCAGTCCCTGCGCATCTTCGTCGGCCCCCGGTCCCTCGCCCACAAACATCAACCGCGCCGCCGGATCCCCATCGCCAAAGACTATTTTGTTGCGGCCCACATGCAGTGCGCAGCGTGTGCACTCGCCTATCTCGTCGCGGATGAGTTGCAGTGCGGATGCGCGTTCAGCCGCGGGAACAATTGCAGCCACCCGCGGTGCGGCCAGGATGGTGTTGCCGGGGGGAACGACGCCTTCCTCCTCGGGGTAGGCTCGCTGCTCAGATGCTGACAGGGATTCATGGTCGCCCACTCTTTCCGCAGAAACCAGCGGAACGGATTGGGCTCGGAGCTCCTGGGGTTCATAAAGCTCGGCGGCCAGTTGGGCCAAAAGCGCTGGGTCTGCGGGCCTGCGATAAAACTCCGTGAGCCCAAGATCGCGATAAAAACGGACGCGTGCCAGCAGTGCTTCGCGAGTTGCGGAATCGAGCTGTTGTGCCAACGTGTCACTCCATAGCAACTATTCGATGATCAGTTGCCGTCGGCCGGCCGCGCTCGGAATAGCCTCGCTGCGCACCTGATCTTGCCTCGTCTTCTGATCGACGTGATCGCTCATCTCCAACACCATGGAACTGGGCCGGCGCAGCGTCATAATCTCGTCCAATATCCGGTCGGCCAGCGAGCGCTTAGACATCTCAGGCAACTCGATCGCAGTCGTAGCGGTCAGAAACGTCGCCGCATTCATCTCCGAGTCGAAGCCCGTACGCTCGCCGCTCACATCGTTCACCACGATCGCGTCAACACCCTTGCGCAGCAGCTTGGCGCGGCCATTTTCCATGCGGTTTTCAGTCTCGGCTGCGAAACCGACGATCAGTTGCCCCGGCTTGCGACGCCGAACTACTTCAGCCAAAATATCCTCGGTCGGCGCCAGCTCCAACGTCATTGGCCCGCTTCGCTTAAGCTTCTGCCCAGACACATTCACCGGCCGGTAGTCAGCCACCGCAGCGGCCTTGATCACCAGCGTCGCCTCAGTCATCCGCGCCAGCACAGCCTCGCGCATCTCGTCTGCCGTGGTCACCTTCACCACCTCAATATGCGACGGCGGATGCAGCGCCGAAGGTCCGCTGACCAGAATCACCTTTGCGCCCCGACTCTGCGCGGCCTCGGCCAGCGCGTAGCCCATCTTGCCGCTTGACCGGTTGCCCAAGAAGCGCACTGGGTCCAACGCCTCGCGCGTTCCGCCGGCCGTCACCAGCACCACTTCGCCTGCCAGATCGTGGCAGCGGCCCAGCGCGCAAAGCACGGCGTCTGCAATGGCCTCAGGCTCGGCCATCCGTCCCGCGCCGACCATGCCGCAGGCCAACTCGCCCGTGCCCGGATCGATCACTTTAACGCCGCGCTGCCGCAGCGTTTCAAGGTTAGCTTGGGTTGCCGGATGCTCCCACATATTCACGTTCATCGCCGGAGCTACCAGCACCGGCGCAGTCGTCGCCAGATACATGGTAGTCAGAAAGTCGTCCGCGATCCCGTGCGCAAACTTGGCCAGAATATTAGCCGTCGCCGGCGCAACCACTAGAGCATCGGCCCATTGCGCCTCGCCGATATGCTCAATGGAGGAGTCGTACGCTCCGTCGGCCGTCCCGGCATCGTCCCATAGGCTGGTGATAACCTTGTGGCCGCTCAACGCCGCAAAGGTCAACGGCTGGATGAACTTGGTGGCCGCCTCGGTCATCACGACGTGGACTTCGACGGCCTGCCGTTGCAGCGCGCGCACCAGCTCTGCCGCCTTGTACGCGGCGATCCCGCCCGAGACACCGACCGTTATCCTCATAACAGGATTGTAACGCGAGGCCAGCCGCGTTGCTTGCTGAAGGTAGTGGCGCTGTTTCCGAATTGCCGACGATTCAGGCGCAACGGTGTCTCGTAGCACGGTCAAGATAGAACGCCGGATCGCGTCCATTCGAGTAGTGGTAAAGATTGCGCCCGCTTAGCTTGGCCAGAATGGTAATGTCATGGATCATTTGTTACTCCAGTGCTTGCAGCCTGCGCTGAACCTTTGACTCCGCGTACTGCGCGTAGAGTTCCGGCTGTTCTTCTTTAAGTCGAGCACCGTTGAGCCATAGTTTTTGGAATGCCTTCCACGTGACAAGCCCGATAATTCCTTTGAATGGTCCTATATCAATTCTCACCAGATCCCGGGCTTGCTCAAATTCAAGCTTGGCACGGTAGAATTTGCCCTTCTTTTGCTGAAAGTCAGCTACATGTTGCCGGTGTGACTCCTCCTGCTGCAGCATCTCCCCGTTGTCCCATTGTTTCTTCAGTACATTTACGCTGTCTTTCACCTGCACCCACATCCCTTCGTAATCGTTGACGATTTGCTCGACATCGAACAGATCGGCGTCGCTAAGAGAATAGAAGTCCCGCTTTGTTCGCTTCTCGGCAAACGAGTTCTTCAGTATCGTCTCAGGCTTGAACGGATCGGCCGTTTCAAAATCGAGGCTTCGTTCCAGATGCGGATTGCCCGTCCTCAACTGATTGAGTCGAACCTCAACGTCGTCCTCTTTTGTTGCGCCGATCTTGTATTCACCCGTGGATGTGTCTAGAAAGAGATATACGTGTCCCATTGTCTTTCACCTTTCTGGAAATGTTGGTCAGTCTTCTCGGTATTCTGCTCACATACTGCGCTCTAAGTCAATTGTCACGAAGAGTTTTTCTCCGGTAAATGTGTTGCTACCGTAGCAACACATTTTATGACGAAAATTCGGCAGGTTTCGCCGGGTTGCATCCGGTCACCGGGCGACATCAGATCAGATCGGCCACTCCGCTGCCCCACCCCGGAACGATACAATCGCCTCTAGGCCTTCTCGCATCTGCACAGGCCTTCAAGGAGCGTCTTCACTCATGGGCTATCAGGTTCTGGCCAGAAAATACCGTCCGCAGCGATTCGCCGACGTC
>CAYTJN010000201.1:0-6813 GCA_964438125.1 uncultured Occallatibacter sp.
TCAGCAAGTGGACGGGGATTCCTGTTTCGCGGATGCTGGAGGGCGAGGTAAAGAAACTCGTCGAGATGGAGACGCGTTTGCGCGATCGCGTGGTCGGGCAGGATCCCGCGCTGACTGCCGTTGCGAATGCTATTCGCCGGTCGCGCGCGGGACTGAGCGACCCGAAGCGGCCGATTGGGTCGTTTATCTTTCTTGGTCCGACCGGCGTGGGCAAAACGGAGACCGCGCGGGCGCTGGCTGAGTTCATGTTTGACGACGAGCAATCGATGATTCGGATCGACATGAGCGAGTATATGGAGAAGCACGCAGTGGCACGGCTGATCGGCGCGCCTCCTGGATATGTGGGGTATGACGAGGGTGGACAGCTGACTGAAGCCGTCCGGCGAAGGCCTTATGCGGTGATTTTGTTCGATGAGATCGAGAAGGCGCACCCGGATGTATTCAACATTCTGTTGCAAGTGATGGACGACGGTCGGCTGACCGATGCTAAGGGGCGGACGGTTGACTTCAAAAACACGGTGCTGATCATGACGTCGAACCTGGGCGCGGCGATGCTGGTAAGCGACACGCTGAAGACCGAGGAGGATTTTGACCAGGCGCGCGAGTCGGTGATGCGAATCTTGCGCGAACACTTCCGTCCGGAGTTTTTGAACCGTGTCGATGACATCGTGATCTTCCGTTCTCTGGGGCAGGCGCAGATGAGCCAGATTTTGGATCTGCGGCTGAACGAGGTGAGCAAGATGCTGGATGACCGGCAGATTTCGCTGGAGCTGACCGAGCCGGCGCGACAACTGGTTCTGGCCGCAGGATCGGATGCTGCGTATGGCGCGCGCCCCTTGAAGAGGGCCTTGCAACGGATGATTCAGGATCCGCTGGCGATCAAGATTCTGAATGGCGAGGTGCTGCATGGGGCGCATGTACGCATCGCTGTGGACCGGAACTCGAACCAGCTCAAATTTGAGCCGATGGGTCGGGAGGCTATGGCCTGAGGCCATCGTCTGCCGACCCTGGGAGTGATTTTCGTTCCAGCAGACTTTTCCTCGGAGTTGGGAATCGTTGTCTCATCGCATGGAATCAAAGGGATGCGAATCGTCCGATTCGAGGAGAGAGTTCATGACGTTATCTGCAAGCGAAGTTAATAAGTTGAAACGGGCGCCCGCCGTCGACGGCGTGCTGAAGGTGATCCTTGACCGCTGGAGCGCGCGCGCGTTTGCCGATCGTGAGGTGAGCCCGAAAGACCTCGCGACGGTCTTTGAAGCAGCCCGCTGGGCCGCCTCGTCTTACAATGAGCAGCCCTGGCGCTTCATTGTCGGCACACGAAACTCGGCAACATACAAGAAGATCTTCTCCACGCTGATCGAGTTCAACAAGAGTTGGGCGGGTGCGGCGCCAGTTTTGATTCTGGGCGTGGCGAGTACCAAGTTTGCTCACAACGGCGGCGACAATCGCGTTGCGCTTTATGATCTGGGCGCGGCGGCCTCTTATCTAACGTTGCAAGCCGCAGCGCTCGGCCTCACCACGCATCAGATGGCCGGCTTTGATCAGGATGCAGTCCGCAAGGCGTTTGGAATCCCTGAGGATTACGTGATCGGCGCCGTTATTGCATTGGGTTACCAGGGGGAACCGTCTAAACTTGCAGACAATCAACTGGTCGAAAGAGAGGTCGCCCCGCGGTCACGCAAGCCGCTCAACGAGTTTGTTCTATCCGACTGGGGCGAACCGGCCCATCTGGGGTAACTCTGCCGGAAGAGAGATGTGAAGCCTCCCAACCACGACTGCTGCCTTGCGCGTTAGAGTGGATGCAGGGGAGACCTCTTCTTGACCTTGAAGCACGCTAGCCGCCGGATGCCCGCTCGCCGGCTCGACCGCAGGCCAAGGACGGTCCGGCACCTTGGCTGGCGGGGTCGTCTAATTCTAGGTTTTATCTTATTGATGTTTGCACTGCTCACCTGGGGAGTCGTGGCGCGGCTGCTTGCGCCCACTTCCAACACTTCACTCAATCGCTTTGACGCGATCATTGTTCTCGGCTATAAAGCAGATCGCGATGGCAACCCCAGCCCTGAAGCACTGGCTCGGGTGAATGAGGGCGTGCATGAGTATGAGCGAGGTACGGCGCCACGGCTGATCATAACTGGGGCGGCAGTCAGCAACCGGTTTGTCGAAGCCCAGATCATGGCCCGAACCGCAGAAGCGGAAGGTATTCCGAAGTCGGCGATTATTGTGGAACCGAACGCCATGGATACGATCCAGAATGTCTGCTATGCCGAGAGGATCATGAAGGCTCATGGCTGGCGATCGGCCGAGGTGGTTTCGACAGCCAGCCACCTGCCCCGCGCCGGCATCATCTTGAGCCAAATCCCGATGGAGTGGCGCACTCACGCCGCGCCCCCGCTCCAAGCTCGATCGGGGATCCATGCTGGAACCGTCGAACTTGTTGAGGTATTGAAGACGGTTCGTTACCTCACCTGGGCACGCTGGAGCGAGCGTTGTGAGCCTTGATCGGCAGTGTTGCAGCAGGGACTGCATTGTCCGTCGTCGGCGTCGTCCTGTAAGCTGATTGGTGATGCGCTTTCTCTTAAGATCTTCCATCTCCCTTATCGCCGTGGCCTCAGTGGCTTTGTGTTTCGGAATCCGCGTCATGGCGCAAAGCAGCGCCGCACCGACGGCGGGCAATGGAACTTACGTTTCCACCGACCCGCTTGCCAATGTGCGCTACGACAACCGCTACGACGTCTCGCTGGGCATGGCGTACGGACACATCCATGCGGGACCGGTCGCCCTGCAAGGGGCCAATCTGGGTGGACTGGATTTGACCGGCTCTTACTGGTTCAGCAAGCGTTTTGCCGTCGAGGGCTCGGGCCGCGCTTATCTGGGAACCAGTGGCGCAGGGACAACCAATCCGTTGGCCATCCACGGACCGTTCGTCAGCCAGTACCTCTTCGCCGCCGGACCCGAATGGCTGGGCCCGCATAACAAGCATGGCGCTTTGAGCGCGCATGCTCTGTTTGGCGGAGCTTACTTTGATTCGCATTTGAGCGGCGTGACGACGCAGGTGGAGGAGTTCTACAGCAATCAGGTTGCCCCGGCCGCGATCTTCGGCGGACACTTCGACCTGAACCGCTCGCCGCAGTGGGTCTTCCGCGTATCGCCTGACGCGATGTTTACTCGCTACAGCTTTAATTACCCCGTCATCACTCCACCCACGTCAAGCCCGCACAACAACTGGAATTTCGGCATCTCGGTTGGAGTGGAATACAGGTTCAAGAAGAAGCGGTAGAAAACGGGCTCCTCGGACCGGGCGCGCTGGCGGCATCGGCAACGGGCGCGTTCGAGGAAGAGTTTCCCGAAACCGGATCTCCCGCGATAAAGGCATGTCGGCGGCGGCTCCGGTTCTGTCTCGGTGGCAGCCGTTTTATATACAGTGAGATGGGCGACCAAGTTGCGCGGCGTATGGTATTCTCCATCGTTCGGCAACACCTGTGCAATGGTGTCACCGGGAGAGATGTCAGACCGGTTGAGGGCACTTTTTGCTCCGGGCGGGCAATATCCAAGCTGGAAAGGTGCGGAGGCGGGCTTCAATGGATATGAGAGACACACTTGGCGTGCTGTTGGCGGGCGGAGCGGGAGAACGGCTCTTTCCACTCACCAGGGATCGGGCCAAGCCGGCTGTGCCTTTTGGCGGACACTATCGCATCATCGACATTACGCTCTCGAACTGCATCAACTCCGGGCTGCGCAAGGTCTTCATTCTGACCCAGTACAAGGCGCTGTCGCTGAACCGGCACATCCGCGAAGGCTGGACGGGAATTGTGGCGCAGGAGCTGGGCGAGTTTTTCGAACTGCTGCCGCCGATGCAGCGCACCGGCTCGAATTGGTATATGGGAACGGCCGATGCGGTCTATCAGAATATCTATTCGATTGGCAGCGAGCAGCCGAAGTACATGATCATCCTGTCTGGCGATCACATCTACAAGATGGACTATAGCCGGATGCTGGAGTACCACAAGGAATCCAAAGCAGAGGTGACGCTGGCGACGCTGCCGATTCCTCCCGACGAGGTTAAGCCTTTCGGCGTGGTCGAGGTGGGCAAGTCGGGCGAGATCCTGGGATTCCAGGAGAAGGTGGCAACGACCAGCTTCCGATCGCCGTTCAACCCCAACGCGGTGGATGTCTCGATGGGGATTTACATCTTCAATACCGAGATCCTGCTCAAGGCGCTGATCTCGGACGCCGAAGATCCTAACTCCAGGCACGACTTTGGCCACGATATTTTGCCGAACCTGCTGGGCAAGAAAAAGATGATGGCCTACAGCTTTGTGGATGAGAACAAGCAGCAGGCGCTCTATTGGCGCGATGTAGGCACGCTCGACGCTTACTACGACGCGAATATGGATCTGTGCTCTGTTTCTCCTGTCTTTAACTTGTACGACAAGAATTGGCCGATCCGGACCAGGGCGCGCCAGTATCCGCCGGCGAAGTTTGTGTTCGGCGATCCAGGACGCTCGGGCATGGCGGTCAACTCGGTGATCACTGCGGGAGTGATTATTTCGGGCGCGTCGGTGGCAAATTGCGTCGTCTCGCAGGATGTGCGCGTCAATTCTTACTCAACCGTCGACGCGAGCATTATCTTTTCGCATGTGAACATTGGGCGGCACTGCCGCATCCGGCGCGCGATCATCGATCGCCATGTGCATATTCCGGAAGGGACAGTGATCGGCTTCGATTCAGCCGAGGACAAGCGGCGCTACTTCGTGACGCCTTCGGGACTGACGATCGTGACCCGCGACGCGTCGCTGTTTGAGAATCCGGTTGAGCCGGAGTTTCAGCAGCGGTACTAGGGATTCCTGCGCCCTGCCCCCACCGGTATTTTTGGAATAAAATCCTTCTTTTCATGGAGTTAGCGGCATAGATGCGCCGCAAGATCGTGATTCTAGGCAGGTTATTCGCAGAATCTTCTTACGAAAGGAGTTACATGGCTTTTCGCCTGGATTCTCGGCGGGACGCGCTGGTCGCTGGTGCACTCCGTCTTGGGAGCGGATACCCACACATGGATGCGTCTGGTTGATTTTGAGATCGCTGAGATGAATTGATGCTTCGATTGTGCGACAGTGGAAGGTAATTCTCTGCAATATCAATGTGCTGTGTTGCGCCCCACACTTTAGGGGTGGAAAAGTCGCGAGGATTGGGGACCCGGCCGAAGACCCGCTCATCGCGATGGTGCCGCGATGAACTGGGCACAGCTTCTCACAACCCGTGATGATTCTTCAGGCTGATGAGCGGGCCACCTGCCTAGTTGAGGTCCGGAATCTCCCCGGTCCCCAAATGCGAGGGACCGGGGGCACCCTCGGTGTGGTTTTTGGGGCGACGAGACCGAGACCACTCGCCCATTCTGCCCTCCCTTTGCACTACAGATCGAAACGAATCGACTCAGGCCGGGGAATCCTGCGCTACCGCTTCCTTCGCCGTTCGTACTACGTAAGCTTCACGCTCAATCCACCGCTCCAGAATCGCGACGTGCTCCCCTTCTTCTTTGACGAATTCGTTTGCCATCGCAGCAATTTCGGGGTCCTTTGTGGTTCCCCAGACAGAGTAATAGAAATTGAAGCCCCGGCGTTCACCCTGTAACGCCGTTTTCAAGGCATCCAGCCTGGACAGATTCGGATCGCCGCGCCAGAGAGCGTTTCTCTCGGGCGTGGCGTGATCGGGCCACACGTAATCGGGGGGAAAGTGAGCCGTGACGTCGATCGATTTGGCTCGGTCGCGTGCCTGTTGCAGGTGGATCCGCGAGTAACGCGCCATATCCCTGAACAGCTTGGCTACCGTCTCGTTGCCGCACTCCTCCATCGCGACGGCGAGTTCGTCATAGTGAATTGAAGAGTCTTCTTCCAGCCTCACGGCAAAGCCCAGGAACTGATCGAGATTCTTGATTTCAGTGCCGCCCTTGTAGATCTTTGCAGCGGTCGAAAGGTGAGGTCTTTGTACCGGCAGCGTACGATCTCCGTCAAAGGAAACCATGATGTCTTCATCTCGAACAAAACACATGCATGCGAGCCGATGGCGCGGGGGGATGTCATTCACCTCGGCGTCCTGGACTTCCTCGGGGGTAATCTTGCCGAGTTGGCGGAGCACCTCTTTCTCTTTTTCGGTGAGTGAGACCGCGCACTTCACATTTTTCGCCAGATGCTCGACGCTCACCAGACACGATCCGCACTCCCCGTCCTGGCAGTCGAACGGGATCGGAATCTTGTGCGCGCGTGCTATCGCGAGAATCGTGCCGCGGTCTCCCGCGACGG
The DNA here is from genome assembly GCA_964438125.1 of uncultured Occallatibacter sp. Classification (GTDB taxonomy): domain Bacteria; phylum Acidobacteriota; class Terriglobia; order Terriglobales; family Acidobacteriaceae; genus Telmatobacter. Next base: position 6,294 of record CAYTJN010000201.1, read on the forward strand.
CATATACAGTAAGGTCTTTCGCCATTACGGGCGAGGAAAAAGTGACGTTGGCCAAATCAAAACTCCGTTCTCGACTAGAATTGGCGGTCGCGTCACTGCGCGCCGCACTTTATCTTTCATGATCTTTCATGCTTCCAAGTGCACATTGTGGGCCATTCGGCAAAACCAAGAAAACAAATGACCTATCAACGGTGGGTGCAGTGTTATTGATAGGCTGCTTTGCGGCAAAATCGACAATCATGTCGGAAAGCTCACAGATCGTTGGCCATTGCGCCCCCACCTATGCACGGGCTGTTCTGTTTGAAATGCCCGAAAGACGTGCCTCAGTGGCTAAAGCCACCGGTGATTGCATTGCCTTTGTACCGGGGATAAATCGCCGGCCTACCACCCAAGACGAGGTTCTCTGGGACTGGACCAGGAACCTGCCGTAGAAACGGAACTATCCACCGAAAACATTCGTACAAGCGCAATATGCAATGCGTGGGTACATTAAGCTGGAACGGGATGGGAATGGGGCTGG
>CAYTJN010000202.1:0-6745 GCA_964438125.1 uncultured Occallatibacter sp.
GCCGCCTGGGGCGCCTACGGAGCTATCTACTTCGTCCGCTCCTCGAAGGCAAAAGGTAAGGCTGTACTGCTCACAGTCAAATGAGGCAAGCAATCACAGACAGCCAAACAGCACTCCCCAAGTGGAATCTACGCTCAACTTATTGCGGGGTCTCCACCTGGGGGCTGCAATAGTCACAGAGTTGTCCACGCGAAAGAGATTCGACGGTTCCTGTTTGTTGCTTGTGGGAGGCCGTGGGCAGAGGGCGCGGGCCCGAACGGTAAATCTCGCTTTGGGAGGTGTCGTTGTTTCATTGAGCCGACTAGTTGGCTCAATGCCCAGTTTTTCCTCCAGCCGCTTGAGGCAAGAGCGTGCAAGAATTGAGTAGCTGGAATGACAGCATCAGCAAACAGAACATGAAGCCTGCGTGGTGTTTCTTCGCACCCTGAGGGCCGCCATCGATCGCTGCCGCTCCCTGGAGTTGCCTTGCGACCCGGCCGTAGCGGCTCGATTGCGCGCCATTCTTCCGCGGGAATACCTGCGCATGGGTGATTCCCTAGAAGAAAAAAACAACCTTCGCGCTGTAACGAATCGCCGCCGTTGTGTCTCTTATGTAGTGGAAGAGGAATATCGCTATGGAAGTGAAGATTACGCATCTCGACCAAGTGAAATTCATTGTTCAGGCGCGGTCGCACTCGATCGTGTGCGACCAGCCGGCCGATAATGGCGGGGAAGACTTGGGCATGACGCCGCCGGAATTGCTCCTCGCCTCATTGGGTGCCTGTGCGGCATTTTATGCCGCGCAGTATTTGAAGACGCGAAACCTCTCCCACAGCGGCGTGGAAGTTACGGTGACCGCCGAGAAGCTGAAGCAGCCTGCCCGGCTGGGCAACTTCCGAATTCGTGTTGCGTCTCCCATCTCTCTTACGGAAGAGCAGACAGAAGGACTCATCCGCTCCGTGCATCATTGCCTGATTCACAACACATTGCTTTCGCCGCACGAGATTGCGATCGAGTTGACTACAAGCAAACCCATTAGCGCCCATAGCTGAGGTCGTGATCCGATCGCGCAGGGTACTTGATGTTACTTGCTTCAGTGGCGCGGGAACGGTGTTTATTCTTCCAATGGCAAGCCTTGAGAACTTCCGTGTCGTGGTCTTCCGGGCAGTGGCTGAACAGCTCAGTTTCCACAAGGCCGCGGAGGAACTGTATCTGACGCAACCCGCAGTGAGCATCCAGATCAAGGCGCTTGAGGAAGATCTCGGGGTTCAACTCTTCAATCGCACGGGTGCGCACATTACGCTGACCGATGCCGGTCGGCTTCTGCTCAATTACGCTGAACAAGTTAAATCGCTATTAGTCCAGGCTGAACACGAGATCGCAGCCTTGACGGAGACCACGCTGGACAATTGGCGCTGGGAGCGTCCACGACCATCGCTCAGTATGTGCTACCCCGTCTGCTGGGCGAGTTCTCTAGAGAACACCCCCGCGTTCACCCCACTTTGATCAGCGGCAACACGGAACAGATCGTCGAAGCCATAGAAAAGCAGAAGATAGCACTGGGATTCATCGAAGGTCCCGCACGAACCCGCGACGTCAAGATCGAGCCGTTCCTTGAGGATGAACTGCTGTTGATAGTGCCCTCCGCGCACGAGTGGGCTGAGTTGAAGTCCATCCCCTGTTCCGAAATTGCAACAGCGCCGTTGCCGATGCGTGAGCGCGGGTCTGGCACGCGTAGGGTGGTTAAGATGGCGCTGGAACGGCAGGGCATCAAACAGAATTCACTACGAATTGTGATGGAACTGGATTCGACCGAAGCCATCAAGTCTGCGGTGGAAGCCGGACTCGGAGTGGGCTTTGTATCGCGCTAGGCGATGGCGAAGGATCTCAGGCTTGGCACTCATTTTAAGACTGTTGAAGTTGCGGGTCTGCGCATCAGACGAGACTTCTGTGTCGCTTACGCGTCCGGCGTTGAACCTCACGGGCTGGCCAATGAATTTCGCAGATTTCTGTATGCGAGTGCAGGCGCGCAAAGAACATTCACAGAGCCTTTGCAATCGAATGATTCGACGACTCATAAGAAACACAAATAGGAAATAAGTGCTTCTGCTTGGATGCGGTTTCCGGCTTCGGAAATTCTCTACGGGCACCGCGATCTGCGGCGGCAGTGCCATCGCAGCGGTTGCACCGATTACCAACGCCAATGAAGACGAGATTGCCGTCTCACTTGGAACGGTCTTCGTACTGAATTCAGTCGCCTTGCTTGCATTTCCCGCGATTGGGTCAGCTTTGCATCTGACGCAGACACAATTTGGACTTTGGGCGGCTCTGGCACTCATGACGCCAGTTCCGTGGTCGGTGCATCGGCGAAGTTTGGGCCGTGGCACTGGCTGTCGGAACCACAGTCAAGTTGGCACGTGCGTTGTGGATTGTTCCCATGTCCGTCGGAACGGCACTGGTCAGCAAGAGCAAGGCGCGCATCCACTGGCCATGCTTCATTCTGTTCTTCTGTTTGGCCGCCGTGGCCAATACATACATTCCAATGGGCAACGCCGTCTATCCTGACTTCAAGCATCTTGGCGTCATTGGGCTGACCGTGACACTCTTTCTGATTGGAACAGGACTTTCAAGGAAGACGCTGAAGTTGGCGTTCGCCCGATGCTGCAAGGTTTGCTTCTTTGGGTTGTCGTCGCAATGGGATCGCTGACGTTAATCCGGTGCGGCTGGATACATCTATAGGGAGTTTCGGGAGCCTCGAGTCTTGGATAAGATGAAGCCTCAAACTCAAGGGCGGAGAAGGGGTTTGAACTCGTCTTCGATCAAATTCAAATCAGTTTCCCCTCGAAATTGAGCATGGACCTTCCCCTGAGAGTCGATCAGAAAAATCAACGGAAGACCAAGCACTCCCCCGTATAGTTGTCCGAGTTTCTCATCGCCCATCGCTACCGGGTAGTTCAGCTTCATCTTCTTGTAAAGTTTCTGAGCGAGCTCAGGATCGTCATCCATGGAGATGCCGATGATCTGCAAACCGCGAGGGCCGAACTGAGACTGCCAAGCTACAAAGCGAGGCATTTCAAACAGACATGAAGCACACCACGTGGCCCAGAAATCAAGCAATACGACCTTGCTTCGATAGGCGTTGAGATCCAGTTTCCGATTCTCCAAATCGGTGCGCACGAACTCCGGCGCCTCTTTGTGAAGCAGCGACGTTGTCGCGACTTGGGCTTGCGTTGCGCACATCCCAAAACACAGGCACAAAAGCAGCTTCGCTGTAGATGGGCAGCGAAGCGTGCGTGGCGACTTCTCTATGGCCTTGAAACTTTCTGACACGGCTCGCCGCCATCTTTCGTTAGTTACCTTTCTCAACCGGGAAACCCTTGTCAGCCCAATCGGTGCCGAAGTTGTCGGCAAGATAGAGTACCTTCACGTTGGTGAAGCCCATCTCGCGCAGTTTTGCAAATGCAGGTCCGAGGTTCGGGCAGCGGTTCAAGGGACAGCATCCGCAATAAAGCACAATGAACTTCTTGCGCGGAAGAGGGCTCGCTCGATTCTCTAGTTGCTGGATTCCCGCTGGTTGCGAGCCAGAGCCAACGTATTCCGAACCGGGGATATGGGCCTGGGCGAAGAGCATATGCGAGCCCACCTGCAGAACCAACGGCCTTTCCGCTCCTTTGATCTGCTGCAGGTGATGCAAAGCCTCAGGTTTCAGCCACTGGGCATCTGGAATGGAAAGTACACCCGCGGTAGGAATCGGAGTGAACTGCGCCTGAAGCTGTGAAGAGATGAAAACGCAAGATACTACGAGCAGTACTGCGATCCCTGATCGCTTAACCAGATCGATTTTCATTATGCTACCCCGAAGAGATTCTAACTGATGCGGTACGGGCTCGTTTTTCTCTCCGACGAAACCGGAACAGCCTTCCTGCTTGGCTCCGAAGGCTTGACTATCATTCGACGCCCGCGAGTGGAGGAGTGATACAAGACCGCCGAATCGTATACCAATTAGCGCTGTTGCCATCTCATTTGCGATTTACCGAGCATCAGGGCCCTTAGTTGAGGCGGAATAGCAGGCGAGAGTTTGTGCCGCGCGGGCTCTCGGCAGAGATCAGCTTCAAGTTGCGGTGCGCGTCGGGGTGTTCGGAATCGCTGCGGTGGTTGGGTTTACATGGCAATCGTTGCTTGGGATCGCTGCGCCTCCTTGGCTCAAGCGCTCTAGTCGCTTGTTACGCATCGGGTATGCTCAAACAAAATTGGCGTGCCAGGCATTGCGCTGCTGCATGTCTTGCCTGGGTAGACAGATTTTCTTATATGAGATAAGAATAGTCATGCTACCGTTTTCACGGATGTAGCATCGAAGAGTAAAGAACGGCGTTGTGGAGTAAAGAACGGCGTTGTGCTCGATGAGCCCCGAGTTGCATCGAGACCTTAGATTGGACGCCAATTGACAGTGCATTTTTGGAGCAAAAGCCGGTTAATAAGGTCCTTGGGTGCACAAGCTTTCCTGGGATTGGCAATATGCGTCTTTGCCTGGGGCTTGCAATATAAGCTTTCGCTCTATGATCCACCTCAAGCCCCTTCCCACCAAATTCCAAAGGCCAAGCTACTATCCAGGGACGAGCAATCCAGCACGGCGAAAAGCCCGTTGGTAGTCCGGGCCAGAACGTCCGTGAGAATCATCTACACCGCGCCAGCGCCATTCTTCTTGATTCTATTGCTGGCCATCAGCTTACTGAAACCGCCGGTATCAAACAGGGCGGACCGACTAACTCGTAAATTTTTGCATTTACACAGCGCTGTCTTAAGCAGCCTTTTTGTTCGCCCCCCTCCGGTTTTCGCCTAGACAATTCTTTGTCGTTCAATCTCTAGCACTCGATCAGATTCAGTAGTTCGGTGCGACAGGCCCCGTTCTCAATCGGAGAACGTGCTTACGTCGTCGTGAGCCCAAGTAATCCAACTTCATACTGAGGTGCATTCAAGCTATGCGAAAGCGAACCTCCTTGATCGTCGGCGCGGGAATTACGTTCCTTTTGTTGGCTGGCATCATTGCGTACATTGTCATGAATCGGCACCCGAATGCGCATGCAGCCGAGGTGCCGTCAGCGAAAGTGGCTGTGGCTGCCACGGGCAACATCGCGCACACTCTCAGTCTTGCTGGGCAGTTCCAGCCTTACCAGGTGGTGGATGTTCATCCGAAGGTCACCGGCTTCATGGTGAAGATCAACGTGGACATCGGCGACAAGGTGCGTCAGGGACAAACTCTCGCGGTGTTGGAAGTCCCCGAGTTGAATGCACAGTTGAAGGGCACTGTATTCGAGATAGAGCGTGCAAAAGACGACCTGCTGCGCGCGCGAAACGAGATCAAGCGGGATGAAGCGATCCATTCGGCGCTTCACGCCGACTATGAGCGGCTGCTCGAAACGTCAAAGGCCCAGCCCGGTCTGATTGCGCAACAGGAACTGGACGACGCTGAAAGCAAAGACCTGTCTTCGGAGTCGCAAGTGGATGCAGCCAAAGCTGCCGCGGCCGGTGCCGAGCAACACGCCGAAGTGGCACACACCGACAACGAGAGGGTTCAGGCACTCAAGAACTACACCAACGTCGTGGCCCCACTGGACGGCGTAATCGTCTGGCGTTATGCCGACACCGGCGCGTTAATCCAGAGTGGGACCAATTCAAACGAGCAAGACATTCCCATCGTAAGGCTATCGCAGAATGGCTTGTTGCGCCTGCGCATGCCGATCCCTGAAAACGATGTCCAGTTCGTCCATATTGGCGACACAATGCAGGTTCGCGTCGATGCCATTGGCCGTTCCTTCACCGGAAAGATTGTGAGATTTACGCGCGACGTGAACTTTGAGACGCGGACCATGGAGACTGAGATCGACGTCGAGAATAAGGACCTTTCGATCTCTCCTGGCATGTATGCCAATACTCAAATGCAACTTGCAACTGCTCCCAACGTTACCACTATTCCAGTCGAGGCCCTGGTGCTCAAAGGGAATAGGGAATTTGTGTATTCAATCGATGCGAGCAATCGCGTTCGCATCCGCAATGTTGAGGTCGGGCTTCGTGGTTCGAAGCTAGCTGAAATTAAAAGTGGAGTTCAACCTGGCGACAGAGTGATTCTGGGAGGTCAGGAGAACTACGCCGAAGGCGGAGAGGTTTCCCCTATTCTTAAGCCGACACCCTCATCCGAGGTAATTCACGAGTCAGGAGGCGTGATCGATATGAAGGCAGAAGCGGATGAGAACAGCGGAGGAGCGAAGTAATGCCAAATTTTGCTCTCAGGTATCCGTTCTTCATCATCATGCTTTGTTTGATGGTTTCACTTGTGGGTGTGGTCAATACCGTGCGTATGCCGGTCGATCTATTCCCCAAGATCGATATGCCGGTGGTCGTTGTGGCGACCTTCTACAACGGCATGCCTCCGGAGCAAATTGAAGCCGATATTACCAACACGTTCGAGCGCTTTTTTACACTAGGCGCAAATATCGATCATAGCGAGTCACGTTCCCTGACGGGCGTTAGTCTGATCAAAATTTATTTCAAGCCGGGCACCGATCCTAACTCCGCGCTGAGTAACATTGCCAACCTTGCCATGGCCGATCTCAGGCGACTGCCCCCTGGAACGCTGCCACCTGTTGTGCTTGGCATGGATGCGTCGACACAGCCAGTGTGTCTTGTGACTTTGAAGGGGCAAGGCCTGAACGAAACAAACCTGAAAGACATTGCCCAGTTCCAGGTACGTAACCAGATATCGAACGTT
>CAYTJN010000203.1:0-6720 GCA_964438125.1 uncultured Occallatibacter sp.
ACCGCTCCATGCGGTCCAGCCCTTCCTGGCTCTCGATCAGGAACTCCCTTGTCAGTTCTTCCATCGCATTCACTCATCCGGCAGGCCGGTGTGATCCCCCGGCACTGCGAGCACTCAAGCGGTTCATCGGAGAAAAATGGCGCAACTTGAGGGGAATAGGGATTAGGGGTCAGGGGTCAGGGGTCGGGGTCAGAGATCATTTCCCGGCGAATGGAAGGGAAACCACGAACCTGGTCGGGACCACCGCTCCGCGATCGACATCGGATGAGAAAATGCATTAGCGTCAAGTCACGCTGCGAAATGAGGCAAGGCCCGATGAACGATCAGCCCACAATCGAACCAACTCTGCTGAGTCTGCTGGATCTGGCGCGCCAGGCCGCGCAGCACGCGTATGCTCCGTACTCCGGCTTTCGAGTGGGTGCTGCGCTGCGGCTCACGAGCGGCGAGATCGTGTGCGGAACAAATGTGGAGAATGTGAGTTACGGGCTGACGATCTGTGCCGAGCGTTCCGCACTGGTACGCGCCGTCTCCCAATTCGGGCCTGAGATTCGCATTGAGGCTTTTGCCGTCGCCAACTTGAATGCTGCTCCCAGTCCGCCGTGCGGAGCCTGCCGCCAGGTGCTCTCGGAGTTCATCCAGCCCGACGCGTCCGTCATCTTCCCCGGCGAAGATGGCCCGCGGACGATGCTTTTTCGCAAACTGTTTCCGCTGGCGTTTGCGATGAAGGCGAAATAGGTTCGGTCCGTCGGCGCGCAGTCCCTCCTTCTTGTGGAAGTTTTTGAATAGCCAAAATCGACCGGCTCATTCCTTTCTTTCGCGGGCCTGTCTTTAGGATCTGCCGCTCATGTACAAGCCCGTCTTTACCGATATACATATCGTGCGGCAGCAGACCAACGTCGAGCACATGAACTTCAAGAGCCACTTGACTGTCCACAACGATACGAATCGCGGATAAGAGGCATCATTGGCATACCCGTCACCGATTCTCGAATCCATTGAGTCCGAATCTCAGATTGTCGCAGCGCTTCGCGAGGAACTTCGAACGGCGCGCCTGCGCTATGAACTGGCAGGCAAAACCGAGGGGCTGTGGGACATGGAATATCCCTCGGACGGCCAGTTGCTATCCGATACGCCGTTCTGGTGGTCCGAACGATTTCGGACGCTGGTGGGATTTTCCTCCGAAGCCGATTTTCCGAACGTCCTCGACAGCTGGGGATCGCGACTTCATCCCAACGATAAGGAACGGACCTTCGCCGCCTTCGGCGCTCATCTCACGGACCGGAGCGGACAGACGCCTTACGACATCGAGTATCAGTTGAAGATGAAGTCGGGAGAATATCGCTGGTTTCTGGCCCGAGGTTACACGCTTCGCGACAGGAGCGGAAACCCGTTGCGCGTAACAGGCTCGCTTCGGGATATAACGGCGCAGAAGGATCTGGACATTAAGCTGAGGGCCTCGAGCGAGAACCTACACTCCGCAATGTCGGATGTACGCGCGAGCATGGATTCGCTTTTGCACCAGGCGATCGACACCAGCGAACGCTCGAGCGCGAAGATGAAGGGGCTGGACACACGCAGTGCCGAGATCCGAAAGATTAGCCAGGCCATCAGCAAGATAGCTCAGAGCAGCAATATTCTCGCACTCAATGCCATGATTGAAGCGGCTCGCTTCGGAGACGAAGGCAAGGGCTTCGCGGTGGTGGCGGATGAAGTGAAGCGCCTGGCGGGAGTGACGGCCAAAGCCACGATCGACATCCAGGGTGAGGCTGATTGCATCGCCGGGGAAGTCGCCGAGGTTTCGACTTCAATCAGTCAGTTCCAGGGACTTATTGAGCAGATGCAATCGATAGAGGACAGGCTCACAAACACCATCGAAGCCGAAACCGCCATTTCGTTGAGCTGAAGGTTGACACTTCGCAGACCGCGTTGCCGCCGAAGGACCTCATCATCTCTTCTCTTCGCTTCAGGTTAACCTACTCCGGCAACACCAGTTTGCCTTCGATGTTGAGGGGCTGCGTGATGAACGGGACGCCGGTATTCGGCTGGCCGCCGCCGACTGAGAGCTGATACTCGCCCTGGGCGATCATCGGAACTCCAGCTTCAGTCACCATGCTCAGATCGCGGGGTTGAAGTTCGAAGTGCAGCTTGTGCGATGCGCCTGCCTCAAGATGAATCCGCTGGAAGGCGCGTAAGGCCCGCAGCGGCGCGCCGGGCAGATTGGGAAACTCAAGATAAAGCTGCGCAACTTCGTCGCCCGCGAGCTTGCCCGTGTTGGTCACAGTGACATCGACCGGCACCGTGCTGCCCGCCGCAACGGCTTTCACTGGAACGGATAATTCGCTATAGGCGAAGGTCGTGTAACTCAAGCCGTAACCGAAAGGATAGAGCGGAGTGCCTTCAAAATAACGATACGTGCGGCCCTTCATGGCGTAGCTTTCGAAGGGAGGCAATTGGTTCACATCCTTATAGAAAGTCACCGGCAGGCGGCCCGCGGGATTGTTGCGGCCCGAGAGCGTCTCGGCCACCGCCGCGCCACCCTCTTCGCCGGGATAGAAGGCGTCGAGAATTGCGTTGGCGTGAGCCTTGGCCCAGTTGACGCTCAGGGCGCTGCCGTTGGTGAGCACTACCACGAGCGGCGTGTGCGTTGCAGCTAATGCCTCGATCAGGTCTTCCTCCGGCTTGGGCAGGTTGAGGCTGGTGCGGTCTCCGCCATTGAAGCCCGGCTCTGAGACTTTCATTTCTTCGCCTTCAAGCTCGCTGGTGATGCCGACAACGGCCACGATCACATCGGCATCTTTGGCGGCAGCGATGGTCTCCGGCTGCGGCGTCAAATCAACCTTCCTCCAAACGAGGCGCAGGGCGAGTTGATGCTTTTCGGTTGCGGCGTAGTTCGCCACCAGCTTGACGGGCTTGCCCGCCTCGAGATGGACTGAGGTGAGCTTGGTCTCGATCCCGTTCGTGTCGTAGGAGGTGGATGCCACATTGCCATCGACGGACAGGTTGAAGCCGCCGTCGCCTTCCAGGCCAAGGTAATACTGGCCGGTCTCGCGCGGAGTCAGCTCTGCCTCCCAGCGGACGCCGAGAGGCCTGAGGCCAACGACCTGGGTTGGCAGTGTGTCGGGAGTGAGCGCGATATTGGTTTCGACGCGACCGGCCAGCACCTCCGGCTTACTGGTGCTTGCGCCCCAGTCGAATTCCAGACGGGAATAGGAGGCCTCGACGCCGGGCTTGCCATCGGTGCTCAGCAGCTCGGACGGTACTGGGTCGGCGTGCTTGCTGAGGAACTGGGTTCCTTCAAGATAGTTGATGCTGGCGCCGGGAAACTCGGCCTTCATGCCTTCGAGTATGGATACGGTGTGGGTGGGCGTGCCGTTGTAGTTGCCCAGCAGAACGCGCGTCTGGTCAGCCAGCGGCCCCACCAGGGCGATCTTGATTCCGGAGGTCTTCAGCGGCAGCACGCCGTCGTTCTTGAGCAGCACCATCGCCTCATTGGCGACCTTGCGCGCCAGGGCGCGATGCTGCGGACCGTCCAGCAGCTTCTCGTCGATCCTGGAGTAGGGCACCATCTCGGGAGGGTCGAACATACCGAGTTTCATCCGCGCGGTAAAGAGGCGCGTGACGGCAGTGTCGATGACGCTCTCTTTAAGGAAGCCCTGCTTGAGCGCGTCGAGATAGGGTTTGTAGTCGTGATTGTCTTGGATCGCAGTGGTGAAGTCGATGCACTCGTTGTCCATGCCGCGCTCAAGCGAAATGGCCGAGGCCTCGGGCTGAGTGGGCTTGAAGTGATGGCCCGCGAAGACGTCGATGATGGCGCCGCAGTCGGAGACAACATAGCCTTTAAAGCCCCAACTGCCGCGTAACTGATCTTGCAGGAGGAACTCGTTGGCGCAGGCAGGTTCGCCGTTGATGCTGTTGTAGGCGCACATCACGGAACCGGCTTTGCCTTCGGTGACAGCCGCGCGGAAACCGGGTAGGTAAGTATCCAGTTCGTCGTGCTTGCTGATTTTAACGTCGACGGTGTGGCGAGTGGATTCCGGTCCGCTGTGCACGGCAAAGTGCTTGGGAGTGGAGATGGTGCGGTAGTAGCGGGGATCGTCGCCCTGCATGCCGGTGACGAAAGCCACGCCCATGCGCCCGGTCAGGAAGGGATCTTCGCCATACGTCTCCTGTCCACGGCCCCAGCGGGGATCGCGGAAAAGGTTCAGGTTGGGCGCCCAGAAGTCGAGACCTTCGAAGATGTTGGAGTGGCCATTGCGGCGCACGGCCTGGGCATATTTGATGCGAGCCTCGGTGCTGATGACCTCAGCCGCCTGGTGGATCGCAGCAGTATCGAAGGTGGCGGCCAAGGCGACTGGCTCGGGAAACTCAGTCGTCCCGCCGGTCAGCACGCCGTGCAGCGCCTCATTCCACCAGTCGTAGGATGGGATATTAAGCCGCGGAATGGCCCGGGACTGGTTGACGAGCTGGCTGGCCTTCTCTTCGACGGTGAGACGCTTGACGAGATCCGCCGCTCGCTGCTCGGCAGGCAGGCCAGAGTCAAGGTAAGCGGGCTTAGGGGCATCCTGCGCACACGCCATCCAGGCGGCTGAACTCAATGCCAAGGCGGCGGTCCAGCGCAATCCAAAGCTGTTCATTGCATTTCCTCTTTCACGGTCAATGCTGGAGAAAGCTCCATTCATCGCCGGCGATTCGATCCCGTTTCTGCTCGTCCGTCGTCTGAAGAATCCCCGCCGCTCTCAGGCAGCGAAGGTACTGTGCGCATGAATCAACTGTCAAGAATGAAATACGACACACAGCCCTGTCCTTTGAAGACGTTTTCTTCGCAAAGGATACCACCCGGAGGCGATCAATTTGTGGTCAATTCGCGGCCAGTGCTCCGCCTGCTCTCAAACCGTTTCGATGGGCTCAGGGCTGGTGGTATGACCTTGGCTTGACGCAGGATTTTGATCCGGTATTCTTGGGACGGTGCGGGTATATAATCGAGTTTCATCTTCTCGAAATGAAGTTTATCCGGCCCCCCTGTCGGGTGAATTGCGTCTGAATCAGGTGACGAGCGACATCGCTTCTGGAGGAGTTTCTTGAGATTTGTACCCCTGCAAACCAAGGTTTTGGAAGCCAATCTGGAGATCGTTCGCCGGGGATTGGTGCTGTATACATTTGGCAACGCAAGCGGCATCGACCGGGAAGCCGGCGTAGTGGCCATCAAGCCCAGCGGCGTTCCTTATGAGCAGATGACTCCCGCTGACATGGTGGTCTGCGACCTCGATGGGAAGATCATTGAAGGCACGCTCAAACCGTCTTCCGACCTCGACACGCATCTCGAGCTCTACCGGACGTTTCCCTCGATCGGCGGCGTCATTCACACCCACTCCCAATTCGCCACATCATGGGCACAGGCCGGGCGTAGTATCCCCGCTTTCGGTACCACCCACGCCGATTACTTCCATGGTCCTGTGCCGGTGACTGAGGAGTTAAGCGACGAAGAGATTGAAGGGGACTACGTGCTGAATACGGGGAAGGCCATCGTCCGCCGCTTTCGCGATCTTGACCCTGTCGCCATGCCGGCCGTGCTGGTTGCCGGACATGCACCCTTCTGCTGGGGCAAGACGCCTATGGACGCCGCGCACAACGCCGTTGTTTTGGAGACAGTGGCGCGCATGGCACTCTATACTGCAATTCTGTGCCCGGAAGGTTCGGGGGTTTCGCAGGCGCTGCTGGATCGGCATTATCAGCGGAAACATGGCGCGAAGGCCACTTATGGACAGTAGAGATTAGATTCCAGCTTCCACCGGCTTTTGTGTTGTTCCGGGGATTGCTGGGGTTCACCGGGCAAGAAAGAGCTGCACGTTTGAAGGTCGATTGAGAGGTTTGAAACTGTGATCGTGAACTGTATGAACTACGTTGGAGCCCTTGCTTTACCGAGGTTATTTGCCCTCGGCGCTCCCTCGCTGGCGCACCTTACTCCGCTGGACATCGCGGTCATCGCCATTTACTTCGTGATGGTGATCTCGATCGGCTTCTATCTGAAGAGCAAGGCCAACACCAGTGAAGAGTTCTTCATGGCCGGCCGCGAGATGACGGCCTGGATCGCGGGTTTGAGCTTCGTCTCAGCCAATCTCGGGGCGCTTGAACTGATGGGCTGGGCGGGCTCGGCTTATCAATATGGCATTCTTGCGGCGCACTGGTACTGGATAGGCGCGATCCCGGCCATGCTCTTCCTGGGCATGGTGATGATGCCCTTCTATTACGTCTGCAAGACGCACTCGGTGCCGGGGTACCTCAAGCTGCGCTACGGGCAGGGAACGAGCACGGTGGCCGCGGTGTCTTTCGCCTTTATGACCGTGCTGATGAGCGGCGTGAACATGTTCTCAATGGCGCTGGTGATGAAGGTGGTGCTCGGCTGGGACATGAACTTTTCCATTATCGTCTCGTCGCTCGCCGTGGCCGCTTATGTGGCGCTGGGTGGGCTGCGGTCGGCGATCTTCAATGAGGTTTTGCAATTTGTCCTCATCTGGGGCGGCGCGCTTTTGGTGCCGATTCTCGGCTTGATCGAGGCGGGCGGCTGGGGCGGATTCAAGGCCAAGCTCGCGCACAACATCGCCGTGGGCGCAGTCCCTGGCGGCGACTATACGCACATGTGGCGCAGCATGGGCCACTTTGCCGACAACCCGATGGGCATTCACTGGACCGGCATTGTCTTCGGCCTGGGCTTCGCGATCA
>CAYTJN010000204.1:0-6644 GCA_964438125.1 uncultured Occallatibacter sp.
GGCTGTCGCGGACGCGCTGGGCCTGGAAGAGAGCCATGTCGTCGGCGACGCCGTGTTCGGGCTGGCAGGTGGTGAAGGCCTGGAGGAACATGGTGCCGCGATATTCAAGACCGTCGAGAATCGCACGGTAGAGTTTGGGCGCGTTGGCCATCGAGACCTGCGCAACGAAGGGCGAACCGTGACCGGCGAGGAAGGTTTCGGCTACGGTCTTCTTCTCGGTGTTCTTGCCTTGGGTGGCTGCGCCGAAGACGTTCATATCGTTGCCGCCGAGCATGGGCGTCGAGTCGGAGTTTTGACCGCCGGTGTTGGAGTAGACCTGCGTGTCGAGCATCAGGACTTTGACGTTGGGCCGGTTCTGCAACATCACCTTTGAGGTGTTCTGATAGCCGATGTCGCCGATGCCGCCGTCGCCACCGACGACCCAGACCTTGGGGAGTTCAACGATCTCCTGATCGGTCATGAGCGCATCGGTGAAGTGGGTGAGGTGGTAATACTGCTCGGCGTCGATGACGTCTGAACTGCCTCCGTCGGAGGATGCGCCGTCGCCTTCGGCACCGGCTTCACGCGTCAGCAAGATGTCGGCGAGGCGTTCGGGAATGACGGAGCGCCGGGCGTGATCGACGATGAAGCTCTCGCCCATGAGCCAGCCGACGGTGACGCCGTCCTGGAAGAGGGAGTTCATCCACGGATAGGGATGCGGGTTGTTAGGCGCGGTTGAACCGTAGACTGTGTTGCAGCCGGTGTGCGCGGCCATGGCCATGACTGACATTCCATTTGCAAGACGGCCATCGACGGGCTGAAGGTTTTTGTGATTGAAGGCCTCGGTGAGCAGGACTGCGGCGATGGCTTCGACTAACTGGGCGTCGGTAATGAGGCCGTTTGCCGCTTCATAGGCTGCGATGCGGGCCTTGGTGTCGGCTTCGTCTTCGCCGCCCAGGCCGAGAACGAGATGCGCGATGGCCTGACGCAAAAGCGCGTATTCAGTGGGGCTGGTGGCCTTGAGTGTAGTGAGGCGAGCTTCGCCAATCTTTTCAAGTTCGCCAGCTTTGTCTACCAGGCGGTCGCTCTTGGCGTGGAAGACGGGGCGCATGTAAGCCTCGGTGACTGCGGCGATGGAGCGGAGGACTGACTTTTCTCCGCAGCCGGCGCAGGCGCCATCGCCCGAAACCAGCGCGTCGTAAGTGGAGCGGACCATGAGCATGTTGCGCAAGGTCGCGGTCTTCGAGTCGGCGGGGTTGGCGGAGTTGAAGAGGCCGAGATACTTCTGCGATGTGTCGGGCAGAAGATCGAGGAAGTGAGTGCCGGTCATGTGCTCGGTGTTGACGTCTTCGGTTTCTGCAACCATGCGAAGCGCGTTGTGATCGCCGCAAGCTGTGACGCAGGCAGCGCAGCCCTTGCAGAGATCCGATACGAAGATGGAAAAGATTCCGCCTGTGCCGGGAGCTTTGCGTTCGGGCGAGGAGAAGATGGCGTTGACTTTTTGATAGGCCATCGGCACTTTGGCGATGATGTCGAAGAATTGCTGCTTGGCCGTGGCGGAAAAGCCGTCGACTGTGTCGGTAACTTCGCGAAGGATGGTCGGAAGGGGCGTGCCGGCTTTGCCCTCGGCGAGCATGCGCTGGCGAGTTTGGCGCTCGATTTCTGGAAGCGCGGAAATCAGCTTGGTGCGGTCGGCGGGATCGGCGACGTAGTGATTCACAGCGGTGCGCAGCAGCGTAGTCAGATCTTGCGCAGTGTTGGGCAGAGCTGTGTCGGGACAGACTGAGATGCACTCCATGCACTGGGTGCAGTTCTCTGGAATGAAGAGCGGGGTTTCGCGACGGGCAACGTATTTGGAAGCCGTGTCGCCGGTGGCGGCGGCGATCATGCCCATCGCGGAGAGCGGTGTAGCGGGTTGGTTGTAACCGAAGTTGGAGCGGAACTCGGCGTCGAAAGTGGCTACGCGGGCGATGGGCGGGCGCTCGGCCTGACCGGCTGGCAGAGGTGTGGAACGGCAACCGGAGCCGCAACTGGATTCGCCTGCGGGAACGGTCTCGAAAATCGGCAAAAGCGCATGGCCGCGCAGGCTGGAGTGGTCGGCTGCGGTTAGGACGCCGATCTTGATCTCCTTGACCTGATCAAAGCCCTGCATCATGACTTCCATGTTGGACTGGACGACGGCATCGCCGAGCTTGCCGAACTTGCTCACGTATTGCTTGTGGACGACGGCGCGATACTGCTCCTGCGTGATGCCGAAGTCTTTTAGAAGATTGCTGACAGCGAAAAATGCGCCGAGGAAGGCGTTGCCCTGCATGCGGAGTTGCAGATCGCCGCGGTCGGTGGCTTTTTTGGCGATGGCAAAGCCGGGCAGCGTGAAGACGCGGATGTTTTTGTCGATGATCTGCTTGCGCGCCCAGAGCGGCAACTGCTCCCAGGCTTTTTCGCCTTCCTGATCGGATTCCCAGACCAGGCTGCCGCCCTCGGCCATGCCATCGAGAGGATTGGTGTGGGTAAAGGCCTTGGGGTCGCAGCAGAGAACCGTTGTCACATGGCGCAGATCGCAGTTGACGCGGATGCGGTCTTTGGCGGCGACCATGAAGTAACTTGTCGGCGCGCCTTTTTTCTCAGAGCCGTACTTGGGATTGGCGCTGACGTGAATGACTTCTTTGGGATGGCCGAACTCATCGCGTTCACCGTCGCGTTCAAAGATGAGGTCGTTGAGATCGCCGAGGATGGCACCGAGATTTTTGCCTGTGGTGATGGCTCCCCAGCCGCCGATGGAGTGGAAGCGGACGGCCACTGCGCCTTCGGGCAAGAGCGAGGGAGTTTCGTCGCCGAGAACCGCATAAGGGTGATCGATGCCGAGAACAAAAAAGCTGACTCCGTCGGCTGCCGTCTTGCCGTCTTTGCGGGCCCGATTGGCAGTGGCGAATTCAAATGCGCCGATGATGTGCTCGGGACGGAAGTCGCGCGAGCCGAGGCCGTAGCTGCCGCCGTAGATCTTGGGGACCTCTGCGAGCGAAGTCGAAGGCAGACCCTCAACTCCCTGCACGGCTTTTGAAAATGCTGTGCGAATGTCGCGGCCGAGGGGGTTGTCGCCGGAGAGGGCTTCGTCGGTGCGCTCAAGGATGATGACGTTCTTTTTGCCCTTGAGTGCGGCAACGATCGCGGCCTCGGGGAAGGGGCGAATTACATTGACGTGGATGGAGCCGACGCTTGCGCCACGGGTTTGTCGCAGATAATCGACGGCGGCCTCGATGTTTTCAGCGGCTGAGCCGAGTGAGACGAAGACGGTTTCAGCATCATCGGTTTTGTACTTGCTGATGAGGCCGTAGTTGCGGCCGGTAAGTTCGGCGAAATCTTTGTAAGCGGCCTCGAGAAAATCGAGGATTGGCTCGGCAAAGTTGTTGCGCCGCGCCACGATGCCATTCATGTAATGTTCCTGGTTCTGGACTGGGCCCAGCAGGATGGGGTTGGTCAGGTCCATCATCTTGGGAACGCGGCGGCGGGTGGGCCCAAAAAGCGTGCGCTGCGCAGGGGTGGGGCAGTCGATGATGTCGTCGGGCGCGCCCAGATATTCGCGAATCAATTCTGATTCATGTTTGTGAAAAGTGCGCTCAAGATGGCTGGTAAGAAAGCCGTCCATGATGTTCATGCCGGGTGTAAGCGAGAGTTCAGTGACGCGGCGCAGGATCAGCGCCTGGTCGGCGGCCTGCTGCGCGTCTTTGCCGAAGAGCATGATCCAGCCGGTGTCGAGGGCGCCGTAGATGTCGTCGTGGCCGCAGTGCACATTGAGCGCGTGCTTGGTGAGCGCGCGCGCTCCCACTTCGAGGACCATGGTCGAGCCTTTGCCCGGCGCGTGGTAGTACTGCTCGACGCCGTAGACAACTCCTTGACCCGAAGTGAAGTTGACCACACGCTTGCCGCAGACGGAGTGTGCGATCGCGCCGCCCTGGGCCGCATGTTCGCCTTCGGTCTCGATGGCGATGGTGTTCTGTCCGAAGACATTCAGGTGGCCTTCGGCATAGGCCTGCTGAAAAAGTTCGCCGCCCTCTGTGGAAGGGGTAATCGGATAAAAGACTCCGGCGTCGGCGATGCGGGTCTCGGTATGGTACGAGACAAGCTGATTCCCATTTGCAGTGACCCGTATTCCGGGAAAGCGAGCAGCAGTCATGAATTCCTCTCTTGGCGTCAAATCTTGCTTAGGCGTCTTCGACCTTGGTGTGAGCGTCGATTTCGAGGGAAAACTCTTCTCTCGAATCCGCGTTGCGGTTCGTTCCGTTTGGTCCATCGGCCGCTTCATGCGGCCTGTTTGCAAGCACTTGCAAGTGTATCGGCCGAGGTGGAGACGAGGATACCCAAGGGGGAGTAATCCTCAATCGCGGCCTACATTTAGTATGCGCCATGAAGAGGGGGACCCTATCCCATGCTGTGAGATGGATCACATCCGCCACGAATACGCTTTCATCGCTCGCATGCGCCGGTAATCAATTCGAATCTCCGAAACTTGCTCTCTATTGGATGTGCCGCTCATCGAAAAAGACTCCGGCTGGACAAGTGAGGGAGGCGCGGTTTCAATGGTGCCTCAGACCCCGTGACCTTTCTCGACGGGCCGGTTCGCTGCTGGTGCATTGTCGCAGGTGCATGAATCGCAAGCGGATCAATAGAGGTACAATCGATGCCTAAACCGACCGCCGATGGGAGAAGCATGTGAAAGGTTTGCTGATGATTCTCATGCTTTTGGGGGTATGCAATGGCAATCATCTTCTTCGGTCGCAAACAGCGGCAACCAAGGTATCTCCGCTTCCATCCGAGCCTCCCGATGAGAGGCAGATTATCGAACGTCTTAAATCTGCCTTATCTTCGACCCAATATTCGGCGAGGATGTACTTTCACGGTACTTGCTATGGTAATGGCGGGGACGCATTGCGATTTCCTAAGATTGAAGTTCTTCCTCCGAAGGACGGCGAGCACGGAGTTTCCGCCGTTCGAGGCATGTTTCGAAAAAACGCCAACGTCCTCGTCTCGGTGGATGCTTCAAACATAGTGAGAATTACAGTTGGAAAAGTCTATAAACCTATCCTGGAAACAAGATTGACTTCTATTGAGTTAAGCGACGAAGCGCGGTACAACCCGGATGGTCCTGCTGGAGCGATTGATGCTATCGAAGAGACAGCGCCGGTGCAAGAAGCGATGCGGGAGTACAGGATGCACCGAGAATCCGCATTTTATATAGGGCTGTTGACACCGCCGATACCCAAATTACCTCATCTTCCGGCTAAGATGAAAGACCTAAGCCTTGATCAGACACTTGATGTCATAGCGAAGACATTTCCTGGGGTGGTCGTCTACGGGGAGTGTGAGAATCTCGACATGAGTTACACAATTGACATCGGCCGGTGGAACTGAATGTGACGAAATGAGGGGGCAGGTGGCCTCGTCGCAATGACCTTTGCACGATGACAGCGCTCTTGCAGACGGCCTCGTTTAGCCCATGCCGAGTATGGTCCTCCTTTCGATTTCGGATGTACCAGAAGGCCTTTGCTGGGCTTAACATGGCGAGAAGGACTCCGCCATGAAACCTGTTTCAAAGCTGCATCTCGTTCGTTTGGCTTGCGTTCTCGCTTTCATCGGAGTGGCCTCGATCGTTTTCGTCCCTTGCCTCTCGGCACAAAACGCTGCCGAGGCCGCGAAGATAGTGTCCGCTTTGCCCGTCGATGCGCAAGGCGTGATCGACCGGCTTTCAAGTTTGAGTGAATTATCTGATGGGACTTGGAAGATGATCGCCGGAGATATGCCTCATGGCGAAGCCATCAACCTCGACGAGAGTAAATGGCAACCAATCTCACGCGGACCGGCGCCTAAAGATACGGTCTGGTTTCGCCAGACGTACGAAGTTCCGGGCACGCTCAACGGGTATGATCTGACAGGCGCGCGGATCTGGTTTCAATTTCACGCCAGTGCAAATGGACCGATGCCCGAGATTCTTTACTTCGACGGCCGGCGCGTGGCGATGGGCGAAGATCTGGAGCCGATTGTGATCTTTGAGCATGCCAAGCCTGGAGACACAATCTCCGTCGCGGTGAAACTGCTGCATACCGTCGACGACAAACAGATACAGGGCGCGACGCTGAAGATCGACTTTCCTGAGAACCGGCCGAGCCCGGAGGATCTGCGCAAGGAGTTCCTGGCTGCGACGCTTCTCGTTCCCGCGCTGGCCCCGAATGACCCCAGCCCGTTGGCCACGCTTTCGGACGCCGTTCGCACGGTGGATCTTACGGCTCTCGCCGCGCGCAACCAGGCCAGCTTCGACATGAGCCTGAAGGCTGCGCACGAAAAGCTCGGAGCGCTGACGCCTATGCTGCGACAGGTTACGTTTCATCTGACCGGGAACTCGCACATCGATGCGGCGTGGCTGTGGCCCTGGACCGAAACAGTGGATGTGGTCAGGCGAACTTTCGGGACTGCGCTGCAACTGATGAACGAATATCCAGACTACACATACACGCAATCTTCGGCTGCCTATAACGAATGGATGGCCGACAAATACCCCGAGATGAACACAGAGATCGGCCAGCGCATCGACGAAGGCCGTTGGGAAATTGTTGGCGGCATGTGGGTCGAGCCGGACCTGAACATGCCCGACGGCGAATCGCTGGTGCGGC
>CAYTJN010000205.1:0-6616 GCA_964438125.1 uncultured Occallatibacter sp.
TGCCATACCCCAATCGCGAATGGTCTCCGCCACACGGCTTACCAGTTGCCGAACGCCGGTCTCTCGTTCGGGCGAACCCAGCTTGCCGTGCAGGTACTTTGAAGCCACGATGTTGGTCGCCGTCATGGACCAATCGACTGGAACCTCAACATTCTTCTGCTCAAAGATGGTGTTGCCCTTCTGGTCGGCGATCGATGCCGTGCGGGTTTCCCACTTCACCTCGTCGTAAGGGGACACACCTTCCGTCGTAAATCGGCGGGTAAAAATCAATCCCCGCTGGGTTTGGGAAATCTGGGGGGCGGCGGTAGAACTCTGATGCTGGACCTCATTCATGTAACCCTCTCAATCGGAAAATCGGAAAATCTTGCCCTTCTCCCGCGCAAGGCGCCCTGGAGTGGCCGGGGTAAATCGCTGACAAAGAACGGGAAGACAGGGGATCGGAAACTACGGCAAGTTTTCTTCTTTCGAGCGGCCTCAACTGAATCTCTCCCACTGGAGACCGTTACAATCCGTTAACAGCCGCAGATGAAAAAATACCGCTGTCTGTGGTGCCTGTCAACAAAAAACCACAACATCTTGTATTTTCTTTGCATTTCCCGCATCTACTTTCAAAACATAGGCAATTGACTGTGGAAAGCTCGTTTCGGCCGTGTCAGGCGCGGTTTCGACTCCCAATCGCTGCACTAGATTAGATGCAAATGGGGGGCGGCCGGACGTTCAGGAGACATGTTCCAGCCTACCCCTCGCATTCACTGCCTACAAGGCGCAAAAACGGTGCAGAAGGGTCGGCAGCCTGTGCAGATGTGGAGATTCGGGACGTTGGACGGAGACAGGGTTCGTGGAGCACAGGCTTTGCGGATTAACCGGCAATACCAAAAGTATTGCCGGCCATCCCGTTGTTGCATTAATCGCGCTGGGCGAATATCTCGCCCCCCGCACCGGACGCACGGCCGGGGATTGCGATTAATTTTCGGTGAGTGAGACTGACTCGACGTTGGTCCAATTCCCCGCATTGGCGTTGACAGAAAAGCCCAGGTAGACCGCGCCATCCGTCACCGAAATGTTGGAAATTGTCACCGTCGTCCAACCGCTCGAAACCGGCAGATTCACCGTCGTTTCGCTGCCATTTGTTGGATAGGCAAACATGGTTGCGGAGGTCTGTCCTCCACCGTTCTCGATCACTGCATTCAGCGTGTAAGTGCCGTTAGGTAACCCCGTTGCGGTTTGCCAGACGGTTGTGTCGTAGGCGCTCTTGCTCCAGAAGGAAAGTTCCTTTCCTGTTCCACCCGGTTGCGTATAAGTGGAACTGTAGCCTCCGGTCACCGGGTTGATCTGCCACCCGTTGAGACCATACACAAAATCGGGGTTGATCACCTGGTTGCTCGATCCAATCTGGAAGAGAAACTGATCGATCGCACTGGTGAATTTCAGCGTCTCTCCTGATACGACACTCGCGGCTCCCAGTCCATAATTGTCGGTCGTGGCATTGTCGGGGGCTTCCGGCTCCCAATAAATCACGCCCAGACCGCGGCCGTTGGGAACGGCAGCCACCGCCTGCAGGGCAGTCTTCACATCGTCATTGGCACCGTTCCAGTCATTCTCTGCGTAACCGATCTCGCAGATCATTACCGGCTTGTTGTAGCGGGCGGCGAGCGTGTTGAGGTTGTAGGTGATCGTGCTCAGGGTTCCGGGGCCGTCATAATATGACGCACCGATCACATCGTAAAGTCCCCCGTTAGCCTTCAAGGTATCGAAGAACCATTCGAAGTCACTCAAGTTGCTCAGGTTGGCGAGATGAACAACAACCTGCGTGGAGTTGCTGACATTTTTTACGGCCCAATAGCCCTCGTTGACCAAGCCGGCCAACTGAGAGAAGTTGGTATATTCTCCGACTGGCCAGAGCAGCCCGGAGTTGATTTCGTTGCCGACCTGCACCCACTGCGGATAGATTCCGTCGGCGGCAAGCGCCTTCATGAAGTTATACGTGTAGGAGTAGACGGTGGTCTGAAGTTGGGAATAACTTTCGCCGGACCAGGCGGCAGGGATGGTCTGATGGCCGGGATCCGCCCAGGTGTCGCTGTATTGAAAATCGATCATGATCTGAAAGCCCATGGAGTTAGCCAGTTTGGCCAGCGCGATACTCCCGGCCTGGTTGTCGTCTCCTATTCCAAGGACACCAGCGGTGATGGTGGGATTGACATTGGTTCGAATGCGGATCGTGTTGACGCCGTGGTTCTTTAAAATCTGGAGAGCGCTCATCTGCGTGTTGGTCTCATCGACGTAGGAATATCCGAGACTCTCCAACTGGGTTAGCCAGCCCACGTCTGCGCCTTTAGCGAAGACGGGAGTGGAGGCGTGAGCACCAGTGCTCACACAGTTGGCCAGATACAATACCGCACAGGCCAATAGACTGAAACGGGTAATCGTGATGCGTTTCATGGGGGGGACCTTGCTTACCTTTCCTTAGAAAGAAAGCCTATCACGAGGGGTGTCCGCGAAGAATGACTTATCGTCTTCCGCTTCGACACAAACCGCCTGAGTATGCGATCCCGTGCAGGAATCGTTGAGTTCCCGTTTGCTGCTTGAGCCGTCGCACCTTGGCTTCAGCCCGAATTCTCACTAGCCGTCATTCCCACGTGAGGCGAAGCAGAGAGACAGATTCGTGTGGGAGGCTGGTCGTTATTTCCATCTGGTCTTCGCGTACTTCGATCCACTGAGGCGAGGTGAGAGATTGTAGTTTCCCGGCGGCTTGCAGGCTATCGTATTGTTCGGCGTCGGGGTGCTGCGGCGAGCCCATCGCCTGCCACTTGGTGTAGGAGTTACTGTGACTTTCATCGACGCGGAAATGCTGGAGCAAGACACGGTGGATACCGGCAGGAAGTCCTCGAATGGAAATAACTGTGGTTCGCGCCGGCGAGGGAGTATTCACGTCGTGGTAGTTCCAGAGAAGCACCGCTGCTGAGTGCATATCGAGCGTTGCCAGCGCGTCGACATCTGAGATCTGGCGCACGCCGGTATTGATCAACATATCAAGCGGAACGGCGCCGCTGCTGACTGCGCGGACACGATCTCCAGACATCAGGCCGAGCATCCGGAAAAGATTGAGAATCGGTTTGTCGATACCGTTGGTCGCGAGCGATCGAAATCCTTCGAAGTAATCCTTGTCTTCAAATTCGAAGGACCAGCTCAGCATGGAGTCGAGATTGACTCCGTGGCGGTCCTGGAGTTCAAACAGAGCTTTGATGGCTGCCGCCGTGTAGGCGGGATAGAGCGTGCCATTGCGGTAGTTATTGGCGGGGTTGACGCGCGAAGAGCACGCGGCGCACCCTTCGGGGTCGGCCTCGCTCAGTATGACGGGCAGCTTGCGGAAGCGCGGAAAAGAAGCGATCAGCGCGAATCCGCGGTCAGCATCGATCAGCTCGCGATTCAGTCCCATGGTAACGCCGCCGCCCTGGAACGAAGGCGAGCCTTTCGCATGGAAAGAGATGAAATCGAGCGGCACAGGGCCGCCTGTCGAGGCACTCGGTCCTGACTGCACATGCAAAAGAAAGTCGCGCAGAAAGGCGAACGCCTTTTCACTCCCTGGGCCGGTTGTTGCAGGGCCTCCCACGCGCGCGCCCGGTAGAGCCGCACGCACACCAGCGACGGCGTAGTCGTAAAGCCGGAAGTATTGCTCAGGTGTGGCGTGCCAGTAGTCGATGTCAGGCTCATTCCACACTTCGAAATACCAGTCTAGAACTTCGTCGCGGCCGTAACGCTGAACTAGATGCTCGGTGAGCACATGGCAAAGCTCCTGCCATCGGGCGAAGTTCTTCGGTGGGTTGTTTGAGGTTCCGTAGATAGTCGATCCTGGGAAGTGAACCTGATAGGGTTCTTTGCGATTCGGTAGTTGCGCGGCAAGATCGCGAGGCATGAAGCCGAGTTCGACCATCGGACGGACGCCAGCCGCGCGCCAGGAATCGAAGATGCTGTCAATGATGGTGAAATCATAAACGGGACGCCCGTTAGAATCCTCAGAGTAGATGTTCGTGGAACTGAACTTGAGCTCTGGTTTGCCGTCACCCGAAGTGAGCAGATGATGGACACGGATGTAGACAGGAACCGGGCTGAGATCGCTAAGCTCTCGAAGAAGCTGTCGTCCGTGCGGCATCGTGGTGTAGTTGGCCTCGTCGTATCCGAACCACGAGTAAATGGGCGTGAAAGCCCCGATGCGGTCATTAAGATCGACCAGGATCTGGACTGGTTTCTCCACTGGTTGTGCGGGACTGGTCTGTGCCGCCGCCAGTTGGAGCGACAAGGCCGAATTGAAGAGCGCACTTAAGACAACTGATAGAGGTTTAGGCATCTGACCTCGGCGAATTCTTATCGTCTGCTTGGTCTACAGCCGCTCCGCCAGCGGTCCGGATACCGCGTTCAATGAACGGGTTGATCCTATCGAAAATACATTCGAGCGACTCATAGTTTCACCTCAGTATTTCGCAATATGACCCGGTGTCAGTTATTCTTCGCAATCCAGACAACGCAAACCATGGACACTCCCTCCAAGAATTGGAACGAATGACGCATATCAACTCGAGGTCAATATACCATGGGGCTTATCACGCCTAGCGACTTTCCAAATCTGCGTGAGCTGTATACCGCGCAACTCCGCTATCTGCTTTCAGCTGAAAACCAGATTGTCAAAGGCCTTCCAGATATGATCGAACATGCCGATGACGCGCGACTCAAACAGGCGTTTCAAACGCATCTGCAGGAGACCGAGGGTCATGTTTCTCGGCTTGAGAACATGCTCGGGGATTTGATCGGATCCCCAGAAGACAAGAAAGATCCCATCCTTTTAGCCCTCGTTGGCTCGGGTGAAAACATCACCAAGGAAACGGAAGTTGGTCCTGTGCGCGATGCCGGGCTTATAGCCACCGCACAAAAGATCGAGCATTACGAGATCGCATCCTACGGGAGCGCCCGCGAATGGGCCTCGCAACTCGGTTTCGCAGAGCATGCTTCTATCCTGCAGAAGACACTGGACGAGGAAAAACATGCTGATCATCTCCTGACACAAATCGCGCAACAAACTAATGCCTCAGCTTCTGCTGTGGCGGCGTAAACGTCCGTCCGATGAGCGGTCCTAGTGCGCCTCCACCAGGGGCGCACTAGCGTATTTTAAAGTCCTAAGTCAGAGCTCGTGCACTTTTCAAATCCGTTGAAATCTCGATCGGGCTTCGTTCCCGCGTTGTTAACTCGGTCTTCGTTACCGGTTCTTTCCTGGTGAGTCTCGCGTCGCCGATGGACAACAGGATGGCGGTTGGCGGCAGTTTTCGCGGTGCGCGATATAGCTTGAATCCACACGTAGCAGAATCAGCGATCTACGCAGGTGAAAAGGTTTGTCAAATATAGGAAGGGACAGTTCTCTGTTCTGCGCGCAACTGTCTAAGTTCAAGACCAGACGCCAACTTCCGGCTGTGGGCGCAGTACGTCTTTGCGTGCAAGCGGGCGGTTCTCTATTTTGAAAGTTGGCCGGCAAGAACGAGATCGATCGCAACGTCGTTCTCCGCTTTCCAGATCATAAAGCTTGGATTCTTCAATCCCCACGCAACATACGGTACGACAAAATGAGCCGTGGCCGTTGCAGTTGTGCCTTCCAGATGGACACGGATGGGGATGCTGATCTCGTGAGGCGTGCCGAGGAGCGTAAAGATCCCAGTCGTCTGGATGGTCGAATCGCCTGAAGGAGCTATTGTGCCGGTATAGTTTTTCGGCTCAAAGGAAACAGTTGCGTATTGCTCGACCTTGAGAATGTCCTTGTTCATCTTTTTGTCGCGACTGTCATTTCCGGTTTTGCCGCTACCGGCGAGAACAACGACCGAGCCCAGCATCTTAGAGGTGTTGCGATCGAACTCAATCGATCCAGATTGAACGTGAAAGGCGCCTTTGACGAGCTCGTGTGTCGTTTGGAGCGTAATCTTGACCTCGCTGGCATCGGGATTGACGACGAAGCTCCGATGCTCAGCGAATGCGGCTGAAGCGAGCATGGCTGCGAGGGCGAAGACTGTGAAGGATTTCATTTCACCTCTCCTATGTGGCTTTTCACCTACTGTTTTTAGCGTGGGTAGATTTACGCCGGCGACTGCATTGGAGAAACAGCGGCGTTATGGGCGACGCGAGTCAGCTTTGCCGTTACGCGCATCACGCCTGGCCAGACCCTGAGGCAGAACGGTAATACAGCGCGTGCGAAGGAGTTGTTCAAGCCATCGGCGGCAAACTGGGCAAGACGCATCTGTGTCAACAGTGCGGACCGAAGCTTCGCCTGGAAAAGCGGCGCCGGCTCAGCCGCGAGATAGGCGCCGACTGCGCAACGTGCCGTATGCAGAGCAATCGATATGCCGTCGCCGGTAAACGAGGGGATGACGGCTGCCTGATCGCCGATGCAATAAAGCCCATCCTCCGTGGTGGGGCGGATGTAACCATAGGGGATGTGAGTGATGGCGATCGGCTTGGCGAGCAACGGCTCCGCACCGCCGAGCCTCAACACGAGATGTGGACAGTCCTGCTGCATCTTCGCCAGGAAATTTTCCCAGCGATTACCCGTACGCGAGAGATACCTCTGCTGCACCACGCA
>CAYTJN010000206.1:0-6608 GCA_964438125.1 uncultured Occallatibacter sp.
ACTTGGCGATGCGGTCGGTGCGGCTGACCGAGCCGGTCTTGATCTGGCCCACGCCCGTTGCTACAGCGAGATCCGCGATAAAGGTGTCTTCGCTCTCGCCCGAGCGATGCGACATGACCGCTGTATAGCCGTAACGGCGACCCAAGTCGATTGCCTCAAGTGTCTCGGTGACGGTGCCGATCTGGTTGACCTTGATCAAGATCGAATTGGCCACACCTTCTTCAATGCCGCGCTGGAGACGCTTGGTGTTGGTCACAAACAGGTCGTCGCCGACCAACTGGATTCGGCCGCCGAGTCTGTCGGTGAGCAGCTTCCAGCCAGCCCAGTCGTCTTCGGCGAGGCCGTCTTCGAGCGAAACGATAGGATACTGACGGCTCCAATTATCCCAGAAGGCAACCATCTCTTCGCTGGTTAGTTCGCGCTTGTCGCTCTTCTTGAAGACATACTTTTTCGTGTCCTTGTCATAGAACTCACTCGATGCCGGATCGAGGGCAATTGCGATCTGTTCGCCGGGCGTGTAGCCGGCTGCCTCGATGGCTTCGAGGATCAACTCAATTGCTTCGGCGTTGGACTTGAGCGAAGGAGCAAAGCCGCCCTCGTCGCCTACGGCAGTGTTGTAGCCTTTCTTCTTGAGCACACCCCTGAGAGTATGGAATGTCTCCGCAGCCCAGCGCAGCGCCTCGGAGAAGCGCTCGGCGCCGACCGGCATGATCATGAACTCCTGAAAGTCGACGTTACTGTCAGCGTGCGCTCCGCCGTTTAGGACGTTCAGCATCGGCGTGGGCAGGATGCTGGCATTCACGCCGCCAAGATAGCGGTAGAGAGGAATCTCCAGCGTCTGGGCTACGGCGCGGCTGGCAGCCATTGAGACCGCGAGAATCGCATTCGCTCCCAGCTTGGCCTTGTTGGGGGTGCCGTCAAGCGCGATCATGGTCTGGTCGATCAGGCGCTGATTGGCTGCGTCCAGGCCTTCCAACTCAGGCGCGATCACGGTTTCAACGTTTTCCACGGCCTGCAGCACGCCCTTGCCCAGGAAGTGGGTCTTGTCGCCGTCGCGCAGTTCCACGGCCTCATGCTCGCCGGTGGATGCGCCCGAAGGCACGATGGCGCGGCCCAGAGCGCCGCTTTCCAGAATTACGTCCGCTTCTACGGTCGGATTGCCGCGCGAATCGAGGACTTCGCGGGCGCGAATGGCAACAATCTCAGTCATATTGGACCTCATGATGCGGTGTTGTAGGCGGTCGTTCAGTTGCGGACGGCGATCAACGGCAAGAGCTTCTCCGGTTGCGCTTTGGATGCTGTTCAGAAGCTCATGCAAGTTCGCGATTCCTCTCCGTCCAATGGGAAAAGTGAAGCTTATGTCTCGTAAGGATTCTAGCAAACCGGGCTGCGAATATTGTGTAAAGGCAATGAGAAACCTCAGTCACTGCCCGCATGGAAGGGGTGGCAGTGAGTTGCCTTTATTGATTCGTACCGTCCAAGGCACTGAACGGGCCATTCGGTTAGGCAAGGGCAGCAGATTTGGGCTAGTCTAATCTTGGGTGAACCTCTGCTTAGGTACCGCAAGGTGGCCGGTCGGTGCAACTGTTCGTGCGGGATGGGGTTTTGAATTCACTGAGAGTTTGTGTCTGCAGAACAGGAAAAAAGGAGTTTGCGATGAACAGGCTCATACTTGTTTGCGCGCTATTGTTGATCTCCGGTGCTGCCACCAGAGCCCAGGATGTAAGCCAGAGGAGCCCATACGAAGGAACATCGACTCCTCCTCCGGACGATACGATTCAGACGACAGAAACGCCCCAGGCCAAGCCCCACGCCGCGGAGCCGGTCAGGCCTGAACAGACGAACGCCCCGACGCAGCCGCTAGTCCGGGCTCAGACCCCGGCGTCTCGACCAGTTTCTAATGATTCAGCGTCAAATTATTCCGACCCGGATGGGGGGATCGTCCAGGTTGAACAGAACTCTGGCGCCGTCGAGCAGGAAGTTGCGCCGATACAAGCCGGGCGCGTCACCGCTGCCGATCCTGACGGCGACATCGTGCATCCCCGTCCGTTGCGCCCCGGAGAACTCGGGGAGGGCACTACGATTCGCGTTGAGTTACTGGATCGCCTGTCAACAACAAGCAGCGAGAAGGGCGAGCCGTTTCGAAGCCGCGTGGCAAGCGACGTGTTGCAGGGGGGGCAGGTGCTTATACCCGCCGGAGCGGAGATTGACGGACGCGTGGCGGAGGTTTCAAGCGGTCACGCGGGCGGTCGAGGTTCGATGCGTCTCCAGCCCGAGACGGTGATTCTGTCCAATGGATCGCGCTACACGCTGCACGCCGATCTAACCGCAGCCCCAGGCTCGCGGACACGCATTGACGGTGAAGGAACGATTTTGCCGGCCTCGCGGCTGAAACGAGACGGCGTTGAATATGGCGGAGCAGTTGGCGGCGGAGCGGTCACGGGAGCCATTGTTGCCGGCCCGGTGGGAGCTTTGACCGGCGGCTTGATCGGCGCCGGCACCGTGACGGCTCACCTGCTCATCAATCATCCTCAGGCCACGCTTGAACCGGGAACTGTGCTGATCTTCAGCCTCTCCGAACCGCTGCTGCTTGAAGCGATAGGTGCGAGCGGCAACTGATACATTCTTTACCGAAAGTAAGGGATGTAGGGTAGAACGGTTTCTGAGGCATCTTGAATGCGGCTTCTTTAGGGGCTTCTCCACAAGCCGGGTCGAGTGGCGGGAACCGAACGCCCTCCGGCCGCGTATCACTCTCCGAACGCGCACTTTGGCGTCCAAATGCCATGCAGACTTTCTCTGACACGCTCGGCCAAGTCTTTCGCGCCATGTCGGCCAACAAGCTGCGCACCTTTCTTACCATGTTCGGAATCGCATGGGGGGTCGGGTCGCTGCTGGTGCTCGTCGGCCTCGGAGAAGGTTTCCGCAGCGGGCAACACAAGAACTTCGCCTCGCTGGGAAACGATCTGGTGCTAATGTTCAACGGGACTGTTCCGGCGCTTGCCAACCAGCACACCGGAATGCGCCCCTACAAGCTCACACTGCGCGACGAGGAGTCGATGCGGCGGCTGCCGGAGTTGCGCGGCGTGACCGCTGAACTGCAACGTTCGGATCTCTACGAAGTGAGTCAGTGGAGCAACACCTCAGGGCACGTAACCGGGGTCGAGCCTAACTGCACCGTGATTCGCAACATTCCCATGGCGCAGGGCCGCTTCCTTGACGACACAGACATGCGCGAGCGGCGCCGCGTGATTGTCTTGGGACAAAAAGTGGCTCAGTTGCTCTTTCCCGGCCATCCGCTGCTGGCTGAGACGGTCACCATCAACGGTACGGCTTTTACTGTGGTCGGACAGGTAGAGAAGATCGGCCGTGGGAACAATACATGGGACGATCAGAAGATTTACCTGCCCATCACCACGATGCTGGAGCTGTTTCCATTGAAGGGAGAAAACATTCCCGACGATGCGCTCTTTTCATTGCAATACCAGCCAACCACCAAAGGTGAGATCGATGCCGCAGTTGTCGCGGTCCATCGAGTGATCGGAGCGAACCATGGGTTCGACTCCGACCTGAAGGATGCTTTTGAGGAATGGAATACCGTCAAGGAAGAAAAGATGGTTGGCGCTATCTTCGATGCCATGGATGTTTTTCTGGGCGGCGTGGGAATTGTGACACTCGGGCTGGGAGCGGTGGGCATCATCAATATCATGCTGGTTTCGGTGACGGAACGAACTCATGAGATTGGCCTTTTGAAGGCCATCGGGGCCACCAAACGCAGCATTTTGTCGCAGTTCTTCTGGGAGGGACTTCTGCTGACCGGCATCAGCGGGGTCATTGGGATTGGGCTTTCGGCCGCCTTCATGTGGCTTCTGCAGCAGGTGCTGACCGACAAGATGCCAGGCTGGGACCCGCCTCGACTGGTGCCTTGGTCGGCTGCTCTGGCGCTGGGATCTCTCGTCTTGTGTGGAGTGGTTGCGGGTCTTTATCCGGCCAGCAAAGCAGCGGCGATGGACCCGATTGAGGCGCTTCGCAGAGAGTGAGAAAGGCAGCTCTTAGCTATTAGCTCTTAGCTTCTCGCTGGGTTGGAATCATATAGTTCTTGGTTTTGGAAGCGCGATTGGTTGCGAATCAATTTCGCCAGCTTTTAGCTAAGAGCTAGAAGCTAATAGCTAGGAGCCGATTCATGCTCAAAGACATACTCGGACAGGCGTGGGAAGCGATGGTTTATAACCGTCGCCGGACCGCCATTACCATGATCGGCATGGCCTGGGGTATCGCGACGGTGGTGTTACTGCTAGCCTACGGCGCGGGCTTCAGCCACGCTATACAGGCCATCTTTGCCGAGTGGGGCACTAACACGATCGGATATTTCCCCGGCAAGACTACCGAGCAGGCGGGCGGGGACAAGGCAGGCGTCCGCGTTCGATTCACCCTGGACGACGTGGATCGCGTCTCGAATGCCGTTCCGGGCATCATTCATATCTCGCCATTTGTGTCGCAAGAGGTGACAGTGCAGAACGATCTGCACACCTACACCTGGAGTGTAAACGGCGTCCGTCCCTCTTATTCGGACATCTTGAAGATGGAACCCGACCAGGGACGCTTCTTCAACGGCGCCGAAGATCAGCAGCGCGCTCATGTCTGCGTGATTGCTTCCGAGGCAAAAAACAAGCTTTTTTCGGGTGGCTGGGCGCTGGGGGAGACGATCCGCCTCAATGGCGTGCTGTTCACCGTGATCGGTGTGCTGCGCCCCAAAATGCAGGAGGGAGATGAAAACGACATTAATCGCCAGATCTACGTCCCCTTCAACACTATGAGCGATCTTAAGGACACTATGTATATCGACGGTGTCTGGTTCAACTACCACGGTGACAACGTTCTGGCCGAAAAGGCTCTTCGCGAG
Organism: uncultured Occallatibacter sp.; assembly: GCA_964438125.1. Classification (GTDB taxonomy): domain Bacteria; phylum Acidobacteriota; class Terriglobia; order Terriglobales; family Acidobacteriaceae; genus Telmatobacter. Next base: position 4,901 of record CAYTJN010000206.1, read on the forward strand.
ACACTGGGCGCGGCGCATCACTTCCGCCCCTCAGATCACGAGGCGGTTCACGTGGCCAACCTGATGACTGAGTTGCACCAGTTCAGTATTCTCACCATCGCCCTGCAGGTGCTGTTGTCGCTGGTGGGAGCGCTCACGCTGGGTATTGCCGGCATAGGGCTAATGAACATTATGCTGGTGGCCGTGCAGCAGCGCACGCGCGAGATCGGAATTGAAAAGGCTCTAGGCGCGCAACGAGGGCACATCCTGACGCAATTCCTGGCCGAGGCGCTGGCCATTACCAGCGTGGGCGGCGTGGCCGGCATCGCCCTGGCTTACCTGGTTTCGCTGATGGTGGGACGCATTACGTTCTACAGCGCGATGGCCAAGAACGCCGAAGCCGCAGACATCCGCCTCATCATTTCGCCCGCATCTGTGTTGGTGGCTACCGGAATTCTGGTAATTACCGGCTTGGTCAGCGGCATCATTCCCGCTCTTCGCGCGGCCAATCTCGACCCTATCGATGCGCTAAGGTACGAGTGACAGTGAACGGGGGGCAGTTGTCAGTGGTTAGCGTCCTTGACTGCCTTTACTGACCACTGTTCACTAACCCCTGACCACCGTTTTCACACCGGCGGCAGCGCGTCGACGACAGGCACACCCGCGGGTGGCGCAAAGTGAAAGGTTTCGGCGGGGATGGGGGCATTGAGCTGTTCTCCGCTGAACGTGAAGCGCGTGAGAGCGCCGTCCGCTTCTTCGATTTCAATTCCGGTAATCGCTCCGTCGGCAGTCACGGTGAGCGAGAGACGGCTGACTCGCTTCTCCTGGCCTTTTGGCTGGCCTGAGAGCGAGAAGCGGCCACCATCGGCAGGCGCGAGTCTCAGGTTGTTCAATTCTTTTTCGAGTTCCGTGTGGCCGAGCAGAAAGCGCAGCGGTGAACGGAGGTCATCCAGTTGCTTGGCGGGTATGCGCTGTACCTGAGAGTCGCCACGCGCATAGAACCAGGCGTACTTTCCGTCGAGCAGGAAAATCTTGCCTGCAGGCGAACTGTAGTCCCACCTCATGCGGCCGGGCTTCAACAGCAGCAGCACGCCACTCTCGGTCCGCCGCAGCCCCAGGCCCTCATAGCTTTCGGAGAAGCTCGCTTTGAGCGAATGCAACTCGTTGTACCGTCGGTCGACGCGCTGGGCGACTTCATGCGCGGAAGGAGCCTGAACGGACGGAGCACGTTGTTGAGCGAAGAGGCAGGTTGTCAACAGCGCGGCGGCGAAGACCGAGCCACCGCGCCTGAAAAATGCGTCAGCCGTCATTGCAGCTGCTGCGTGCAGTTGGTGCCCCCAGCCGGATCATACTTGGGAGCGCCACCGTATTGGTCGCTACAGAAGCCGCGGTTCCCGCTTTTGCCCACGGTCTGAGGAACCGCCGTGACGGTGTAGCCGGTGATGCGGTCCGTGCCATTGATCGACACCTTGGTGCAGTTGCCGATGGTGAAGATGTAACCGGACTTATAACCGGAAGCGAGATCGCCCTGCAGCATCTGGGCGGCGGCCGGTGTTGGAGCCCCAGAACTCGGATCGCCGCCCAAAGCCGAGAGGGTGCAGGCGAAGCCGTTGGCTGGGTATGTTGATTCATATTGAACTTCGGCCATTGAGATAGCGCGCATCGACTGAATGGCGGAGGTTTCGTTGCCCTGCTTCTTCATATTGCCCATGGTGGGTATGGCCATGAG
>CAYTJN010000207.1:0-6585 GCA_964438125.1 uncultured Occallatibacter sp.
GAGCCCGCAGGGTATTTTGCAAGTGGCTCAGCTTGCAGGTAATTAATTGTTAACCCGTTCTTTGCCGGCGATGCCAACATGGAGATGCCAGAATCCCCAATGTCTACAGGCTATAATCGATACGGAAGCCGAACCGCATCTGCAAGTTCTCTTCCTTCGATTGATTCAAGCCTGATTCTGGAAGGGACTGCCTCATGCCCGAAAAAGTTAAGCCCATCGATGTGGAAGCACTCAAAGTTCTGGTGCGCACGGTGCCCGACTTTCCCAAGCCGGGGATCCTCTTCTACGACATCACCACGCTGCTCAAGGACAAAACCGGCTTTGCCCGACTCATCGACGCGCTGGCGGCCCACTACATCGAGCAGAAGATCGACCTGGTGCTGGGCATTGAGGCGCGGGGATTCATCTTCGGGCCGGCGTTGGCCTATCGTCTCAACGCCGGCTTTGTTCCAGTGCGCAAGCCGCGCAAGTTGCCCGCTCCGGTCGCACGCGTCACTTACGATCTTGAATACGGGTCCGACACGCTTGAAATCCATCTGGATGCGATCCAGCCCGGCCAGCGCATTGTGCTGGTCGATGATCTGCTCGCCACCGGCGGCACCATGGAAGCAACGATCACGCTGGTTAAACAGCTTGGCGGGGAGATCGTGGGGCTCGCTTTTGCCGTCGAACTCGACTTTCTCAAAGGCCGCGACCGCTTCAACGGGTATGACGTCTTCAGCCTGTTGCACTACGACGAGTAACCACCTGCGGTGGGGCCAGCGGCTCGCTTCTCGCTCGCATGAGATTTGTGGTTTTCCAGGTCGCACTCTGCGCTACGACGCTTGTTCCGGCGCTGCTTCCTGAACGACTGGATCGGATATTCCCTGCGTCTCCTCCAAAAACATCTGCGCGTCGGCGAAGCGGTAACCCACGTAAACATCTGTGAGCAGATAGAGCGGATTCGCTGGGTCGTCCTCGATCTTTTTTCGCAACTGGCGCACAAACGTCCGCAGGTACTCGACCTCTTCGCGGCTGTCGGCTCCCCAGACGGCGGTAAGCAGCCGGGCATAGGTGATCACGCGTCCGGCGCGGCTCATTAAGCAGTGAAGGATATCAAACTCCTTGCGGGTAAGATGCACCGGTTGTCCGCGCTTGGTCACGGTGCGCTTCACCGGCTCCAGGCGCAACTCGCCGATCTCGATGGGCGCGTCTTCGGCGCGGACCGGGGCTTGCACGCGGCGGATCGCGGTGCGAATCCGCGCGATCAGTTCCCGCGTGCTAAAGGGCTTGGTGACATAGTCGTCGGCGCCCAGTTCCAGTGCTTCGACCTTATCCTCTTCCTGATCGCGCACTGTAAGGATCAACACCGGCAGGCGAGGATTCTGGGCTCGGATGCGGCGCAGAGTTTCGATGCCGCCGATGCCGGGCATATTTACGTCGAGTAGCACGACGTCAAAGCTGCCGGTGCGCAGTGTATGCAAAGCCTCTTCGCCGCGAGAGGCTTCGACTACCTCGAAGCCCAGTTCGAGCAGTGGGGGGCGAAGCGCCCTGCGAATGGCCGACTCATCGTCAACCAGAAGAATGCGAATCATAGGCTTGTTCATCATGAACCCCTTTTGTGCGCGGAAACAGGAATAGCGGCAAAGAACGTGGTGCCCTCCATCTCTTCGCTGGTGACCCAAACGTAGCCGCCGTGAATGACGGCGACGCGCTTGGCGACTGAAAGTCCGATGCCGGTGCCGGCGGCGCGATTGGAGTGGCTGGAGGACCGATAGTAGCGGTTGAAGATGCGTTCTCGGTCGGCGATGGGGATCACCGGCCCATAACTATGCACGGAAAAGATGATTTCCGCATTGGCCTTTGCCGCGCGAATGGTCATGGTAGTGCCAAAGATCGAATATTTGCAGGCATTGTCAATGTACTGCGTGAGCAGCATAACCATCAACTGCCGGTCGCAATTGAGAACCAGTCCGTCATCCGGAAGGTCGATGGCAACCTTCATGCTCGCCAGCCTGTCGCGAAGGCTGGCCACCACTTCTTCAACCAGCGACGCCACGCCTACGGGCGTGACATGAGCGGCAACTTCTCCGGCATCGAGTCGCGCCGTGGTAAGCAAACGCGTGGTGAGACTGGCCAGCAGCCCGGCTTGTTCATCAATGAGGCCGACCAGTTCTCCCTGCGCCGCCGACAAGTGGCCCATCTCGCTCAACCCGGTCGATGCTGCGCGAATGGCCGTCAAGGGAGTTTTATATGCGTGCGCCAGGCTATCCAGGACTGTCGCGCGCAGTTGTTCTGTGCGGCGCTCGGTTTCGATGCGGCTCTCGTTGGCGAAGGCACGGTAGCGGTCGAATGTAATCGCGATCAGAGAAGCGATGGCGTTATTGGTTAACGGGCTTGTATCGCCGCGCACCACAAGGCTTCCGACGGGCACCGTTCCCAGGCGAACGACGCGCCGCCCCAGGCCGGTCTCAGGGTCGTCGTCGTTGGTTTCAAAGTAGTAGACGTTCTGCGCCAGTTCCTGCGGGCTCACGGCCCAGTATCCTGCCGGATAGACCTCATGCAGGTCCGCGTCGAAGACCGCAACCGCCTCCAGCGCGAAGATGTCATGGACCAGTTCTGCTAACTGCGGCCCCGGTTCGAGGTGCAGGTTCATCTCCAGTGTGCGCCGCGTGAACTCGTAGAGGTCGTGCATCTGGCCGCCCCAGGACTCGGCTTCCTTGGCGTTTCGGTTCACCCGCGCCGAGAGGCGGCTCACGACGAGCGAGACCAGCACGAAGACCAGTAACGCAACCGAGTTGGCCGGGTCTTCCGCCACATTGGACTGGGTGACCGACTGGGCCTGGTGCGTGGAAAACAAGGCGTGCATCAAGACCGCAGCGAGCGAGACGATGACTGCCTGCCAGAATCCGTAGAGCAACGCTGTGGGCACCACAATCAGCAGATAAAGCAACAGCGCCACGGGCAGCAGCCACCCGGACCAGTGCGCAAGGGCTGACACCAGAACGACCGCCATCACCCCCAGGGCACACTCCAGAACGAACAGAAGTCCCCGCAATCCGGTGCCGCGCGAACGCTTCGCACCGAAGACGGAAGTGATTGAGGTAGAGCTCAAAGACAAGCGATCAACCGCCATTTCATCGGATCGGGATTCAAGGAAAGACCGGCGTCTTCAACGGAAAGAATCGTGACGGGCTCGAGTGCCAAGTCGCCGTTCATGTTCCCACGCCCACGGCCAGTTCAATAGGAATGCTTTTCCCAGGCCAGCAATTAATGCCATGGAACTTGAGAGGATTTTAACAGGTTCGTCTTTCTCCCTGGCAGCGATGTAACCGGGAGCGAGAACGGGGCGTCGGCCGATAGCGTGAGCCGTCGCGAATTTGCTCCAGAATCAATCTTGTGCGTTCGCACATTAACGGATTCTGAAAATCGCACGATAAGATCAGTAGCGCCTTAGAATCCTGGACAAGTGCGCCACTGGGAGATGGGCAGATGCGAGCCTTGCTCGACGAACAATCCGTGATCAATGCCAACTCGCAGTTCTGGGAGCAGATGCTGGCCATGAAACTGGATACACTCGTGGTTCAGGGTGAGTTCTGCGTAGGCGCCGGACACGTGCTGGGAAGTGTCGATCTTGGTGGCGTGTGGGCGGGCCGCATCGAGGTCAGGCTGGCGGAAGGGCTTGCTTACCAGGCGACGGCTGCGATGCTCATGCAACCAGTGGAGACGGTGGGCGAGGCCGACGCGCTGGACGCTGTAAAGGAGATCGCCAACATGATCGCCGGAACGATCAAGTCTTCGCTGCCGCGGCCCTGCACAATGAATGTTCCTGAGTCGGCTGTGGAGGCTCAGGGGTTCTGCCGGCCGCCACAAACCGAGGACTCCCTGGTCGTGGCTTTCCGCCATGCGAGCGGCGACCTGATGGTGCGGATCTGGGAACAGGAGTGCCCGTAGAGGGGGAAGACAGAAACGGTGAGGATGAAGCACGGACTTCGCTATTTTCTGATCGCTAGTCCTTGTTCTCTGCTTCCACTGGCTCCAGCGTCAGTCTTGCCGTCAGCACTACCAATGCTGCCCAGAGCATATCGGCCGCAAGCAAGTGCGCCACCTGCACCCAGAGCGGGGCCAGCAAGATCACGTCCGTCAGGCCCAAGGCATATACACCGGCCAGCAGCAACAGCACCAATGCGGAGATGCCGCGATTATCCCAATGGGTCTTGCGCTGGGCCGCGCGCACCAGCAGCCAGATGAGGAAGATGCTGGCGACAAATGCAACCGTCGGATGCATCCAACGCCAGCGCACCAGCCAGCCACTCGATGGGGAAAAATCCTGTGCCAGCGCGAGGCCCAGCGAACTGGCCGGGAAGAGAGTGTCTCCCAGCGCCGCCAGCGAACCGGTTACGCCGACCATCATCACGACGAGAATGCTGGCGACAGCGCCAAAAGGGGCGACGATGCGGACACTGTCGCGGAGAAACGCCTTGCGGCGACTCAGCAGGTGGGCAGTCAGAGTGAGTGCTGCCAGCAGCAGCAGAGTGTTGGTGAGATGCAGCGCAAGATAGGCTGGACGCAGGGGCGAAAGACTCTGCGCTGTGAGGCCGAGTTTGACGAGGAGTGCGCCGAGAATCGCCTCGATCAGCGTAAAGGCAACTGAAGCGACGGCAGCGGCTCGCGCCAAGTGTCCGCGGACCGTTCCGGCGAATGTCCAGGCAAGCAAGCCCACGACCGCGAAGAACGACAAGCCGCTGGTGAGCCGATGCGTAAATTCAATCATCGTATTCACGCTGGCCGAGTGCTGCAGAACGGTACCGTTGCAAAGCGGCCAATGATTGCCGCATCCGGCACCGGCTCCGGTAGCGCGCACGAGCGTGCCCCACAGAATCACGGCGATGAAGTAAGCCAGAACACCCCAGGCAAAGCGGCGCAGGGCCGACGAAGGAAGGCATTGTGCGGTTACGGGAACGGCGGTTGCAGACATGATGCTGACTCCCCTCCTGAACCCACCAGTGTAGTACAAGTATCCCGTTCGCCCGTTGATCAAGTACAACTGGCTATCGCGGCGATTTTTTGAAGAGCTCGTACCGGAGTTATTCGGCAGCCTTTGCCGCCAATGTTTCGACGACTGCGATATTCCGCAACAACTCGGCCGGCACGTTGTGCCGCTGCTGCAAATAATTCGTGCTATTGTACGAGATCCAGACTTTGCCGTGGCTATCTTCCCAAACGAGAACCTTCAGCGGCAGATCAATAGCAATGCTCGGAGAGGCCAGCATCACAGGGGTTCCTGCCTTGGGGCTTCCGAAGATCATGAGCTTCGTGGGGGGCATCTTCAGCCCAGCCTTTTCTGCCTCCCCGCTATGGTCAACCAGGGCGAAGAGAGTAACGCCCTTCGCTTCAAGAATTCCCATCAGCTTTTCAACTGTCTGGTCTACGGAGTGATTGCTGGGAACGTCGACGATCCCCTTATCTGCACTCAGCATCACGGTCACCTCCCGCCCATTGAAGAGTTGCGAATGTGTTGAATGTTGTACAGAGACAAGATAGATCGCCATTGCCAGCCCGACCAATGCGAGGAAAATGGCAATCCACACTATCTGTTTCGAAGCGTGTCCACGGCACGCTTCGCCGCGATCCAAATCCCGAATCAGCCGGAGGTGATTCCATCCGGCCCAGAGATTGACGATGACCCCAACGGCAATCAACGCCGTGCCGAACCAGAGAGAAAACCCGGATGAATGCTCCGGTGGAGCGCTCTTTAGTAGCTGGAGTTGTTGAAGGAAAAGTCCGAAGCGGGCAACCACAAACCCGAAGCCCATCAAGGCCAAGCCTGTGCGAATCCACGCAAGCAGGGTCCGCTCCGCGGCAAGGTAGTCGCTTAGATTGGCGTTCGGCCCAGCATTTGCGTTTGTCGTCATTTCGCCTCCTGCCGAGTCGACAAATGCGTCTTCCACTTATGCCCACCGGCATCCTACCAATATTATGACCGGTCAGCGGAATCCTGAAAATCGATCCGAGGCCTTCATGTCTAAGCCAGCTCGCATAAAGGTCAGGGCGGATTCAAATTGATAGGGCCACGGGAAGACCCTACTGGCCCAGCAACCTTACGACATGGTTGACTATGATCAGGTCTTCAGCGGGCGGAATCACACGCACCGTGACCGGGGAGTAGTCGGACGAGATGACGGCCGCGCCACGTACGTTGTTGCGCTCAGGGTCGAGGACGATGCCGAGAGCGCTCAAGCCGGCGCAGATTTCAGCGCGGGCGGCGATGTCGTTTTCGCCGATACCGCCGGTAAAGACCAGCATATCCAATCCGCCTAACTCGGCTACATAACTACCGATCCACTTGGCAATGGTCCAGGTGAATTTGTCCACAGCCAAGCGAGCTTTGGCGTTGCCCTCTTTAATGGCATCGCGCAGGTCGCGCATATCGTTTGAAAGATTGCTGACGCCCAGAAGGCCGGCCTTCTTGCTGGCGACGACTTCCAACTGATCGGCGGCGGCTGTGGCGCTCTCGGCGGTCTCTGCAATTTTGCGCAGGATGAACAGGAGCACGCCGGGATCGATGTCGCCGGTGCGGGTGCCGCTGATGATGCCGCCGGTGGG
>CAYTJN010000208.1:0-6408 GCA_964438125.1 uncultured Occallatibacter sp.
TGTCTCCGCGCCTGGGCTCGCGGTAGTGCACCAGCGGCATCCACTTTGTGGGCGGGGAGAGAGTAATCTGGTCAACCACCAGGTGATCGCCCACGAGCAGGGTGTTTTCCATCGAGCCGGATGGGATCACGTAGTTTTGCCCCAGAAATGTGAGGATGAAGAGGCCAATGACGAGAATGGAGCAGATGCTGGCCAGAGCCTCAAAGGGCGTTTCTTCCACTTTGCGTTGAGCGGCGGTCTGTTCCGGCGGCGTATCTTTCTTCTTCATCTACGAGCCAGCACCTTCTGATCAAGCATGTCTTGCGGCAGATTCCCGCCGCTCATTTCACCGGATGGAGGGTCCGGCTCCAACGGGTTTCAGTAAAGAAATGCAAGGCAACGTGGCCCATCCAGGTCACGGTGTTGCCGATCCCGGGCTGTGAATACTGGTCCTCCGGGGTCACAAACGACCAGTAATTGAACAGCGGCCTGCCCATGATGTTCTCCCTGGGCACAAAGCCCCAGTAACGCGAATCGAGGCTGTTGTGCCGGTTGTCGCCCATCATGAAGTACTTGCCGGGCGGCACGACCAGGTCGCCGTTCTGAACATCGTTGGGAAAGTCAATTTTGGCCCAGGAGTCAGGAACCTGCGGAATGTCGGGCGGCGGCACGGAGGGAAACTCATCGAGAAAGTCCTGATGGTTTTCGGGCGTCGTCGGCTGTGCATGGGGCTGGTACTGGGCGACGCCGTTCAAGATGACTGTGCCGTTGCGGAGATGAATGTGGTCGCCGGGAACGCCGATCAGGCGTTTGACCAAAATCAGATACTGCGGGTTTCCATCCGCATCGGGGTCCGGCACCGGCTTGATAAAGACCACAATGTCTCCGCGGCGGGGCTCGCGGTAGTGCACCAGCGGCATCCACTTTGTGGGCGGAGAGAGTGTGATGCGGTCCACCACCAGGTGATCACCGATCAGCAGCGTCTTTTCCATCGAGCCAGAGGGAATAACAAAGTTTTGACCTAAAAATGTGAGGATAAAGAGGCCGATAACGAGGATAGAGCAGATGCTGGCTACAGCCTCAAAAGGCGTCTCTTCCACTCGCTCTTCCGTAGTCTCGGGAGCTGGCTGAACCTCGGTGGAGATTTTGGAGTTCGTGGTCTTTTTCTTCGTCATCCTCTGGCTCATAGGAGAGATACGGATCAGCGCCCGCACAGGTTCTCCTTAAAAACCGCGCTAATGAACAACGTGGAAGATGCGCTTCCAACGGGCAAAGGCGGAGAGCTTGGCCGAGAGCTGACTGTCGTGTCCGAGTCTATCATCCGAGGCTTGTTGAGTGGCTGCTTGCGCGTCGGTCGAGGAAGGCCGGGAAAGTGAGAAATAAATAACCAGCGGCCGGGCCACGATCTGCGACCTTGAGACGAAGCCCCAGAAGCGGGAGTCTTTGCTGTAGTTGCGGTTGTCGCCTAACACAAAATACTCGCCCTGGGGCACCACAAGTTCGCCGTCCTGGGTAAGGGCTTGCATCTGCTTCCACCAGGACGGCTCTACGTTGGGATCGGTGTAGACCGTGGCGGGAAAGTCATCGCGGAAAGGGTCTCGTGCGGCGGGCTCGAAAGCGGCGTAAGGCTCATCGAGCAGAGCGCCGTTCACGCTGACATGGCCATCCGCGATGCGCAGCCGGTCGCCTGGAACGCCTACCACCCGCTTGACCAGAAAGGGCGGATGCGAGTGATAAAAGAAGACGATATCGCCGCGCGCGACCTCCCGATAAGGCATAAGCCAGCGGGCCAGCGGGCCGGCCGGGGCAAAGATCTGCTTGTTGACCAGCAGAAAGTCGCCTACCAGCAGGGTGTGCTCCATGCTTTCAGAGGGGATGAGATAAGGCTGCAGCACAAAGGTGAGCAGAAAAAGCGCTACCACCACGGTTCGCAGCAGCGATGCGAAAGCCTCAGGCACCGTGGGCAGATGAAAGCGCAGCAGCGCGAGCCACTGCTGAAATGCGCCGGGTGCATGGGCGGGAGTGCTCATTGCTCTGCTCGTCCCTCTCCGTCGGCGCTGGCCTCAAACGGGGCCGAGGCACCGACCCCGGCCTGTGCTGCACGCAACCGCTCAAGCGCTCGCCGTGCCGCATCCTGTTCGGCATTTTTCTTGGTGCTTCCCATGCCTCGAGCCAGTTGCTTCCCCGGCTCTCCATCCGCTTGTCTGGCCCGGACTTCGACCAGAAAGCGCTTGCGGTGATCGGGCCCGCTTTCGCTTTTAACCTGGTAGACTGGCGCGCCCGCGCCTGAGGCTTGCATCAGCTCCTGCAACGCCGATTTGTAGTTGCCCAGTGCATCTCCGGAGTTCAACCCGCGGGCTAACTCCTCGGCAGTCTCTCCCATGACCCAGCGGCGGACAAAGACCTTTACAGGCTCCAGTCCACCGTCGAGGAAGAGAGCTCCCAAAACAGCCTCCATGGTATTTGAAAGCACGGTCGTCTTGCGCCGCAGACCGCTATGCTCTTCGCCGCGGCTAAGGCGCAGGTGATTGCCCAGGTCGATGGCCGACGCGACCTCCGCAATGTGTTTCCGGCTTACGAGAAGGGCGCGAACGCGAGTCAATTCGCCCTCATGCCATTCCGGGTGAAGTTCGAAGAGTAATACGGCCACTACGAGTCCCAGCACCGCGTCGCCAAGAAACTCCAGACGCTCGTTATCGCCGGCTCCTTCGGTCCCTGTGCTGCCGTTGGAAGACATGTGCCGGCTCAGGGCCGGCTCCTGCGACGCTTGTTCGTTAGCCAGGGAACGATGCGTCAGCGCATGCACCAGGAGTTCTGGACGCGCAAATTGATGCTCCAGTGCTACTTCCAATTCAGCAAGAACGGCTTCCACATGCGCCTCAATCCGATTGTTTGACTGACTGTCTCCGATCGGTGGTCGGACCGGAAATCTACAATCCGAAACCGGTCCCTAATTGGATGATCGACCCTCTTTCAGGGGTACTCGACGGGGTCACCGGGGGGTCGCCGTCCCATTTGGCCAAGAAGCCTCGGGCTTATTGGGCACAGGCTGGTGATCCACCGGCTTCTGAGTCGCGGGAGCAGGCGCATCATTGTCGCTCTCATCTTCACAACTGTGGCCCTTGACCGCGTATGCTGTCTTGACACCACGCTCGGCGGCCAGCCGGGTATCCTGCTGACCGTCGCGTACTTTCAATGCCTCTTGATATTCGGCTAGGGCCTGGTCGCGCTTGCAGTCGAGATCCAGCATTCGGCCCAGGTAGATGTGCGACCAGGAAAGCAGGCGCGGATCTTTGCTGCTGGCTAGTGTCCGCTGAAATCCATCGATAGCTTGACCTGGATGACCGGCGAGGATGGCCGCCCTGGCCAGGATGAATTCGGCCCGGGCGCTATCTGCCGCCTCTTCCGCCTGATTGGATGATTCCGAATGAATGGCGAGGGTCTGGCGCGCCATGGCGCTGGCCGTGGCCACATCGCCGGCCGCGAGACGTGCCTCGGCCAAATCCAATCCCGTGAGCTTGCGCGGCTTGCTGCGCATCAGCACGTCATCGTCGGCTTCTTTGTCAAACTCAATCTGGCGCGCGCGATGGGCCTGCTGGTCCACATCCATGCTGTAGACCATCTCGCCGATGGTGTCGCGCAGGCTTGCAGGGTCCTTCTCAAAATTGATTAACTGTTCGTAAAAGTACTGCGTCAGCACGAACCCCTGGTTCATATCATGGCGCATGGCTGCAAGACGGACGGCCTCGATTTTCTGCTGAGTGAGCTGCCGTTCGTGCTCATAACGAGGCATCTCCGAGCGATCTGCATCGGCTGGCATCTTGTACTCGGGAATGCCCGTGTTCATCGTGCGAGCCTCGATGGCCTTGATGAGGCATTCGACCGTCAAGGCCACCGTATCGGAGCGGTAGCGAAACTCGAGCGGAGCTTCACGCACCTCTTTGAGAATTGGCTGCATGCGGTCAACGGCAACCGCCCGCGAAAAAAGCAGCGGCTCAATCGTGTAGTGCAGGTAGGTGTGGCGCACATCGTTCATCCGGATCGTACCGTCCACCGGCGAGACCACCACAACGTAATCGGTGCCGTAGATACGGGCGTTGACCGCTCGGGGAGACAGCATTGGCTCGATCACCACGACAAACCTGCGCCCACTGTAGGTTTCGGCTGGCATCTTGAGATAAAGGTTGGTGGCAACAATCATCTCCGAGAGCGAATCGTGGAGCCGGGAGGCCTCAACATCGTAAATGTGATGCACCGCCAGCCAGATGCCGTGAAGATCGACAGCGGCGGCAAAGTCCCGCAGCAGTGGCACGATCTCAACCACCTGCGTCGAGTCGGGAGGCATTTCAGTGAGCTCGACCGAAGTTTCTAACTCCGGTGGCGGCGTGAGATAGAGAGAAAGCGAGATATATTGCGCGATATCACGCTCCCCGCCCGTCATGCGGTGCTGTGCGATATAGAGGCAAACTTTATCTCGTTTGGTCCGGGCGCTTTCGCTTTTGGTAAGCGCCAGGTTGATCTCTTCTCTTACCCGCTTGCGGACTGGGGCGCTCTCGTCCAAACCCTCGTCATAGCCGCACGCATTCAATGCCGCCGCCATGACGAAGACAGGCTCTGAGCTGACGAGCGAGATGGTGGGACCCGCGGGATCCACGAGCGACGGCGCCTTTTCCTGTACGAAGCCCTGCGTGGAGGAGGAACCCGGGCCTTTCTCTCGAGGCGCGGCTGAGTTGCTGCTCGACGATTGCGCCCGTACCGAGGCAGACGAAGCACCTGCCAGCAGGCAAAGAAAAGCAAATGATAAGACGGCGGAAGATGGGAAAGCTTTGAATGTCATGTAGGACCCTGTCTAATTCTAGACGCAGCAACAGGGCCAAAAGGTTGGGGGAATGATCTGAAGGTCTTACCGAGGCCGATACTCGATACGCTTTATAGGGAAGCGGCGAGAGCTGGATACCGGCAGATGTGGCTTGTTTCATAGAGCGAAAGCAGGCGCTGGCGCATCAGGTAATAGGCAGAAGAGGCCTCTTGTGCGTGAAGGGGGAGGGTATAGCGATAGCGCCGAAGCAAGCGACCAGGAAGCAAGCCCAATTCAACACGGCGGATAGCGCGGCGCAATAATGCCGCATCATTCCTCATGCGCTCAGTGACAATCACGGCCTCTTCGAAGTTCCACTGCTGAGCGTAGGCAGCAATCGCGAGCATAATATCCGCGTTTTCACGCATCTTTCGCAGACCTTCGTAACCACCGAGGCATTCCCAGATCTTGTCCGGCTCAATGTCAATCTGACCGCGACGAGGGGTCAGATAATCAATCGCAACCGTCGAAACGCCAGCAAAGTCCACTTCGCGCAGGCTGGCAACCAGATCGTGCCAATCGCGCTGCGAGCGCATACGGGCGGAGAACCAGTCGGCAGTCACCACTCCCGCGATGCCGCAGAGCAAGGCCCCAAAGACGAGATAGGAGAGCGCTAAGGTCATCATCTGAATGTTACCTCTGAGCGTCCAGTGTGTCAAGGTCCATTTTTATCCGCCTGTGCAAAGCTAGGATGTAATTGCTTAACTCAGGAGAAATCGGCTGCCGGGCTGGCTCTTCCAACCAGAATTGAACCGACCAGTAGCCTAGAGCTATCAGGTAGGCAAACATCCTAACCTGTTCCAGGGCCCCATAATAGAGCCTTGAACCGAAGTAACTATGCAGGCCATCTACCAGGATCGCAACCACAGCCCAGACCGTCCAACCATTGCCGAGCGCCATTACGTGGTTGCGCCAACCCAGTCCTAGACTCTTCGAGGTCCGGGTTAAAACCGCGATCAACTCGCAGATCACCAGGCTGGTAAAGAGGTTTCCGCGCACCTCGAGACGCGCCAACGGGTCGGCAACGGGAGGCGAGACCAGCCAAGGCAGCGCGGCGGCCAGCAGGATGCCAACTGCGCCCCAGAGGATGAACATTTTCCTGGCATCCCGGACCCAGCTTCCGGTCGGCCTTAGAACGATCCGCGCAATCTCCCAGATCACGCCGAGTTGCAGGACAAATTCAACTAAAATTGTAGGCCAGTAAAGACGTGCATACCAGATGGGGGGTGCATATCGCAGGACTGCGATCAGCATCGGCACCACGGCGCTATCAAAGCCCACATAACTGGTGAAGACAGGAAAATCCCTCCACCTATGGCGGACCATTAGAACAGCAAACACCGCTGTCGTGCCGAGTGAGGTGGCCGCAGCCAACAGCCAATCGAGTCCCGATAGATTCATCCCACCTCGCAGAATCTATTCTCTCAGGGTTCATCGGCATTTAGAGACGATAATTACAGAACTTAACTCGCCGATTGCGACCCGATCGGCGAAGGAAGTGGGAGCGTCGGCGCTGTGAGTGCGAGGTTCCCGATCGGCGAAGGAAGTGGGAGCGTCGGCGCTGTGAGTGC
>CAYTJN010000209.1:0-6368 GCA_964438125.1 uncultured Occallatibacter sp.
GTGCTGTCAGGGTGCGCGCCGGAGCTCTCAAGCTGATTAAACTGATTCGGCGGCTGAATCCGGACCTGATTCTCTCGGGGATGTTTCATCTGAACTTTCTGGTGCTGGTATTACTTCCCTTTTTTCCACAAAAAACACGCGTAATAATACGCCAAAACGGGACGGTCTCGGCTTCGCTGGCGATGGGCCCACAGCCTTGGTACACCCGGCCACTCTACCGCAGTTTGTACCATAATGCGGACTCCGTGATCTGCCAGACGCAAGCGATGGCGGACGACCTCGCCGCAGAGCTGGGACTCCAGACGAGCATGATCGAAGTTCTACCAAATCCTGTCGACGTAGAAGGGATTCGGAATCTCTTCGGTGAGGAGTTGAACCTTTGGCCCGAATCTGGACAGCATCTGCTGGCCGTGGGCCGGCTATCGCGGGAGAAAGGCTTCGATCTGTTGCTCCAGGCATTGGCAATGGTGCGAAGGCAAATTCCCGACGCCACTCTTGTGATTGCCGGCACAGGCCCGGAAGAGGCTCGGTTGAAGGCCGAGTGCCGCGCGCTGGGTCTCGACGCCGCAGTCCGCTTTGTTGGTTACCTTGCGTGTCCGAGGCAATGCTTCCCAAAGGCCACGATCTTTGTGCTTCCTTCCCGTCACGAAGGCCTTCCGAATGCGCTCTTAGAAGCTGCCGCTGGAGGGCTTCCGATCGTCGCGCTGCCGGCATCGGGAGGGTTGGTGGAACTGCTGCGCGATCGCCCGGGTGTCTGGCTCGCACCGGAGGTGACCGCCGAAGCGTTGGCTGCTTCTCTGCTCGCTGCCCTTCGAGATGTGGAACCGGCTGAGCGCTTCGCCCATGTGTTCGTCGAAGACTTCCGCATGGATCGCGCGATCAAGGCTTATGAAGAGCTGATTGATCGAACGCTGAAGAAGATCCCGCGCTGAACTGCGCCCAGGGCTTGCGCGGCGCGAAAGGGTCTGTTTGGATGCCGAACTGCTTTAGCTCACCCGTGGGTCCAGTCGCTGCCGGGCCAATGGGGCAGCCATCAGCCAATACACAATCGGCCCCAATAGCGCCACCACGGCAGCCAAGAGCAGGGCAGAGATGGAGCCGATCTTCTCCCCCCGCGCAGCGAACAACGCATAGCCGATCAGGACCGCGGGACCTAAGCCCAGTGCGCAGGCACAGGCGAGATTTCCGGCCTTGAAAGGCCGATTGAGCCCCGGTTCGCGGAGGCGCAAAACAACCAGCGCAACAAATTCAAGCATAAGGCTCGACCCATAAAGAACAAGATCGATCGAGATCAGCCTTTCGAAGGGCAGGCTCAGCGCCGCAGCCCATGCCGTTCCGCAGAGCAGCACACTCACCCACGGCACGCGGTGGCGATTACAGCGTGCAAGAACTTTGGGAAGCATGCCGTCTTCGGCCATGGCCATTGGCACGCGGCTGTAACTCAGCACCAGTGCGTTGAACATGCCAACCCCATTCATGGCGCCGCCGGCAACCACCGCCAGCCCCAGCAACGGGCCGCCAAGGACGACCGCCACATCGACCCAGTCGCCGGTTGAGAAGCTAGCCGCCGAGATGCCGGCCGCCGCCATTGCACCCAAAGGAATCAGGTAGCCCACAGCGACGAGGATGGTCGCCATGACCATGGCGCGGGGATAGTTGCGCTGCGGGTTCTCTACCTCGTCGGCCACGGTGGCCGCGTTGTCCCAGCCCATGTAATTCCACATGGCCACTTGAATGGCGATCGCTATCCCACCTTGGGTGTGCGCCTGGGTCCATTGGACCGCGGGATGAAACGCGAAGCCATGCCAGAAACCGAGCCACGCCAGAACCGCAAACGGCGACAGCAGCAGCACAAACAACACCATCGAGCCGTTGCCCACCGAAGGTGCGCCCAACAGATTCCAGGCCGCGCAGACCACGATCACCAGCAGAGCCCATCCGAAACGGCCCCATCCGGCGGTGAGCGAGGGATCGAGCTTTCCCAGGTAGCTTACGAAAAGGGCTGGATAGATTGCCATGTCGAAGATGCTGGCCGCCAGTGAAAGCCAGCCTTCCTGAAATCCCCAGAATGGTCCCATCGCCCGTCGCACCCAGACGTAGAAGCCACCGTCCGCGGGGATCGCACTGGCCAGTTCGCCCACCATCAGCGCAGTTGGCAGGCTCCAGACAAAAGGCAACACCAGGAGGATGACAATCGCTGCGCCGTAGCCTGCGCCGCCCAGAATGTCCTCAATGCCGTAGGGCCCGCCTGAAACCATGAAGTAGGTGGCGGCAACGAGAGGAAGAAGTAGCATCTTTCCCCGCAGCCCACTGCGAAAAAATGCCCTTCGAGGCGATTGCCGCAGGCCGGTCTGAAGACTAGGAGACATAAATCTAAATCTAACAACTTTTAGTCGCTCAAACAGAGGAAATGAGGGTACGGTTTTAATTTCCTGAGACCGCAAAAAAAACAGTAAACTCGGTCGACGAGCAAGCTGCGGCTTCAAATCTGATTTGCAGCTTCTTTCCGAAGCAGCTTTCGGGCCCAGTACCATAGAAAAATGAACGTACTCACGGTCCAGAGCGAGGTCGCGAGCGCGATTCCTGCCACGCCAAACCAGTGCATGAGAATCAGATTCAACACAATGTCCAGCGCTAAATTCAGGGCGCCGCAATAGAAGATCAGGTCGGTGCGACGCATGGAGACCAGGAACCTATAGAAGACGCGGCTGGAGACAAAGAATGGAATCTGAATGGCATACATGGCCAGTACCGGCGTCACCAGGGCTGTGTCGCGCGCTCCGAAGGCTCCGTGCTGAAATGCGAGGCGAATCAGCAGATGCGCTCCGGCGATAAGCGCCAAAGCGATAGGCGTCGAGACAAGCGCTGTGAGCCGAACCCAGGTGCGCAGCGTGTCGCGGCAGCCTGCCCAATCCCGGCGAGCGACCATGCGAGAGAAATGAGGAACGACTGCCGAAGAAACCGCGCCCGCGAGCAGTGTGATCACTACGCTCACGAACCGGTTGGCATAGGCCAGCGCGGAGACGCTTCCCGCGGGCAGCATAGCGGCCATCGATTGATCCACAAGCAGGCCGCCTGACGCCACGAGGCCGCTGAGCAGCACCGGACCATACTGGCGCGCAACCTCGTGCGTTGCTTCAGTCGCTCCATGCCACCAGAGGCGAAGACGATAGCCGTGAGAGTCCATCATCCACCCGACCGCGACAGCTTGAACGAGAGCACCGGCCAGCGTCGAGTAAACCATCGCCCAAATGCCGAAGCGGCCACTCAGCAGCATGGCTCCCGCAATGACCATCACCGGAGTCGCCACTGGAGCCAATGCGGGCCATGCAAAGCGGTCGAAAGTGTTCAGAACGGCTGTGCAGTTGGTGGCGATGCCGGTAATCAGCACGACAGGCAACAGCGCGTAGAAGAGCCGAATCGAGAGGGCGAGCTTTTCGGGCGGAAAATGTGAGGCAATCAGCGGAAAGAAGCCGCGGGCGGTTAGAGCCATCACTCCAGTGGCTGCGGTGAGCATCAAGCAGACCCACAGCATCGAGCTGGATAGAAGCTCTTGGGCGCGGTCATGGCCTTCGTGCTCTCGCACGCGAATCAGCGTCGGCACGAGCGCCTGATTCATCGATTCCGAGATGAGGTTGATGAGCAGGTTGGGAATCAGGAAAGCCGCCAGAAATGCGTCCATCGCGTCGGAGCGGCCATAAACACCGGCGACAGTGAACTCCTTGAACAGGGCCACGAGCTTGACCAAAATCCCAGCCACTGTGACCGACGCCGCCGCGCGAAAGATGCGGCGATTGACGCTGCCGCCCTGGAAGAGCTTTGCGACTTGAGGGAACGGGAACATTCTGGCGGGGTCACTCGCCATTCTGCAGAATTGGCCCGGAGAGGGTCCGACGCATGCCGGTGGAGAAGCATGCCGCAGTGTGACGAGGCTGATCGAAGGCCACGCGTCCGGCCAACGCGATCATGCCCAGCAGCAGCCATGTGCTTCGGCTCTCCTCGACGGTGGCTACCAATGAAGTAACAGCCCAGACCAGAAGCGCCGTGATCAGCGCCCATTTCAACTGGTCGCGGGTTTGCGAGATAGACCAGATCGCTGAACCTACGATGGCCATCGCCAGGAAAAGCGCGACAAGACCACCAGCAACTGCGATTGAGAGGGCCGTGTTATGCGCCGTATCGATCGGAGCAAGTCGGGCTGCGGCGACAAACGAGCCTGCTCCCGTACCAAAGTACGGTGCTCGAACAAAAGCCTGCAGGCCTGCCTGCCAGATGTTCAGCCTTTGATTGAGATCGCCACTGTGAATTTGCTCGCCAATGGTGGCCAGCCGATCAATGGTTCCGGCCGGAACAATATACCAGAGAACCGCTGCGAGCAACGGCAACGCCAGAAACCCGGCCAGAAACCTCTTTGGATGGCCGTAAGCCAGCAGAAGGCCGCTGCCCGCCATCGCCGCCACTGCCGCCAGAAATCCTCCGCGAGAGGCCGTGAGCAAGACGGCAGTGAAGCCCAGCGGCAAGTAGCCGGCAGCGAGCAGCCGCCAATACCAGCGGCGTTCGCTGTTCACAAGCAACGCGGCCAATGGAAATGCCAGGTCGAGAAAGCGGGCTACGTCGTTAGGATCCTGCCCCTCGGCGGTAAATCGAATCTGATCGGCAACGGCCTGGGCGGTAGCAAAGTTGGCCAAAGTCAACAGAGCCAGGACCCAGGAGCCGGCCACGACCGCTCGCATCAGCGCACGCAGATCGCCGGCACTCTCGGCGAACTCCCAGATCAGCCACACGACCACCATCTCCTGGAAGAAGCCGCTGATTCTGGTCAATGTCACCAGCGGTTCGATGCTCCAGAGATAGGAGCAGCAGAGCCAGAGATAGAAGGCCAGCGAGAGCCACAACATCGCTCCCGGAGTGCGCAGGCGGCCGGACTGAAACACGGCTGGAATCGCCGCCAAAAGCATCAGCAAGCCTAGAATGCGAGCGATGTTGCCCAGCGGTTCGCCCAGGTCGAGGGAGTATTCCCATGGCACCGCGAAGGCGAAGAGCAGCAACAACACCCATGTTATGCGGCGCATCCCGGCTAAAACCTCTGCGAGTAGACGAGGCCGGCGTAGATGGTGACGCCGATGGCCGATTGAATGGCAGATTCCATGGTGCGGTTCCACAGGTTCTTGGCGGCCGAGTCCGGCACAAAAAGAATGTCACGGTCGTGAACAGCCTGGTCGGGCTCTTGTCCGTGAAGCATCTTTCGCAGATTCAAAGTAGTGAGGGTGCGGCCGCCCTTTTGCTCGCGAATCAAAATGGCTTTGCCGACGGCGGCGTTCTGCGTCGGTCCCCAGGCCAGAGAGATAGCCTGCACCACCGTGAGCCCCTGCGCCGGATCAACCGGAAATCCTCCTGGGCGCTGCACATCGCCCACCACGTAGACCAGGCCCGCGCGACTGATCTGAACCGTATCTCCGGGCGAAAGTTCCGGGTTGTGGTCAGCGGCAGTGTCGGTTCCGCTAGGGTCGAGCACCACTGGATGCGGCGTCTTGGCATCGTCGCGGTGGAAGATGTTCACTAGACGGCCGGCGCTGGGCGCCAGGCCCGACGACGCAGAGATCAGGTCGAGCAACCGGTGGTGCAGCGTGTAGGGATAGACGCCGGGATGCACCACCTCGCCCAGCACGCTTACGTCCTGTCCGGCATAGGAGGTGACCAGCACGGACACCTGCGGGTGCAACAGCATCCCCTGTGCGAGCAGCGCGGCCCCAATGGCACGGGCAGCGGCCTGCTCGTCGAGGCCCTCAAGCCGTACCTCATGAATCATGGGCAGCGTAACCGTGCCCGACGAAGAGACGCGCACGAAGGAGTGAAACTCCGGAGTATGAAATTCGCTGACATCCAGAAAATCTCCTGGCCCGATCGGAGCCGACATGGCAGAGACCGATTGAGCGCTCGCCAGCGGCAATGGTCCGCCCTGGCCTGGGCTGTCCCATATTGCCGGGGACTCGGTAGGGATGGGCGATTGCGCGCTTGGCTGAGGTGCGCGAACACGAACCACTCCTGTGGGCAGTCCAGAGGTGCTAGGCGTAGGGGCCTGCGCATGAATCGCGACGACAGCTAGAGCAATCGCGAGCAGCGCGATTGCAGGTCGAACGACCGCGGGACGAAGGGATTCAAGCAAGAGAACGCCTCCCACCGCCAGCCAGAGGCTGACGAAGAGCGTGATGGCCATATAAAGCGGAAGATTGGGCGCGACGGGTTTGTCCGGCTGCCGTGCGAAGTCCACTACGGTAATGTTGGAGCCCTGCACGCCGGCGGCTAGTCCCGCTTCTTCCGCCTTTTCGAGGACTCTTACATAGAGTTGGTGATTGGCGTCAGCCTCC
>CAYTJN010000210.1:0-6349 GCA_964438125.1 uncultured Occallatibacter sp.
AACAATTGCGACGGAATGGACGCGATGCTCGAAAACATGCTGCTCGATCCAGCCGAGGTGTCTGCCGGAGATAAGGCTCATGTCGAGCGCTGCGAGCGCTGCAGCCGCGAGCTGGATGAGCTGCGTGCGACCATGACCCTGATGGATACCTGGGAAGCGCCCGAGCCGAGCCCGTATTTTCTGACCCGTCTGGAGGCGCGCCATCGCGAACAGCGTGAGGGTCAGCCGGAGGGCTGGCTGGCGCGGCTGCGGGCCAGCTTTGTCTATAGTTCGCGCACCCACGTTCGTCCGCTGGCAGCGATGGCGATGACCGTTCTGCTGCTGGTAGGCGGCGGCGCCTATCTGGGCGTCACTAACTGGTACCAGCCCCAGACCGCCCCCGGACCCGCAGCCGCCGCAGTGCACGACCTGCAAACCATGGACAGCAATGCTCAACTGCTCGATCAGTTAGAGGCGCTCTCCACCAACAACGATAACAACAGTAACAACGAGGATGATGGGAACTGAGGTTCCTTCACTGAACTGAAATCTGGGCCGCCCTTTGGTTTGCCCGAGAGATTTTAAGCAAGCGGAGTAAGACATGTTGACCGGGGCACACAATACGGGATGGGTTGGACGCGCGGCCTTGACTGCGGCGCTTCTGATTTGCAGTATGCCCGCCCTCTGGGCCTTTGGCCAGCGCTCCGGCAATGGGGAGCCACGTTCGGCTCCGCCCCAGCGCAGGGCTGCTCCAGCTTATCGTTCCGGTCCGGCCTTTCGCCCCAGTGGACCTCGCTTCGAAGGACGTCAAACCCTCGCCCCGCAGCGTCCAGGCTCGGGCTATCCCGGTCCTGCGAATGCCAGCCCGGGCTACTCCCGCCCCGCGTATCCAGGGCCCGCAAATCCAAGGCCCACAAATCCAGGCCCAGGCAATCCAGGATATGAGCGCCCCGCTCAGGCACCCCCCGGCCACTTAGGCGACTGGCTCAATCAGCACCGCAATCTTCCCGTTCAAGAGCAGGAGCGGACTTTACGCGGCGACCCCAGTTTCCGGCGGCTCGCCCCCGGCGACCAGCAGCGAGTGGTGCAGCAGTTGCATCAGGTCAACCAATTACCAGAGGAACAGCGGCAGCGCCGGCTGGCCCGCGCCGAGATGATCGAGCACCTTTCTCCGCAAGAGCGTATGCAGGTCGCTCAATCTTCGCGCCGCCTCGCCAACATGCCGCCGGATCGTCAAGCCCTGATGCATGGAGCCTTCCGCGACCTGCGCTCGGTGCCACCCGACCAGCGATCGATCGTGCTCAACTCTGCCCGCTATCAGGGCGTCTTCAGCCCCGATGAACGCGGCGTCCTCTCCGACATGCTGCGCGTCGAACCCTACGAACCCGCGCGGTAAGAGCCGCACATAAAGCCTGGGACTTGTTTCAAAAAATGAAGCCTGGAGCCTGTTTCAAAAATGCCGCCGTGTGTCAGGGCACGACTTCAGTCGTGCCGAAATCGCCCTTAAAGCAACGGGCTTCAGCCTTTGCGGTATCGCATTCACAAACGCCTGACCATTCTTGAAACACGCTCTAGGAGAATGACGGCGGTGGAGAGCCTCTCCACCGCCGTCACCCTTTTAACTCGCATCTGAAAGTTGATCCCGCGCCTTTTCCAACTACTGTTTCAACTCCAGCGGCGCCCGCAGCCTGATGTCGCGCGACGAAGCCCCGACCTCGATCTCGAAGGTGCCCGGCTCAGCGACCCAGCCCTTCCGCTCCGGACTCCAGTAAGAAAAAGCCGAGCGCTCAAGCGTGAAAGCCACCGTTTGCGACTCGCCCGATTTCAACTCGACGCGCTTGAAACCTTTCAACTCATGCACTGGCCGATCGATCTTGGAGTGGCCGTCATGCACATAGAGTTGCACCACCTCCGCCCCGGCGCGTTTGCCGCTGTTGCGCACCGTGAGACTCACAACGGCTGCACTATGTTCGGCGCCTTTGGCAAGCATTAGTGGAGTCACCTTCAGATCGCTATATTCAAACTTCGTGTAACTCAACCCGAATCCGAACGGAAACTGCGGCTCAACATTCTTCGTGTCGTAGTAGCGATATCCGACGTAAATCCCCTCGGCATAATTCACCTTCAAATCCACGCCCGGATAGTTTGCCGCAGCCGGCGAGTCCTTAAACTCCTTCGGCAGCGACACCGGCAGCTTGCCCGACGGATTCGCCTCTCCAAACAGTATCGAAGCCAGCGCCGTGCCGGCTTCCTGTCCGCCGTACCACATATCGACCAGCGCCGGAGTCTTCTCGATCCATCGCGTCATGGTCACCGGGTTGCCCGTATTGAGCACCACAATCGTATGCGGATTCGCCCGCTCGACGGCCTCGATCAATTCATCCTGGCCCGCCGGCAGATCCATCGTCGTCACGTCCGCGCCTTCATGCTCATTCTTGTCGTAACGGCCCACCACGACTATTGCCACATCTGCATGAGCTGCGGCATCCACGGCCTCTTTCATATGGCTTTCCGGGGACGCGCTGTCGTGTTGGTCGGTCTCCTCGCCTTCCATCTTCACGCCGAGCGCGTACTTCACCTCAACTCCGCTGCCCACCAGCTTCTTGATTCCCTCCAGCGGCGAAATCGCATACTTCGGCTCGACCAGCGAACTCCCTCCGCCGCCGGTCCGAGCCACGGCCGCATTCGGCCCGATCACCGCAATCGACTTCAGCTTCTTCGCATTCAGCGGCAGCAGATGGCCGTCGTTCTTCAAGAGCACAATGCTCTTCGTCGCGCCTTCGAGAGCCACAGCCGCCTGCGCCGGAGTGTTCACCTCGCCGCCGCCCATGTGCGGATGGTCGAAGATGCCGCTCAGAAAGATCACGCGCAGAATGCGGCCCACATTGTCGTCGAGCGTGGCTTCGGTAATGTTGCCGGCCTTCACCTCAGCCAGCACCTTTTCCTCCGTCAGCCATCGGCCGCTATTGCCCTTCTCGAGCAGTGCCGGATTGGCCAGCCAGTTCTTCGCCGGCTGTCCCCCCGGCATCTCCAGATCCATGCCCGCATTCACCGTCGGCGCCGTCGAATACGTGCTGCCCCAATCGGAGACAACAAATCCCTTGAAGCCGAACTCGTCCTTCAAAATGCCCGTCAGCAGATCCTTGCTCTCCGCGCAGTGCACCCCGTTGACCAGGTGGTAAGCCGACATCACGGTCCATGCGTGTCCCTCTTCGACCGCGGCTTTGAAGGCCGGCAGATAGATCTCATGCAGCGTGCGCGCGTCGATCTGTTCGTCGATGCGGTGGCGCTCAAACTCCTCATTGTTGGCGGTGAAGTGCTTCACGGAGGGAATGACTCCCTCGCTCTGCACGCCCTTCACGTAAGCCACGCCCAACTGGCCCGTCAGGTACGGATCTTCCCCGTAGCCCTCGAAGTTGCGCCCCCACAGCGGCACGCGATTAATGTTCACCGTTGGCCCCAGGATCATATCCCGGCCCAGCGCCTTCACCTCCTGCGCAATCGCCCGCCCCTCGCGGTGAACCAGGTCCGTGTCCCAGGTTGCGGCCATGGCCACACCCGAGGGGAACGAAGTGGATTGCACCTTCAGCGGCGAGCCCGGCAGCCCGGTGATCGACGAACTGCCAGCCCACGAACGCACGCCCAGCGGCCCATCCGCCATCTTGATCGCCGGAATCCCGAGCCGTTCGATCGGCATCGACTCCATCCACTCCGACCCCGCGAGCATTGAAGCCTTCTCTTCGAGCGTCATTCGCTTCAATAGATCGGCCACTCGCTTCTCGGCGGGCAGGCTCGCATTCTTATAGGGAGCATGGGCAGGAACGGCAGCAGGTGCGGCACTCTGCGCCGGATTTGCGGAGGGAAGAATCATCACAACCTCGAAGATCACAGCAACCAACAACGCCTGTGTAGAACGCATGGGTCAAATCTCCTGGGACGGTCGACATTCCCGTCCATCGCCACGCGCAATAGTAGTGGATCGGTAGTGAAACAGACAACTACCAGCAGTCAGCGGTATGGAAGTCCCAACTCTCCCCGCCGAGTTACGGACAAAGATGAACGGCCGTAACGAACCTCAACGAGTTAAAAAAGCCAGCAGCTAATAGCTATTAGCTAACAGCCAGCTTTTCTCAATCTGAAACCATCACCTCGCCCGGCAAAATCGGACGCGTCCGCGGCAACACGCCATGCGCGGCAATCGAGCCCACCAACGCCAGCACGCCTAAAAAGACCACCAGCTTGATCGCGCTCGTCGCCTGCGTCTGCGGCAGCACCTTCCACAGCACCAGCAGCACGGTCTGTGCCGCCGTCACCGCCCACACTGAACCATAAAAATAACGCCGGTGTGTCCCTTCGTGCTTCGTCGAAGGCTCCACGCGCGGCAGCTTGCCCAGCACGCCCAGCAGCAGAATCACCGCCGCCAGCGGCAGGTAAGCATAGTAGTAAATCTGCTTCATCATCCACACGCCGGTCACAGCGGCAATCGTGAGCCCGGTCAGATTCATCAGCGCGTAATTCAGCACCGCATTCCACGCGAAGGTGTAGCAAACCCGCCGGTAGAGCGGATTCGGCTTGTCCTCATCAAATCTCAGAATGTAAGGCCCCGGCTCCCCGCCCGGCACTTTTCCGCGCACCAGCGCGATGCCCGTCCCCAGCAGCACCGCCCCCAGCCACAGCGAATTGCCCAGGCTGAATCCGCGCGCAAACAACGAAAACGTCAGCGGCCCAGGAGCAAGAAAGAAAACAAAAATCCAGATCGGCCAATGACAACAGCGATAGATGCGAGTATTCCGAGTGCGCATCTTCCGCTCCTCGGCATACTCAACTTTCCCTTTGTAACCCATGGGGAAAAGTCTCGCAGAGCCATCACACGCCCGTCAATGCACGAGCGGTGCAGTCTCTGAGTCGGCGACGTGCATCAATTGCGGATTTGCTGACCAGTCAAGTTCCGTGGCAACT
This sequence comes from uncultured Occallatibacter sp., assembly GCA_964438125.1. Taxonomy (GTDB): domain Bacteria; phylum Acidobacteriota; class Terriglobia; order Terriglobales; family Acidobacteriaceae; genus Telmatobacter. The sequence goes on from CAYTJN010000210.1 coordinate 4,939, forward strand.
CGCTAAAGCATTGTGCTAACGTTTCATCCAGGAGTTGCGTCATGCGAAAGGTTCTGGCGTGGGCGAGCTTTATTGTTGTGATTGGGGCCGTGTCCTTCGGTTATCTGGTGCGCCACGGATTGAACGAAGTCGCCACATTGGAGCCGGGCATGATCGCGCTACGGCTTCCTTCGGGAACGACTGCCTATTTGCGCCGTCAGGCATATTCGGGCAAGCCAGCCGAAGTCTATATTTCGCAGAACGGGGATTTTTGCGCACCCTACGACAGCTCGCACGACTACAAGTTGCCGCAAGCGATTCAGGGCGGAGCGGATTCCCCAGTGCTCGTCTCTTTCGAGAAAAACACACTTGTGGTACATGCCCCGAACCAGCTTCAACAGCCGACTCAAGCGGGGGCCAGCTCAATCACCGTGGCCTTCCAGCAGCTCACCCTTGATGCATACAGAGCATACGTTGGAGCCGGCAAAAGTGGCGTTGCAATTCCTAAGGGCTGGATTCGAGTAGAGATCCCATTCGGACACAACACCTGTGCACTCTAGTCAGTTTCTGCTGGCAGTTTTTCGTTTGTCGTTTGCTGGCAAACCGAAGACCGCACCGCTTCAGAAACTCCGCCCCCAACCGCCCCTAAGTTACAATCAAAGATGGGCCAAGGCCAATCCCTCTGCGCATGCGCGCAACCTAAGCAAGGAGCTTCAACCTAGATGTCGATTCCAGCAACACAAATGCGTCCCGGCATGATCATCAAACACAAAGACCAACTCCATCTGGTCTTCAAAGTCGAACACCGCACCCCCGGCAACCTGCGCGCCTTCATCCAGGCCAAGCTGCGCAACATCCGCACCGGGGCCATGTTCGAGGAGCGCTTCCGCTCCGCCGACGCCATCGAAAAGGTGGTGGTGGACGAGGTGTCGATGGAGTTTTTATACGCCGACGGCGACGACTACTACTTCATGAACCCGGTCGACTACGAGCAGACCGTGCTCAAGGGCTCCACTCTCGGCGACGCCATCGAGTACCTCACGCCGAATCTCCAGATCAAGGTCAGCTATCACGACGGCCAGGCCGTCGGCATCGACCTGCCCGCGGCCGTCACGCTTACCGTCGTCGAGACCGAACCCGGCCTCAAATCGGCCACCGCCTCCAGCGTCAGCAAGCCCGCCAAGACCGAAACCGGTCTCGTCGTCCAGGTTCCATCCTTTATTAATGAAGGCGAAAAGATCCGCGTCGACACCAGCGAAGGCGCCTACCTCAGCCGCGCATAATCAGCCGGGCATAAGAGGATGAATGATGAACCGAGCTGATTTCCAGCAGCTTGCCGAGTTGAGATTGAGGGAAGCCGAGACGCTGCTGGCCGCAGGACTCCCAGATGGCGCATACTATTTGGCAGGGTACTCAGTCGAATGTGCGTTGA
>CAYTJN010000211.1:0-6325 GCA_964438125.1 uncultured Occallatibacter sp.
CCTTGGCCTCGCGCAGGTTCGCGAGCAGACCACCAGGAATTCTGAAGGAGCTTTACACTCACATGAAGCGTTCGCTTGCATTAGCTTTCACGCTGGCTTCGGGCTTAGCCCTTAGCGCCGCCGCCCAAACATCGCCTGCTGCAGCCGCCCCGGCGCCTGCCGGTCCGGCAAAAATCGCCGTGATCGCCTTCCAGGTGGCGGTAGCCCAAACCAACGAGGGCCAGCGAAATTTCGCAGACCTGCAGAAAAAGTACGCGCCCAAAGAGGCCCAGCTCAAGACGCTCAGCGAAGAGATCGATACCCTGACCAAGCAATTGCAGGCTCAGGGCGATAAATTGAGCGATGCGGAGCGCGCCAGCCGCGCAAAAACCATCGACGACAAGAACAAGCAAGCGAAGCGTATGCTCGAAGATGCCCAGAACGATATGAACTCTGAGATGCAGGAGATGTATAACGGCCTTGCCTCAAAGGTTTACGACGTATTGGCCAGCTACGCGCAGCAGCAGGGCTACACGCTGGTTCTGGATATCGCCCAGCAGCAGAATCCGGTGCTCTACGCCAGCGACTCCACGAACATCACAAAGGCTGTCACCGACGCCTACAATCAGAAGTCCGGCGTACCGGCTCCTCCGGCCCAACCGGCGGCAGCGGTGCCTTCAGCCCCCAAGGCTCCGGCTTCTGCCCACTAAAATGTGCTGAACGATTCGAGAGAGGCCCCGCCCAGCGGGGCCTTTCAATGCGATCAGACTCATGAGGCGCGTTGCGAAGGGGTCTCGTAGAGACCTGTTGAAGAGGGATCGATATTCATGAAGAGTTTCGTTGCACTTGCAGTTTCGCTGACCTCGAGTCTGGTTCTTGCCGCCTCCGCGCAGACGATTGCTCCCGCCGCCCAATCAACGGCACCCACCAAGGTTGCCGTCATAGCTTTCCAGGCCGCCATCGCTCAAAGCAACGAGGGCCAGCGCGAAATCGGTGACTTGCAAAAGAAATTCGACCCGAAACGCCAAGAGCTTAAGACTCGCAGCGCAGAACTTGACTCCCTAGCCAAGCAGTTGCAAAGCCAGGAAAGCACATTGAGCGATGCTGAGCGTACCAGCCGGACAAAGACGATCGGGACGAAAAAGAAAGACTTCGAGCGCGATGCCCAGGACGCTGAGAACGACTACACGACTGCGATGCGAGGGGTTTTTGACACTCTGGGCCCCAAGGTCTACGAGGTCCTGGTGAGTTACGCGAAGCAGCAGGGCTACACGCTGGTGCTGGATATGTCTCAGCAACAGAATCCCGTTCTATTCGCTGGTGATTCCACCAACATTACTCAGGCCGTCGTCGATGCATACAACGTCAAGTCGGGCGTGCCAGCGGCCAAGGCGCCAACCGACAAGTCAGCTCCCCCAGCCCACTAATCGCCTCCACGCCAAAGCTCCCGAAGGCCCCACCCACACTGGGGGTCTTCGTGGTTCCTGAATTGGCAAAGGTATGCTTAGCTAGGGCGTTCCAACCGCTTTCATTTCCGAAGCGTTTATTTTGTGGAAAAAATTGTGGATTTCTTCCGGCAACGAGTTGAAGAAAATCAGAATTCTGCACTTGCCAAGGGATATTCCATTCTGCTATAGAAGGCAACTCCTTATTTATCAAGCGCTATCGGGAGACAGTTTCCTTCCGTCCATCGGTCGAGCCGCGCTGAGGTAATCCCTCTGGACCTCAGCGGTTATCCACAAAAGAGCGTCACAAAAATGTGAATAAGGTCACCGGAAAACCGGTTACTTCTGCGAATCTTCGCCTATCCTCAGCACCGCCAAAAAGGCCTCCTGGGGAATGTCCACCTTGCCAATACGCTTCATCCTTTTTTTGCCTTCCTTCTGTTTTTCCAATAGTTTACGTTTCCGGCTGATGTCGCCGCCGTAGCACTTGGCGATAACGTTTTTGCGCAGCGGGCTGACCGTCTCACGAGAGATCACTTTGGCGCCGATAGCGGCCTGGATGGCAACCTCGAACTGCTGACGGGGGATCAATTCCCGCATCTTCGACACCAGCGCCCTACCCCGATCGTACGCAAAATCCTTGTGGACAATAATCGATAGCGCGTCGACCGGCTCACCGCTGACCAGGATGTCGAGCTTGACCATGGGCGACTCCCACTCGCCAGCCAACTGATAGTCCAATGAAGCGTAACCGCGCGAGATCGACTTGAGCCGGTCGTAGAAGTCGAGCACAATTTCATTCAGGGGCAGCTCATAAGTGAGCAGAACGCGGCTTGATGTGACGTACTCGAAGTTCAACTGCCGGCCCCGCTTTTCTTCGACGAGTTTGAAAATGCCCCCCACATATTCCTCATTGGTAAGAATTTTGGCCGTGATCACCGGCTCGCGGATGCTCTCGATGTTGGTGGGGTCGGGCCAGCGCGAGGGATTGTCGACCTCGATCTCGCTGCCGTCGGTGAGTGTGATGTGGTAGCGCACGCCGGGGGCTGTGGTGATCAGGTCCAGCTCATACTCACGCTCCAGTCGCTCCTGAATGATCTCCATGTGCAGCAACCCGAGGAAGCCGCAGCGGAAGCCAAAGCCCAGCGCGGCCGAACTCTCCGGTTCAAAAAAGAAGGAGGAGTCGTTGAGGCGCAGCTTTTCCAGCGCGTCGCGGAGCAGCGTATGCTCGTGCGAATCGACCGTGTAGAGTCCCGCGAAGACCATCGGCTTGATGTCTTCAAAACCAGGCAATTGCGCTGAGGCCGGACGGGCCTCCTCGGTTACGGTGTCGCCAATCTTGGTGTCGCTAACGGTCTTGATGGTGGCCGCGAAGAAACCCACCTCGCCGGCACGCAGTTCGCCGATCTCGACCGGCTTGGGCATTAGCACGCCCATTGATTCCACTTCAAAAGACTTGCCGTTCGACATCAGGCGAATGCGCTGCCCCTTGCGCATCGTTCCCTGCATCACGCGCACCAGCACGATAACACCGCGATAGGCGTCGAACCACGAATCGAAGATCAGCGCCTGCAGAGGCGCGTCGGGGTCGCCGGTTGGCGGAGGCAGGCGATGCACGATGGCTTCGAGCACTTCAGCTACGCCGGCGCCGGTCTTTGCGCTCACCGGGATGGCGTCGGTGGCATCGAGGCCGACGGCCTTTTCGATGGCCTCCTGGGTGCGCACGATGTCGGCCGATGGCAGGTCGATCTTGTTGATGACCGGAATGATCTCCAGCCCGTGGTTGATGGCCAGATAGGCATTGGCCAGCGTCTGCGCTTCAACACCCTGGCTGGCATCGACCACTAGCAGCGCACCCTCGCAGGAGGCTAGCGAACGCGAGACTTCGTAGCTGAAATCCACATGGCCGGGGGTGTCGATCAGATTGAGTTGGTAAGTATTGCCATCATGCGCCTTGTACATCATGCGCACGGCATGGGCTTTGATGGTGATTCCGCGTTCCCGCTCCAAGTCCATGTCGTCGAGTATCTGTGCCTGCATCTCGCGGCCGGTCACTGAACCGGTCAACTCCAGCAGACGGTCGCTCAGCGTCGACTTGCCGTGGTCGATGTGGGCGATGATCGCAAAATTTCTTAGGAAGCGTGCGTCCATGAGAGGCGTGAGAGAGACATTTCGCGCCTTCGAGCGCACATGCCTCCATGGCATAGCTTATCATTCAGGTAGCTACACTCGGGTACATTGGGCTTCAGCGGCCAGGCAACAGCATCTCTCATGCACATTGGCAAGAATCGTTATCGAAGTCTCGGTCTCGTCGTGCTGGCTTTATCGCTGGCGGGCTGCGTTCCTGCCAACCCGAAGAAGTCAGCAAATGCCCCGACTGCATTGGTTACCGCACCCGCTCTTGTCGCGGCTGCTCCAAAGCAAACCGCGGCCTCAAACCAAGCCGTACCGGCTCCGCCGCCCACCCTGGAGCAGCAACGGGTGAGCCTGCTCATCCGGCAGGTGGAGGAAGCCTACGCTGCCGGCGAATCCGATTATCGCAAGGGAAAGCTACCCGAGGCCAAGCAGGAGTTCGATCGCGCCGTGGACCTGATGCTGACCAGCGGCATTGACATCAAGGGCAATGCCACGTTGCAGGAGGAGTTCGACCGCGTCGTGGATGGTGTCAACGCGATGGAGATGGAGGCGCTGAAGCTGGGCAACGGCTTTGTGCCTAAGGAAGAGCCAACGCCCTCGGATGTTGCCGAGGAAGCCACCTTCGAAGTGGACCCGAGCATTGTAGCCAAGGCCAAGGCCGATCTGGCTACGACCAATTCCGATTTGCCGCTGGTGGTCAACGACTACGTGGCCGTCTACATTAACTTCTTCGCCAATACTAAAAAGGGACATAACACCCTGACGCACTCTTTTGAGCGCGCCGGCCGCTACAAGGCGATGATCCAGCGGGTGATGGCCGAGGAAGGTGTGCCGCAGGATCTCATCTATCTGGCCGTTGCTGAATCGGGTTTCAATCCGCGCGCGATGAATGCGCACTCTCATGCCGGCGGGATGTGGCAGTTCATGCCACACGGCAACTATGGCCTTGCCCGCAATGCGTATGTGGACGAGCGCTTCGATCCGGAAAAATCCACGCGAGCCTACGCACGGTACATGAAGTTTATCTATGACCAACTGGGCGACTGGTATCTGTCCATGGCGGGCTACGACTGGGGCTCGGGCAATGTGCAGCGCGCTGTGGAGAAGACAGGCTATGCCGATTTCTGGGAACTCTACAAGCGCAATAATCTGCCCGCCGAAACCAAAAATTATGTCCCGGAAATATTGGCGGCGATCATTATTGCGAATCATCCGACGCAGTACGGCTTCGACGATGTGACGCTTGACCCGCCGGTGCTGACCGACACCGCCACCATCAATTATCCAATCGACCTGCGATTGGTTTCTGATCTGGTGGGAGCCCCGGTCGACGAACTGATGGCGCTGAATCCCAGCCTTTTGCGCCTGGTCACGCCCCCCGATACATCGTTCGATCTGCATCTGCCGGCCGGGACAGGAGCCTTGTTTGCGCAACGCATTGCGCCGATTCCCGAAGCCAAACGCACCGCCTGGCGCTACCATCGCATGAATGCCGGCGACACCCTGGCCTCGGTGGCGCGCGAGTACCACGTGACGGTATCGGAACTTGCCGCTGTCAATCAACTGGGTGGGGGCGAGGATACCGGCGATCTCGCGGGAGTCGAGGCGCTCGTGGTTCCAACGCAGCCAGTTGCGGCGCCGGCAGCGCGTTCACTGCTCTACACCGTGCGCAGGGGCGAGACACTGGTCACCATCTCCGATCGCTTCGGTGTCTCGCTGAATCAGTTGCGCCGCTGGAATAACATATCCGGAATAGACGTTGAGGCTGGCCGCCGCCTGCATGTGGCCGATCCTCTAACAGCGCCGCGAGCTTCTGCTCGCGGTCATCGGCGCGGTGGCTCGTCAACCCGCTCGAAGACGCGGGAGACCGCGCCAGCAGCGGGTAAAACAACCGCTCGGAGTTCCCGTGGGTCTGCCGGTGGAACTGCGATCTTAGACAAATCTCGTACGCGAAGCCGCGCTGCACGCTCGGATTCTTCTTCTAATAAATAAAAAAAACGCGTAGGACGTCACTCCATACTTGTTATTTGCTGGTCTTTGAGTTCATGCTATTGCTACAATGGCTTGCGTGAGCGGAGTGTAATATTCCGCCGCAAGAGCCAAGGGAACGCGAATCAGTACAGCGGTAAGCCGCTGGAGGCGATGGGATGGAAGAAGTGTTCAGGATGTACGCGATGAGTGACGGCGACGCGAATGCAGAGCCGATTGCGCTTGATTCGGATCACGACGACTTTGACGAGGACGAAGAGGTTGAAACCTCGAGCGTGCTCACCTCCTCGGACGACGACGAAGGCATAGCTGAAGAGGCGGCGGTGGTCGTGGAACAACCCGCATCGAAACCGGCCCGGAAGAAGAAGGCCGCTAAGAAAAAAACTCCCGCAAAGACTGTTATGACAGCTCCGGCAAAGAAGGCTCCAGAGAAAAAGGCCGTAGCAAAGAAGGCAGCCGCGAAAAAGGTTGTGGCCAAGAAGGCCGCAAAGAAATCCGCCGCAAAGAAGAACAGTTCTGGCGCGAAGGGCGGAAAGGCCAAGGCCAAGAAGGCCGTGGCTGGAAAGAGCGTCAGCAAAACCACAAAACGAGGTAAAAAGTTGGCCGTTAAGAAAGCAGCAAAGAAGGCGCCAGCCAAGAAGGCAGCAAAGAAGGCAGTTGCCAAGAAGGCTCCGGCGAAGAAGGCAGTTGCCAAGAAGGCTCCTGCGAAGAAAGCAGCAAAAAAGAAGGCCCCTGCGAAAAAGGCAACCAAGTAGCAGCGGTAACCTGAACTGAAA
>CAYTJN010000212.1:0-6315 GCA_964438125.1 uncultured Occallatibacter sp.
AACTTCAACACAACAGAAAGCCAACCGGAAGAGTGTAGTTGCTCGGATGGATACCCATCATCTACAGCCCATCCTCTGGGCCGGTCGACAACTCCTCGCCTGCGCCGTAGGTGCAATGTTTGCTAGCCCCGCGCTTCACGGGGTCCCCAAGAAACGGCCTTTGTTTCTTGGGGTGGTAGCGCGGGGTGGACATAACCAACCACCCATCCGGAGTCCCGTAGGGACGGCGCGTGTGCCCCAGGTTCCAGCCTCTGGCACGATGCAACAGACGTCGAAGCAACGGTAGAGATCAAAGCCTCCATGACCGGGACGCGCAAGGATGAGTTGATCGATCCCAGGTCTGAAAATCCAAACCTGGGTCACGCAATGGCACGACGCTGATCGAGACGCCGGCGACCCGCCTAGTCGCCGACACTTCAGGTTAACGCTACACATATTGGGCTTCGGTGTCTGAATCACTAACATGCAGATACTCTGGTACAATCGTCATCAACTTGAAGAGCCTCAAGAGGTTGTATGACAGAAGCGGCCACGGGGAAAGTCTCACCAGACTACCGAGAGCTCGTTACCGCCGATATTGGCGCCTGTGTTTCAAAGATGTGCTGCCAACCCATTCTGTTTGTCGGCTCCGGACTTTCAAAGCGGTATTTTTCAGGCCCCAGTTGGGATGAATTGCTCGCTGCCCTGGCGAAGCAATGCCCATTGATCGAAAAAGACTACGCATATTTTAAGCAGACCTTCGCGAACCAAGCAGCAATCGGAGAAGAGTTCGCAAGACTATATCAACTGTGGGCTTGGGATAAGGGGAAGAAACAGTTTCCCCCTGAAATGTTCACGGAGGACGTTAAAGCGAATGCGTACATCAAATACGCAATTGCAAAAAACCTCGGTCAAATTACTCCCAAGCAAATCACCGACATCGAAGGTGCAGAGATGCGTAACGAGATAGATGCGCTACAAAATATCCACCCGCACGCCATCATTACCACGAATTACGATCAGTTTCTAGAGATGGTATTCCCTGAATATCAGCCAGTCATCGGCCAAAGCATAATTCATGGCAGACAAGTCCTGTTTGGGGAGATATTCAAGATCCATGGTTGCGTATCCGATTATCAAACCCTCGTATTTACCGCCACGGACTACGCAGAGTTTATGCGAAAGAAAATGTACCTGAGCGCGAAACTGCTCACTTACTTCAGCGAGCACCCACTATTATTTGTAGGATACAGCGCCTCGGACCCTAACATTCAGGCTGTATTGTCAGATATAGACATTTGTCTTCCGCGCCAGGGTGCAGCCGGAGCGGTCATTCCGAACATTTACATTCTCGAACGAGGAGAGGAGATGAGCGAAGGAAACCCTCCAGCGCGCGAGAAGCTCATTCAGGTCGATGAAGGGAGGTCAATAAGGATCAAGTCGATTGAGACTTCAGACTTCAAATGGGTTTTCAATGCTTTTGGTGGAAATCGGCCGCTAAATGCGGTCAGTCCCAAAATGCTCCGCGCACTGCTCCACCGTTCGTATGACCTTGTGAGATACGACATTCCGCGCAAGACAGTACAAGCAGATTTCCAAATGTTGGAGAGGGCAGTCCATGCTAGCGACGATTCATTTGCAAAGCTATTCGGCATAACAACCATCGCCAGATCATCATCCAATTCCACCGACTTCCCCTACACGCTTTCAGGTCTCGCTGAGAAGGTGGAAGGTAAAGAGGATGCTAGGTGGCAAAGCATCCAGCCCTTTCTCGTCCAACTTACAAAAGAGACCGGAACAGACATAAAGAAGAGTGATAACCGATACCACAGCGCCACTAAGACGGGGAAGAAGTCCCTTGTGCACAAGTATTCGGAAGATATGTTGGACCTCATCTCAAAAATGAAACGGGGAGAGCCCTACAAACTCGAATTTGAGCTGGTCGGACCAACATCCCGCGCCACATGATGAGAATGCCGGTTTACCAACTCCCGAATTTTGGACCTGAAAACCACGAATTCATGGGTACCGGGTGCCGCCGCGTGCCCAGGTCCGTCTCTGGTAAGTGTCAAGTGCCGCGACATCCTTTCGCGTTTGGGAACCTGGAATACCACGGACCCCATGCGAGCGAATAGCGAACCGCTGGCCGCACCGCAGGTGCTTGCAGATAATTAACCAGCCCAGGTGCATAATCAATCCATGGAATCTATCTCCACGGCTCAAAAATGAGAGGTACCCCCCACCCCCCCTATATTTATTTGCTAAACCTTGCATGTAATTTTAAGAGTTGTGGAATCAATTACCTACGATGAGTATGCTTGTAAAAACGCCCATTTTAAAAGTCGGGAAAACAGGCAGAATACAGAAGCAACCGTGAGAATTGCCGCGGCGTGACAGACTCTCGGGCTGATTTTGAGCGGTTAAAGAGGTGAACTTTGGCACTCTTTCACCGCCTCCGCTTAAGCCAGCAGCGCAGTAACCTTGGCCATCTGGTCGCTAATGGCGATCTTTTGCGGACACAACTGCTCGCAAATCCCGCAGGCGATGCAGTTACCCGAACGCTGTTCTTCTTTGAGAAAGACCTGATACTTGAAGCGCGCTCCCGAGACGTCGTCGAAAAGGTGCGCATAGTTATAGAAATCGAAGTTAGCCGGAATCTGCACGCCGTTCGGACAAGGCATGCAATAGCTGCATTTGCTGCACGGGATCGCAATGCGCGCGCTGTACCTTTCTCTAGCGTCGGCAATCAGCGCCAGGTCTGCCTCGTTGAAGGCGCCAATGCGCGATCGATCTGCCAGGAGCAGGTTCTCATCCAACTGTTCCATCGTGCTCATGCCGCTCAGCACAACCGAAACCTCCGGCTGATCCCACAGCCACTGAAGCGCCCACTCGACTGGCGTACGCTGGACAGGAAACTTCTTCATCGTCTCCACAATATCTTTGGGCGGATCGGCCAATCGACCGCCCATCAGCGGCTCCATGACCACAACGGCCAAGCCCTTTTCCGCCGCAAGTTTCAGCCCGCGCGTTCCGGCCTGGTTCTCCGTGTCCATGTAGTTGTATTGGATCTGGCAAAAGCTCCACAGATCGGTGCCGCCGACGATCTCAGGAAAGCTATCGTACTCGTCGTGAAATGAGAACCCAAGATGCCGGATGCGCCCGTCGGCGAGCGCCGCCTCGGCCCGATCAAGAAGGTGATGCTTCAAGACCACATTCTTCCACCGCTCGCCACTCAGGGCATGAAGCAGGTAGAAGTCGATGTGGTCTGTCTGAAGCTTTGCCAGTTGCTCGTTCAGCAACCGGTCAAAGTCCGCCGGTCCTTCAACCATCCAAACCGGCAGCTTGGTCGCCACCTTGACCTTCTCCCGATAGACGCCCTTGAGTGCCTTGCCAACCACGATTTCGCTCTGGCCGCCGTGATAGGGATAAGCGGTGTCGAGGTAGTTCACTCCGTTGTCGATGGCGTGATGCAGCATCTTCACCGCTTCGGCCTCGACGATATTGGGACTGAGCCGTTCTCCATCCACCGTGGGAAAGCGCATGCAGCCAAAACCAAGTGCCGAAACCTTCCAATCCAGCCTTCCAAAGTTCCGAACCTGCATGCTAGTTCCCTTCTTCCAAATCCCAAGTGAATTCTACTCTGGCCGTTTCGCGTTCACCGGTCCCTCACTTCTTCGGTAAACCTTCAACTAACGCCTCCCATTCAGCCTCAAAATCCTCTCTGTAATACTTCCTCCCAGCCCTCTCGTACCAGTAATCGGCATTGGTAGCCGCCCCAGCCTTGCGATGCAGGTAGGCGTGAACAGCCATCCCCTCAGTGGTTTCCAGCTCGTCCACCAGCTTGTGCGCCAGTTCCCAGTCTCCTTTGGCATCCCACCACAACGCCGCCAGCGGGATGGGCAACCCACCCGGCGGCACTTCTCCAACAAGCGACTTGCGAAGCTCCTCCATATCCATGGATTTTCTTGTACCACTTGGCATTTCCGTCATGCAATCAATTGGGCGGTATACCCGTGTGATCAAAATCACATCTCCGATAGATCTTCACTGATAAAAACAGACCATCGATCCGATAACAGAGCTAGAGGGGGGCCTCCAGAGGGGTTGCAGCGGTTGGCATTGGAAGGTGCCCACCGCTCCCCGCTGAGGGTTTTGGGCACGTACGTTCGGTACAAAGCAAGCGGAAAGCGGCACTTGCGATTCGTACCGAATCTGTCGTATACTGAACTACGACTAATATGGTCGTAGTTTGAGGGCTTGGTTACTTTGATCGTTCCATTGGAGTCTGCCGGTTGAGTGTACTCAGTGAATTGACCGTGGGTGGGAGCGGGGTGTTACTCGCATTGGACCTGCCAGAATCCGTTCAGAACCACCTGATGCATATGGGTTTTGTGCCCGAGGCACTGGTGACGGCTTTGCGCCGTGCTCCGGCGGGCGATCCCACCGTGTACAGCGTGGACGGGATGGAGATCGCTCTGCGGCGCGAAACCGCAGCAGCCATTCGGATACGTGCTGCGGAAGGCGCCGATCCGGGTGTCTTGGAAGGGATCGAGGCTGTGCAATGAGCGCCTGTTGCACCACACCGGAGTTCAAGCAACCGCCGACGAATGCCGATTCAGGCGCGCTCAAGACCGTGGTGCTGATCGGACCGCCGAACTCTGGCAAGTCTACCCTTTTTAATCGGTTGACGGGGCTGCGACAAAAGGTAGCCAACTTTCCGGGAGTCACTGTCGAACAACGCATGGGATTGATGGCCGGGGTGGGTCGTCCCGATCTAACGCTGATTGACCTGCCCGGCATCTATTCGCTCGACCCCTACAGCGAAGACGCACGCGTTTCCATCGACGTGCTGCGCGGCAAGATGGTGGGCACGCCCAAGCCAGACGCTGTGCTGCTGGTGATGGATTCCCTGCATTTGACCCGTCAATTAATGCTCGCGGCACCGGTGCTGGCGCTGGGCCTGCCCACGCTTGTGCTGCTCAACATGAGCGACCTTATGGAGGCGCGCGGGGGGCAGATCGACGTGCTGAAACTGGCCCGCGAACTTGGTGCGCCGGTGGCCCAGATCAGCGCCGTCAAGGGAACCGGGCTCGATGCTGTGACGCTTTTTCTCCACCAGCAGACAGATCGCTCGGCAGCCATGCCGCTGACGTTGCCTGTCGTCGGGAACGCCGCCAGCGCTCATAGCTGGGCCGCCCAGGTGAGCCACCGCACCGGCTATCGCGCGCCGCTCTCAATCGAGGGCACGCGCCGCATCGACAACGTTCTGCTGCACCGCGTTTGGGGACCACTCCTTTTTCTAGTTGTCGTCGTCGGGGTCTTCGAGGTCGTCTTCTCCATCGGCCAGCCGCTCTCGGACGGCTTTGGCACAATTCTGGCCGATCTCGGCAATTTGATTCGGCCGCTTTTACCGGATGGCTGGATTCGCTCGCTGCTGCTCGATGGTGCGTGGAAAGGCATCGCGTCGGTACTGGTCTTTCTGCCGCAGATTCTGCTGCTTTTTTTATTCATCGGCATTCTGGAGGACTCGGGGTATCTCTCTCGCGCCGCTCTAATCGCCGACCGCGTCATGCGGACGATTGGCCTGAATGGCAAGGCCTTCATTCCTCTGCTCTCGGCATACGCGTGTGCGGTACCCGCCATCATGGCCACTCGCACAATTGAAAACAAGCGGGACCGCATTGCCACGATCCTGGTTACGCCTTTTATGACCTGCTCAGCCAGGTTGCCGGTCTACATGCTGTTGATCGCCGCGTTCATTCCCAACATCGTCTTTCTTGATGGATTTCTCGGCCTGCGCACGATCGTCATGCTGAGCCTTTATCTGGCAGGCTTTGTAGGTGCAATGACCACAGCATGGCTGCTGAAGAGTTCGATACTCAAATCGAGCGAGACGCCGTTCATCCTGGAATTGCCGCAGTATCGGATGCCTACGCTGCGGTCGCTGGCGCTGCGGTTGGTGGACCGCGCGCGAATCTTCCTTCGTCAGGCGGGCACGATCATCTTGTGCGTGACGCTTGCGCTTTGGGTGCTGGCCCACCTGCCGGTCATTCAGGGTGCCGGCGGCACGGTCTCTGCGCCGCAACTGGCAGACAGCCTGATTGGCCGTCTGGGCCACTTCATCGAACCGGCGATTGCACCTTTGGGTTTCAACTGGAAGATCGGCATTGGATTGCTGTCAAGCGTGTTGGCGCGCGAGGTGATGGTCTCGACGATGGGAACGCTTTATGGCGCTGATCCTGGAACGCAGGCGCTGAGCCTGCAGACCGCGCTGCACCACGACATGACGCTGGGCGGAGCGCTGGCGCTGATGATTTTCTTTGCCTTCGCCATGCA
>CAYTJN010000213.1:0-6297 GCA_964438125.1 uncultured Occallatibacter sp.
AGTGGAGCAACAATGCCGAGAACATTTACGCCTTTGAGATCAACCGGGTCGAGCCGTTGCGCGTTCCTCTGCTCTCCTGGCTCACAGGTCCGTTTCGCTACGATTTCTTTGTGGGGAGTCTAAAGGGGCACACCTATCCCAACGATCCTTGGGTCCACATGGAGAAGATCAGCTTCAAGCCCACCCGGAATCTTGAATTCGGCTTTGATCGGATGACGGTCTGGGGAGGCAAAGGACACGAGCCGATCACACTGCATACGTTCTTGCACAGCTTCTTAAGCTTGCAGAATGTCACTGTGGCGGAGAAGAACTCGCCCAGCGATCCGGGAGCGCGCTTCGGAACATTCGATTTTAGTTACAGGCTACCCTTCTTGCGCGATTGGGTTACTTTGTATACCGATTCTTTGGTTCACGACGATGTCAGCCCGATTAGCGCACCGCGACGTTCGGGTTACCATCCGGGGATTTATCTTGCCCGGTTCCCCGGTTTCGAGCATCTGGATCTGCGTGCTGAGGGAGCCAATACAGATACGGTAAGTGCGTCGGTGTCAAACGGCCAGTTTCTCTATTGGGAGAATGTTCAAAGACAAGGGCCAACGAACAAGGGGTTTCTGGTTGGTGACTGGGTGGGCCGGCAGGGCAAGGGCGGGCAGGCATTGCTGACTTATTATCTGTCTCCCCAGGAAGAACTGCAGTTCACTTATCGGAAAGCGAAGGCCGCAAACGCATTTATTCCAGGTGGCACAACGCAGAATGACTTTACCTTCCTGGTGACCAAGCGCCTGCGGAAGGAGATCGAAATCCGCGGTTCGATTCAATATGAGGGATGGAAGGCACCCATCTATAAGACTGGCGCCCAAAGCGACACAAGCGCTGCAGCTCAAATTACATGGTTTCCGCACGAGCCGAAATAACAATTCTCGACTTCCGATTCTATCGATGCGACCATTGGGGTATTGGGGTAGCTTTCCGATCCGGACTGGGCTTTCCGGCAGGTGTCGAGGTCTTCGGCCCAGGGATATCTCCAGTGAAGGATCTCATTCCGGTGAAGCGGCACCGAGTATTCTGACGCTCATGGCAAGCACAAATCACGGTCAGGTGTAAGGCTCAACCACACCTCCGACCTTGATCGAAGGCTGACCTGAGTTTGCCGAGATATACGGTACGCCGCTTGCCATTACAGTGTCTGGGAACTTCCAGCCCGTTGCGAGCACACCGGTTCCGCTCACAGACCCAATGCTCGACATCCCGCCAGGAGATACAGGAGCGACGAAGTTTGCGCTGTTCAAGGCGTTAATGACCAATTGGCCCACCGATCCGGCATGAATGTCGACCAACTCTGCCGCATGGGCGTTCGAACTGAATCCATTGAACTCCAGGTTGGAGATAGTCGAATTGAATTCGAGAATCAGGGCAGCGACCTGCAACATTCCATTTCGGGAAATTGCGCAATTGTTGATTGACAGATTTGACCCAATATAAGTCATCGGGCCATAGATTGCGGCAGATCGGACAAAGGCGGGTCCGGGGGGTTGGGCTGAGTCGGTTGGGATGAGGGTTACATTATTGAGAAAGACGGCCCCGAAATTCGCGGTTATGTCGAGTATCGAGGGACCGGTCAAATTGCAATTTGAGATTGCCACATTGGTCACAGAGTTCGGGTTGGCACCGCTGCCATCTCCGATCGCGAAGCCTGTAAGCAAGACCGCACCGCTACAATTGCTCACCGCCACTGTGTCGATATTGAACTTCAGTGCGGCTCCGCTTCCAGCAGTAGTATAGAGCCGCATCACAGTAAAGCTATTAACTGTACAGTTGGTCACTGTCACGCGCGAAATGTTGCCGGTGTAGCCCTCAGGGCAATTCAGGGCGATCGCATCATCCCCCATCGTAAAGTTGCAATATGAGATCGAAATGTCGTTCGCCGGGCCGTCGAAATGAAGACCGTCAGTATTCACACCCCTGCTCGACATTACACATCCGGATACGGTGACGTTGCCCACATTTGAGAGCCGAAAGTGGTAAGCGGGGGAATTCACCACAACCACATTTTCAATCACGATATTGTTGAGATTCATCAGATTGATGCAGAAGTACCATGCCAAGCCGTTCGTGCCTTGGCGGGCGCCGGTTGTCGAGTCTCCGCTGTGACCGTCTCTAGCGTTGCCGTTCACCGCGAAGTTGCTGAGCGAAACATTCATACCTCTCGCGGGGGCAGGCGGTCCAGGGTCCGAGGGCACACCCGCAGTTGGAGGTCCATTGTGGATGCCGTCATTGTTTGTACCGGATTTTATGAAGAAACCCGTACCGCAGCCCAATCCCGCGATACTCCAATTTCCGCCCGCCGGCATGAACAGACCTGAAATAAGGGCGCTTCCATCGATGATCAACGTGATTGGATTGCTAGCCGATGCCCCAGCCATCGCGGCATTGATGCGCGGCCCATCGTCGGTAGCCGCGCCTCCGGTGTGCTTGTTTCTCCCGCTTGACAGGTCGCAGTCAAGAGCGCAGCCGATCTGCGATGCCCGGATGTAGGTCATTCCCGGCACCGGCACAGGCGCCGCGGCTGGCCCCAGGCAAGGTATGTCAAAGTGGATCGTCCCGCAACCCAGTAACGGGCAGCCAAATGCCGAACCGGCCGCTAACAGGCCAGCCTTCATAATGAAGTTACGTCTGTCAGTCACACTCGGCCCTGTGCTGCGGTTCCTCACCATGGTGCTTCTGCTCCGCTGTGAAGTCTTGTGAATAACATCTACCTCTAAGACTAGAATCTCTTTAACATTTTGGAACAAGTGGGAACTCTCTTCCAATTCATCATAGACGAACCCGGATGCGCTTCAAGATCCAAAAATACCCAATCGCAAAAACGATGATATTCAGATGTCTTGAAAACGCATGAAAACTGTCGTCAAATGTGCTAAACATCATTGGACCGCTCAGATAGGTAAAGAAAAAGACAGCATAGCGGCTACCGCGGATTGCGGAATAGAACAAATGGCCTTCGATAAACCCGAACAACGTGAAGGCGGCAAGACAGCCGATCACGCCGAAATCCTGGTAATACGGTTTGTAGGCTGTGTAGACATTCCCTGGAAATGGGACAAAAACAAATCTGTCGAGCTTGCTGCCATCCACCTCCATTTGGCTCCGGTATCGGATAAGTCCCATGCGAGAAAGAGGGGTCAGCACCTGGGCAAAGACGGCGTTTGGCTGCCCCTTAAAAAACTCGGGATGGTACAGCGCATAGTCGAGGGTCGCCACGGGGCCAGCGATGTACATCCACATCGCATCGGTTGCAGAAAACCCGCCCGGACTTTGAGCCCAATCCTTGGTCAAGGACATCAGAGCCATAAGTGTAATGATGCCCGATGCGGCAAAACCCAACGGCTTCGCCATCTTGCGGAAGCTGCGGTCCCTGCGTTTTAACAAGAACAACGTCAAACACCCGCAGAATGCCACCATAACCAGCCCTCGCTGCGTGACGAACAGTGGAAACAAACCGACACAGATCGCGCAAATTGCGACCTTCCATCTGCGCTTCTCCTCCATCAAAAGGACCCACAGAGTCAGAACTGGAAGGAGACCGGCTGAAGTGACCACAGTGTTTGTGAATGCGTCAGCGCCCTCAAGCGGGGAACCTGGCAGATTCAGTTTCAATAGGAATTGAAGGTTTAAGGAGAAGATTCCTCCAGCGATCCTGATGATAACGATGAGGAAAAGGAGCGTGATCAACAGTGTGCAGCCAAGGAGCGCGTTTCTAGCCTGAGAGTTGTCGTGGATCTTGGTTCCCTCCATATCCCCGCGGTCGCCCAGTTTGCTTCGGATGAGCGATCGGTTCCCAAAGGATGACCCCACACTGAAAGATACCGCGCCTGCGAGAAGTAGTGCGACTGTCTTCCACCCGATGGGATCGATTTTTATCGGGCAGAAATTATAAGCCGCGGCAACTAAGGCCCATATTGCCGTGTAGATAAACGCTGGGTAAAGAACATCCCGGCGACCCAGCAAATAATTGATGTACGACACGGCCAATAGGCCGAAGAGCAAGATTGGGGCCGCGGATGGACAGATTGTCTCCCATGCTAGGAAGAAGATTGACACGACAGCGATACCGACCGCCTCCGAGAGAATCGGACTGTTACAACCGTGCCTTTCGAAATAGGTTGTGACCTCAACGAGGTTTTGCGGTCCGGGTTGTACCCAATCCTGTCTCATGTCGATTACCTCGCAATCGGATAGCCAAGCAGCCGATCTACTCGGTTGATCACTTTGCCGGTTATTACCCAAAATGTTGCCAGCGGAATTGGAAGTCGAAGCACTGGGTGCAGAAAGATCCAGTAGCGAGGGTTATGGCGATAAAGGTCCTTCAGAATGGTTTCCGCATCCTCGGATAAATGCGTGTTGTTGCGTCTACGGCGGCTCAGGAGCATGGCCCATGGGAAAAAGGCCTGAACCGTTCGGTTCAGGATAGCTCGTCCTACCGGGCTTTCGAGCCCAAAGAACTCCTTGGTCATCGCTTGCAGATTTGTTCCAAAGACCTGGCAGGTTCCGTGACCGCCGGAATTCTCAACCCTGGCGGCGATCAAGCGATCGCCGAAACACGCACATTGGGGACTGCCGCTCAGCAAAGAGAATGTCCAGGAAAGCTGTGCAAGGTTGGTCCCGATGAATTTGGCGAAGTCGGGATGGCCCTGGCGCTCGAGAGTTGCCTTCCGAATAATGTTGCCGCTGATGAATGTGAGAGCAGTGTATGCATCGAGGGCAAAGTCCACGGGGCGGCTGAAGGCCTTCACTTTGCGCGAGAATTTCCTGACTTCCGGCAAATGGTATTGACCCTCGAACCCGGTCCCACGGATGTAGAGAAGATCGAACTTTCGAATTTCAAGTTGGCGAAGAACTTCACCCAGACCGCCGGGTACTATGATATCGTCATCCCCAAATATCCAGACATATTCTCCCCGCGCCATGTTATAGCACTGCAGAAAGTTGGCGTCGGAGCCGATGTTTGATTCATTTCGCTTATAGACAACAAGGAGCCCTTCCTTGCGAAAAGACTCAACAACAGCGGGTGTGTCATCTGGAGATGCATTATCGGAAATGACCAATTCGACGCGCGGCTCTTCGGCGAGTTGGGGCGCAAGGACATCGAGCAGCTGCTTCAAACACACCCTCCGATTATATGTCGGGATAGCTATGGTAAGAAGCGGACACTCATGCAGCATGCCATATTCTCCGGTATTTCAAAAAGACGTACGTCGCGAAAGGCAATCCAAAAATCAGATTAATCAGCAAAGTGCCGGTCACAACACCTAACGCACCATAACTCCTTCCTAGAAGATAGGTGGAGGACCCAACAAAGACGGCCCCCAATACAGAGTTCAAGAGGAACTTTTCCTGTTTATGTGCTCTGAGGTATGTAGCCTGGGCAAAGACGATGACGTTTAAAGGGGCAGCAAAAAGGAGAATTCCGAGCGAGAGCGGGTCGAGCACGCGGTGGGCAACTGACAAGTGCATCCAGTTCAGATACACCACACCGACCCAAACGGCGACTGCGCCCGCTGCACAAACCGCGAAGGCCTGCTTTACGGACTGAAAGAAGAGGCGGTCAAGAGCTGCATACTCCTTCCGCGCAATCAGCGTTCCGAATGGGGCAGCTTTGGTATTGACCCAGGAAATGGCAACGCTCAGCAGAGCGCCACTCAAACTCAACGACATACCCATCTGCCCTGCGACAACCGCACCTTGATAAGCAAAGAGAACTGGGTTGTAGAGTTGGAAGATGAAGTATCCACTGAGCCAACTCACGGCGATGCGCCACTGAAAGGACCAGACTTCCTTCATCCAGAGAATTCGATCTTCGCCTGGATCATGATGCATCAGCGGCAACAGGAGATTTCGTTTCCGGAAAAGCCATAGTGCAGCAACGCTAGCATTGCCGGCAATGATCAAGGCTGGAGCGAATAATCCATGATGCATTAAGAGGGTCAGCCATGCAAGTGTGCTGCCGGTCATCGCCTGAGCCAACCTGAGCCTGGCGACATTTGGTACGAACCCGCAGCCTTCCATGAAGGAGAGAACCGGGTCAAGCTGGAACGTGAGTGTTGCCGCAAGTGAAGCAGCATACCACGGAATGCGCCACGCCACGATTACTGTTCCGCCTTCGTGCGCGGAAAAAAAATGGGAACCAGCGGTCAGAAGGAAGAGGGCCAGAATGACCGCAGCGCTCGTGTACCATCGAACCGTTTTTTGGAGTACAGACGCGAGTCTGCGGTGAGCGATGGCGTCTCCTGAAATCTG
>CAYTJN010000214.1:0-6240 GCA_964438125.1 uncultured Occallatibacter sp.
CTGATGAACCGAAAAAGGCGTACTACCTGGAGGACTGGGATAAGGCCAAGGGATATACCCAGCCTCTGCCGTTCGCGGAGGGCAAGAGCATGACTCTCGGTGTCGACGACGCTCTGGCCCGAGTCACCGTGAAGTCGGATACGGCAGACCTAATGCTCTTCGATGGACGCAACCGGGCGCAGAACGGATGGTTCGTGTTGCGTTCGCTGATCCCTGCGGACAAGACCGCCGGTGCCATCGTGTGGCACATCAGACCGGACGTGATTCCGAACTGGACGCGACCGCCGATGATCGCGCACAGCCAGGTCGGTTACGCGCCGGGTTTCTCCAAGGTGGCGGTCATCGAACTTGACCCGAAGTACAACGGTCCGAAGACAGCCAAAGTGCTGCGCTTGATGGAGGATGGATCTTACAGGCAGGCATTTGAGGGACCGATCACGCCTGCAACGCCATGGCTGCGCTACGTCTATTCGAAGTTCGACTTCACTCCGGTCAAAGACCCCGGCCTATATGTAATCGAGTACGCAGACCAGCGAACCGCGTCGTTCCCCATCTCTAGGGACGCTTACGCAAATATTTGGCAGGACAGCCTGGACCATCACCTTGCCGAGCAGATGGATCACGTTTCTGTTCGCGAAGGCTACCGCGTGTGGCACGGGGCGTCGCACCTGGATGATGGCCGCATGGCGCCCGTGGTCGGCGAGCAATTCGACGGATGGAATCAGGCCACGGCAACAGACGGGAAGTACAAAGGCGGCGATCATATTCCTGGGATGAACGTGGGCGGCTGGTATGATGCCGGCGATTTCGACCTTGAGGAACCTGCGCAACTGAGCGTGATTCAGAGTCTGGCTCTTGCGTATCGCGAATTCAACCTCACGTACGACGAGCTTACGGTGGATGAGAGCGCGCGTGAGGTTGAGATGCACCGTCCCGATGGCGTGCCCGACACGGTCGAGCAAGTCAAGCACGGCGCATTGCTTATCCTGGCCCAATTCCACAATATCGGTCACGCGATCCGTGGCACTCACGAACCGGATCTGCGCCAGTATACGCACCTGGGCGATGGAGCATCGAAGACCGACGGCCGCATTTATGACCCCAAGCTCGGTCCGAACGAAGTGAAAGGCG
The DNA here is from genome assembly GCA_964438125.1 of uncultured Occallatibacter sp. Taxonomy (GTDB): domain Bacteria; phylum Acidobacteriota; class Terriglobia; order Terriglobales; family Acidobacteriaceae; genus Telmatobacter. Next base: position 1,132 of record CAYTJN010000214.1, read on the forward strand.
ACTACTCCGGCAAGCCGGACGATCGCTGGATTTTCACCTCGACAAATCCCTATCTCCAGTGGAACGCTATCGCAGCTCTTGCTGCTGCGGCGGATGTGCTCAAAGGCTGGGACGACCCGCTGGCGAAGAACTGTCTCGAAACCGCGAAGAAAGCATGGAATGACGAGAAGACTCATCCGACGAAGTATCCAGAGGGCATCGGGCTCGATGGAACAACTCAGTCAGGTGCTCCCGCAGGTGGCGTGCTGGCTGCGTCTCAGGGCGTAACGTCTGCCGTACAAGGCGATCGGAACGGTAGGGGCAGTTTGGGCGCTCCGGCAACTTCTGGCACGGCTAGCGTACTAACGCCTCCACTGGCCGGCTTCGATCGTCGCGCATTCGAAGCCACGCAGGACTGGGCTGCGGCTCTCGAATTGACCATTGCCACCCATGGCGCCGAGCCTTACAGATCCCGCTTGAAGGAGTTGTTCCCTCAGATGATTACGCCGCAGCAGATGCGATTCCGTGGGTGGACAGCAGTCCGGGCATTGCCCTACCTGGATGCGAGCGCGAAAGAGCAGATGCACGAAGTGGTCAAGACATCCATGGCAGATCTGGACAAGCAGTTGGACTCGACCCCCTTCGGCGTGCCGCCAAGCCTGGGCACCTGGGGCGGATCGGGGGCCGTGGTTGACATGGCCATCCGGATGTACTTCCTGCACGAAGCGTTTCCGGATCTTGTGGGCCCTGAGTACACACTCCACGCGGTCAATTACATCCTTGGCACGCATCCGGTTTCCAGCACTTCGTATGTGGCTGGCGTCGGTACGGTTTCGAAGACGAAGACGTACAGCAACAACCGCGCCGACAACGCTTACATTCCGGGCGCCGTGATTCCCGGATACGTGATCATCAAGCCCGATTTTCCGGAATGCATCGACGACTTCGGATTTCTCTGGTTCGAGGATGAAGCCGTCGTAGCCGGGTCGGCAAGCTGGGTCGTTGCAGGAAACGCAGCGGAGGCGCTCATTAAGGAATCGAAGTAGGGTCAGTACAAAAAGCGCTCGGCGACCTCGAGAGGTGCCGAGCGCTTTTTGTTTTGGAGAACGCATGTAACGATTACTGAGCAGCGGGCTGATTGGAGAGCCCTGTTTACCGGTTGGGCCGGAGGTGCGTCCGCAATCTTTGCCGGGGCTGATGCAGTTGCGGATGACCACAGCGGATCGCGACTAGCCGAGAGCACCTGGCGGATGCAGATGGTGCCGCTGCTGGAGCGGCGTACCGGGCCTCGCAAGATCGAGACGCACCATGAATGTCGGCGTTCACGCCATCGTCACCTTGAGAGCGGCCGCGTAATCCACGGCCGGCCGATACTGCTGGGGCAGTTCCACCCGAAGGCCGCCGGGAAGTTGCTTCCAGTTGACTTTGGTTCCGGTTCCCAGCAGTTCCACATGGGCGATCTTTCCGGTTTGTGTGGACGCCGCCAAGCCAAGCGCGCGAACGACCACCGGTCCCGTAGGCCATCCGAGCAGCATCGCGTAAACCACATTGCCCGCCTTGTTGCGGGTGAAGCGGATGTCTTCAGCGCCCAGCTTGCCAATGCTGTCACCCTGGAACGATCCGGGTTTCACGCTATGCGGTCCCTCGCCGTGGATCTTCCAGGGGCGCGTCTCGTAGATGGCTTCGCCGTTCAACTGCATCCACGCGCTCACGCCATCCAGCACGGCGATCTCCTTGCTGTCGATGGTGCCGTCGGGTCGACCAGGGATGTTGAGGATGAACGTTCCGTTCTTGCTTACCGTGTCGATGAGCCAGCGGATGACGGAGCCCGGTGGCAGATAGCCGCCGAATTCGCCTGGCTTTTCGTAGAGTTCGCGGTTGTAATGCCACTGACCGATACAGGTTTCCGACTGCCAGGGATACTTCGCGATGCCATCGCGCAGACCGCGCTCGATGTCGGCCACGACCGCCTTGAGCAGGCGATCTGGAACGTCCTTCACATTCAGCACTGCCTGCATCCTGCCGCCGTTCCGTTGCAGGCTCTGGTTGTAGAAGTACGCGCCGATGTTCAGCCCGCCCCAGCCCAGCGGCAAGAGCGAATCGTCGAAGTAAAGCAGGTCGGGGTGGTGCTGATCGATCAGGTCGCGTGTGCGGTCGTAGAAGTTCTTCACATAAGAGACGTCGGGCAGCGCCTCGGGGGGATGCTTGACGCTGTAAAGGCGCTGCGGGTCGAGACCCTGCCACCACTGGTCGCGGCCTTCTGTTTCGGTCAGCTCTCCATCATAGGAAAGGCCAGCCAGCGGCCCGGTTTTGTCGGCACTGTGCGCGGTCTGGAACCACCACCAGTTGCGCGCTTGGTGAACCGTGACGCCGAAACGAAGACCCTGCTCACGCGCCGCCGCGGCCCATCCGCCAACCACATCGCGATGCGGACCGATGGCCGCCGCATTCCACGGCTGGTGCCTGGAATCCCAGGCGTCGAATCCGTCGTGATGATTGGCCAGCGCGATGAAAAGCCGAGCCCCCGCCCTCTTGTAGCGCGCCATCAACTCATCGGGCTGCCAGTTCAGCAGCGTCCACTGCGCACAGAGTTCCTTGTAGCCGAACTGCGAGGCCGGCCCGTAGTGCTTGCGGTGAAACTCGTATTGCGGCTGGCCTTGTTCATAGACATTGCGGGCATACCAGTCGCCATCCTCGGCAACGCACTGCGGGCTCCAGTGCGCCCAGATGCCGAACTTTGCATCCTGATACCACTCCGGCGCTTCGTAGCCGAGCAGCGAGTCCCAGTCGGGTTGAAAGGGGCCTTCTCCGGCCAGATCTGGAAGGGGCGCATGCTCGGGCACGTCGTCCCACAAGCCGCCCGCGAGCGGCGAAGGCGCCGGCGCGTAGTTCCAGATCGACGGCTTCCAATTGACTGCGTCCAACATGGTTTCGACAATCTTGTTGCCGCTTACTTGATAGAAGACGCGTTTGTCCGGCGGCAGCGCGCAGAAATCGGCATAGCTGCGCGTGTACCGGTTGAAGCCTTCCGGCAACGAGGACTGGACGGCGGGCTCGATTTGTCCAAAGGCCGGCACGGCATTCGCCGCAGCCGCTGCGGCAATCAGTTTGCAAAAGCTGCGACGTTTCATATTGAACTCCTTGTGCTTACAAATCGGTGTGGATGAATTCATCGATCGCGCCGATCAAGCCGGTTGGGAGTCTCTTGTTATTGCCCGGCGCAGCCGCTCTTCCGCTTCAGCGTTCCAGTAGCCGCACTCCAACTCACAAAAGACGGACGTGTAGGGAATCGCCATGCTTGTTTTGAGGATGAGCACACGGAAGGCGCGCGCCCGCTCATCCAACCGGGCGATAATCTGCTCGTGAGCAATCTGTTTTGCCACGATGTGTTCAAGAAGGCCTTCGAGAGCCAGACAATAGGCTGTAACTCCGGGTGCGTCCTGTTCGCTGACGAACTTCAGCTCCCAATCGGTGTAGACGCAGGCCCGGAGGTGGCGCGAAGCATCGATGGATTTGAGAACCATGCGGACCAGATCGATCTGTTCCATCTCCACGGCGAGCGTTTCGATTCCCGCGCAGCTCTGCTGCGGATACGCAGCATCGGCAATGACAATCCAGTTACGATGTCCAAAAATCGGCAGGCAGCCGTGCAGCTTGTCCTGGCATTCGGCTGGAGAAAGAGGATTGCCGTTCATGGCGCGACCTCCTGCGTCGGGGTGCTGGATGCGCGAGGAGCCAACTGGCTTCCCCAAAGCGCATAGGCTCCCACTGCGAGATAGCAGATTAGGGGAACGATCATCGCCTGAGCCATGCTCTGTGTTGACTGGAAGATCCAGCCAATCAACGGCGTAAAGATCGCTCCTCCGATGATGGCCATGACGATGATTGATGCGCCGGCTTTGGTGTTGGCTCCCAGATCGCGCAGCCCCAAGGCAAAGATGGTAGGAAACATCAGCGACATGAAGAAACTGGTCAGGAAGATCGACCACAGGCCCGTCCACCCGGGAAGTGCGATGCTCACGCCCACCAGAAAGAAATTGATGGCGGCGTAAAGGGCCATGAGTTTGTTGGCGGGAATGGTCTTCATCAATTGACTGGAGGAAAAACGGCCCAGTCCGAATCCCACCAGGCTACCGGTAAGGAAATACCCGGCAACCTTCTCGGGAAGATGCGCGTAGTCCTGCGCGTACTGGATGAGGTAGCTCCAGGTGCCGACCTGCGCGCCTTCATAGGCAAAGAGGGCAACGACGGCGAGCAGGAAGTGTGGATAGCGGAGCAGATTGAAATAGCTGCCCTGCGATTGCTTATCCTGGGCCTGATTTTCACTGCCGAGTTTGGGAAATGGGGTGCGAAGAATGAGAATGGCCCAGATCAGCACCACAACACCCAGAACCATATAAGGAGCAATGATGCGCATCGTCTCGTGCTGCAGGTAGGCATCGTAGGTGCCGGCGAGTTTGAGCCCTGCAATCTGCGCCGGTTTCAGTTCAATGCCAGAGAAGATGAACAGCGTGCCTATGAGCACGCCCACAATGGAGCCAATCGGATTGAAAGCTTGGGAAAAATTCAGCCGCCGCACCGAATTGCCGGGATCGCCCATCTGCGCGATCAACGGATTGGCTCCGGTTTCGAGGAATCCCAAGCCGCTTGCAATGACAAATAGCGCAAGCAGGAAGAGCCCATAGCTGCGCGCCATGGCCGCGGGATAAAACAGAAATGTTCCAACAGAATAGAGCAGCAGGCCGACGACAAGGCCAGTTTTGTATCCATGGCGGCGCATCACCAGCGCGGCCGGCACCGAAAACAGAAAGTACCCCATGTAAAATGCCGATTGCACCAGCCCCGCCTGAAAACGGGTAATCTCGAAAGACTTCATGAATTGGCGAATCAGGACGTCATTTAAATTGTTGGGAATGCCCCATAGGAAAAACAGTCCGGTGACGAGCAGAAAGGGGGTGGCATAGTTGGCCGGAAAAAGAATGCTCTTTCCCCTCCGCGAATTTTGAGTGGCGCGCGTTGAGGCCATGGATTATCCCTTCCCTGGGCAAACGGCGACCTTGCCGCAGCGGCCGGAGGCCATCAGGGCATAAGCTTCCCCCGCCTGTTCAAGAGCAAAGCGATGCGTGATGA
>CAYTJN010000215.1:0-6119 GCA_964438125.1 uncultured Occallatibacter sp.
GGCTTCGATCCGGTGACGCACCAGCCGGTGAAGGCCTGGGAGTTGCGTCTGAATGCGGCGCTCTTCCCCAACGGCTACAACCCGTTTGAAGTGGACAACGTGCTGGGCAATCACATGTGGCTCCGGTACGCCGAGGACAATATGGCGACCTACTTCCGGCGGCGCGGGCTGGTTTTTGTGGACGGCAAGCCGCTGGAGCCGGTGGAAACTCCCTTCGAGCTGGCCGGGCCGTCGCCGCGATCGATGAATTACTTCACAGAAATTCACTGGAAGCCTCTGTTCAAGGAGTTCTCGCCGGAGGCCGGCAAGGTGTGGATCGAAACCAACGGCATGACCCTGCACATTCGCCTGGCCAACGACGAAGATCCCGCTAAGCACACGATCGAAATCACGACGCAGGAGCAGATTTTCTCTCCGGCGGAGCGCTATCAATCTTATATCCGCGTGAAGGGCATCATCTTCCAATATGCGGGCAACGGCTTCCCGGTGCCTCAGCGCGGAATGGTCTCGACGAACCGCGGAAATCACTTCATCTTCGAAGACAACACCTTCGAATGGGCCAACAGCGTTGGTCTCGACATTGGCAACGAGGATTGGGGCGCTTCGCGGCCGCCGCAGCCGGTGGGCTTTGACGTCGTTCGCGGCAACACCTTTCGCTACTGCGGAATCGAGGGGCTGGGCGGAACAGGCGGTCCGCAATCGACGCTGGTCGAAAAGAATCTCTTCGAATGGATCGGCTGGCAAGACGCGGCCATGATGTCGGAGTCGGGCGGGACCAAGATGCACAATACGCGCAATCTTCTCTTCCGCAATAATGTGGTCCGGCATATCCGGCACGCGAACGGCATCTGGCTCGATATTGGCAACGTCAACGATCGCCTTACGGGCAACGTATTCGCCGACATTCCGGGCGATGTGAATCCCCATGCCATTCACATTGAAGGCAGTGACGGGCTCAACGAAATCGACAATAATATCTTCGATCATCTGACCGGCGGTATTCTCATTCGGGACACCAACAACGTGATGGTTGCCTATAATCTGTTTCTCGATTGCGCCGAGGTATGCGTCGACACGGTCTCGGGCATCAATGGCCCAAGGCCGGTTGGCGGCCACACGAACGATGTGCATAATCTGATGGTGAACGACAACGTATTTTTCAAAATTGGCCGTTCGGCCATCGAGTTCAACAATGCGCGCAATGAGGCGGATGGCAACGTCTATCCAGCTTCGGAATCGCCCTTCGGGGGCGCTTCGTACCTGCGCATAAAGTTTCCCGAGCCGGCGGAATGGGACAACCTGGAATCTTGGCGCGAGGAACATGGCTGGGACATGAACGGAGCCTTGGCTACCATCACGGCGACCATGGACCCCGATAAACTCGAACTGGCTCTTTCAGTGAAGGGCGACGTGAAGCGCACCCCCGCATTCAAAGGAATAGACACGGACTTTTTCGGCCGTCCAGTCACCGGGGATAGGATGCCGGGGCCGTTCGCGGACCTTGGCGCCGAGCTCGTAACGCGAAGCGTCGATCCGCGGTAAGCCTACGGAGGCCGCGGTAAGCCTACGTAGGCCGCGGTAAGCCGACGGAGGCTGACGCCGAATTGGCCGCGACCCATCGGAAACTTGCTTCGACAGATGCGCTGGTATTCGTCTTCAAACGGTTGATAATATAATGCTTATACCTACAAGGTCGCTTCCGGGTCCGTCGCGCCGCCGGTTAGGTGCCAGTATATTTGCATGTATATTTTTGACCGCATAGTCTGAAGTATTGTTCTATAGGGACCGATAAGGTCCTCGGGGGCCCCCAATCCATACCCCGATCTACACTAGGACTGATTGCCGGGAGGCGGAAGCTAACTTGACGAACACGATTTCAATTTCCGATCGAAGCTGCTACGACCGGCCTAGTCGAGAATTGAACCCATGGCACAGCGGGATCGAGCAACTTCCGGTCCGCAGGTTGCCAAGGGTTGCCCGTGACCTGCCGCTCCGGTGGGCCGCTCTGGCAGCGGTTTTGTTTTCAATTCACCTCTTGCCATCATGCCAAGCGCAGACAGGGGTCGTTTCGCCTTCGCAAACCGAGCTCCGTACCATCACCACGGCACGCGAGGCACACGATCTGACCGACGTGGAGGCGGCGCGCGCTTACCCCGTTCATCTGAACGGCGTCATCACCTACTTCGATCCGGACTTCGGCTCGGGACAGCCGGCCATCTTCATTCACGATGACAGCGGCGGCGTCTTTATCAAGATGATTTGTATTTTGACATGCAAGGCGGCCGAACCACTCTTCGTCGGAGCCCTGGTGGATGTCTGGGGTGTTAGCGCCGTCGGCGGCTTTGGTCCCGTGGTCGGAAGCCCGCGGATCAGCATTCTCGGCCACTCTCCTCTCCCCCCCAATCCGACACGCGTCAATCTCGCCATTCTAAAGACGGGCGATGAAGACGCACAGTGGGTGGAGGTTGAGGGCTCAGTCCATCGTGTTATCGAATATGCCAACAGCGTAACGATCGGTATGGAATTGGCGGATGGCCCTCTTGACGTCACCATGATCAAGACGCCGGGCGCAACGTACTCCGACCTGATCGATGCCCAGGTCAGAATTCGCGCCAACGCCGCGCCGACCACGAACTCCGATGGCGAAATGATCGGCGTCCATCTTCAGTCTCCCAACATCTCAGCACTGGAGTTGCTCGAAGCCGCGCCGAGCAACCCATTTGCAAAACCCGCGAATCCGATCGATATGTTACTGCGCCGGGGAACGTTTGCCACTCCCCTCCATCGCATGCACCTGCGCGGGAATGTGACGTTGCAATGGCCTGGTGCGTTACTCTGCATTCGCGACGCGACGCGAGCGATCTGCACGCAAACCAGTCAGGCCACCCCCGTCGCAGTGGGCGATCTGGTAGACGTGGCAGGATTTCTGGAGACCGACAATAGCGCGCCCGTCATCACCGACGCGATCTTCAAGGCCGCAGGCAACAAGCAACCTGTTGCACCTCGAGGAGCGACCGCCGACCAGATTCTGGGAGGGGGACTCAGCTCCGAACTGGTACAAATCGATGGCCAGTTGATCGGCTACGATCTGGCTTCGTCCGATGCCACCCTTCAGCTCTCCTCCGGTGACACGCTCTTTCCCGCGATTCTGCCCAAAAATCTCGCGGGTTCAGATCTTCGTGCATGGAAGATCGGGAGCAAGCTGCGCCTTACCGGTATCTGCGCGGTAGGCGTCGATGTCCAGGATCATGTGCGCGCCGGCGTGGCCGTGCCCAGATCTTTTCGGATTCTGATGCGATCTCCGGCCGACGTCACCGTGCTCGAAGGGCCGTCCTGGTGGACTCCCGCACATGCCCTGATCCTGCTCGGCCTGGCGCTTACGGCCACGCTTTTCGTATTGGGCTGGGTTGCGACTCTCAGGAAACGGGTGGAAATGCAAGCCGACGCGCTCCGCCAGAGCGAAAAGCGATTCCGTCACCTGGCGGAGCATGATACCTTGACTGGCCTCGCCTCCCGACTGGTTCTCAAAGACCAGCTCGACGACGACCTGAAGAGAGCCGGCCGCGATAAGAACGGACTCGCGCTCCTGATGGTAGACCTGGACAAATTCAAGAACATCAACGATACTTTCGGCCATCAGGCCGGCGATGAAGTCCTGCGTGTGACCGCCCAAAGGCTGCGGGATGCGGTGAGAGCCAGCGACACGGTTGTGCGGCTTGGAGGGGATGAGTTTGTGGTTCTGCTGCCGGAGATCCGCGATTTCGAAGCCGTGGAACTGGTGGCTGCAACCGTGGTGTCTTCGCTGTCGCTACCGGTCAGATTCGCTGGAGCAGAGATGGAGGTTTCGGTCACCGTTGGGGCCGGAACAGCGTTTGCGGGAGAGACGGATGCTGAAGAACTGCTCCGTAATGCCGACGCCGCACTCTACCGCGCCAAGAATCGCGGCCGCCACTGCTTCCACGTCTATGTTGCCGGTGTGGAAGAGAACGCACAAGACGAGGACAGGGAACACGAACCCAGGAAGGCCGTCGCGCCGAAGGCCTGATCGGGAAATGGTGCGAGATGGAATCGCGTCCCTGGTGATGCAATGCGCGTCGACGGACGTTGCCAGCTAATCCCGACATCCACTCGAAGAATGAATGCCAATGAATGCGCGCAGTCCGACCCATTGGCATTCAATCATTTTGTGTGTTAGCGGCAAGCGGCCTCAAAGCAAAGATTCTTGCTGAAGAACGGCAGCACATGATTCTGGAATCGATCGGCCACCGCGCTGGTATGCGTGCCGGGATAGACCTCGAAGCTGTTCGCGATTCCATATTTGTCGAATACGTCGTGCAACTTTCCGGCATCCGTGCGCAAACCGTCCTGGTCGCCCACGTCCATTGCGATTGCATGATATTGCTTGAGGTTTCCGACGTATTGATCGACGAAGGCAAGAGGCGCGTTGGCCGCGAATTTCGCCTGTATCTCGGGAACAGGAACGCCGTCCTTCGTCGGCAGGTCGAGATAAAGCGGAGGATTCTTCGGGTCGGGAGCCCACGCTGCGGCAGTTGCAAGCTGCGCAATACCGAAGCCCGGCAGAGCGGCCGGAGCATCGGAGGGCGACTTCAATGCGGCGATCTTCTTCTCGTTTTCAATCGCAGTCTCTTTCATCTTGTCCGCGGGGCCCGGTCCACCGCCGGTCATCGGCGACAGGCAGCATGGACTCATGATGTAAAGGCTGCCAAAGACGTCGGGGTGTTTCATTCCGATGCGCGAGGCACCGTAGCCGCCCATTGAGTGGCCAACCAAACCACGGCTTTCGCGATTTGGAATCGTGCGATAATGCGCGTCGATATAAGCAACCACGTCGCGGGCGATGAAGTTTTCGAAATCGCCGGTTGTTGCCGAACTGGAATACATCGATCCGTTGTAGATGGTCTTCGAGTCCGGCAGAACGACAATCATTTCTTTAGCGCCCTGGGCAAATGCGCCTTCGATCGTCTGCGGCACATGGATCTCATGCGTCCACTGCTCGGCGCCAATGAAGAAGCCATGCAGCGCGTACACGACTGGATAGTGCCGATGCTTATCATTGTCGTAGCTGGGAGGGAGGACGACGATCACGTCGCGATCGACAGCGTCTCCTTCAAGATTGCTTTCCAAAGCTATGCCGTGGATCTTGATGTGCTCGACCGCAACCGGCTTGGCGCCGGGAACCACCGGTGGCACGATGGTTTGCACCTGAGCCGAGAGAATTGAACCGGATGCAATGGCCATCCCTAATGTCAAAAACAATTTCGTAATCTTCATCGTTGTCCTCATGTGGTAACTGGTGACCGTCGGATCAATCGACGCCAAAACTCGCTACTGAAGCGGATACGAATAGATGCCGACGCTGAACGGGGGCGCCTCAATCGTATCTGGAACCGATCCGAGCGCATGTTCCTCGACTGCAACCTCAGGCTTTTTTCCGATTGCGACAACGGCATCCACCGACGACGGAGCCATCTGCCAGAGCGTTCCCTTGCCGTCCAGCTTTACACCGTTGATCGCAAGCTTCATGCGTTGCTTCGAGTCCGATGGATTGAGCACGGCAAATGTGAGCGTCTTGCGATCTTCGGTGAGTGCGGCACTTACATCCAACGGATAAGTGTCGCTGCCGGGGTTGACGACGGGCTGATCGCCACCGGCCGGAAAGGTCGGCTTGGGCTGCGGCGAATCGCCTGTGACTTCGACCGGTATAACTCCAAAGTGATCGCGGTACATCTTGAAGAGCATGCCCGTTGGGTTCAAGATGGCCTCGGTGCGGTTGGAACTCATCATCGCGGTTGCGAAGGTGAATGCGCCCATTTGGAAGATGTCGGAATGGCGGAACATCTCATGGAAGGCCCATGCATAGGCCGGGACCACCTTATAGGAATTCGGTGCGCCGCCGAAGTAAGCCCACTCGTCGATAGCAATGGGAACAGGTTTGGCGCGCAGCGCGGGAATCCGCTTGAGATATTCCTGGTAGTGCTCATATTTTGCGCGGACCTGAACGGCTGGCGCGCGCTGCCATTCGATAAACGACAAAGGAGGATCGATGGGCACCTTCTTCTGCTGCTTCATGTCGGTATGCTGGGTGCCGGATGCGTAGT
>CAYTJN010000216.1:0-6114 GCA_964438125.1 uncultured Occallatibacter sp.
GAAGCCGAAGTCGCCGCCCCGGGCTGGACCATGCACCAGCAGCGGTGCGACTGCAAGGATCTCGGCGGACAAGTATGAGCTGTTCGGTTTCTTCGTGATGATGTTGCTTTTCAAAGGCATTCTGATCTCGGCTGCCGGCCCGGCGCCGAACTACGATATGCAGCGCGTGCTCTCATCCAAAAACCCGCGCGAAGCCTCGATGATGAGCGCCTGGGTCAATATCGTACTGACGCCCCCACGCTACTTTCTCATCATCGGCTTGACCGTGCTGGCAGCGGCCTTTTTCGGTCCCGATCTGCGTGCGATGGGCACAAATCTCGACTTTGAGAACGTGTTGCCGATGGCGCTCGGCCGCTTCGTCCCGGCCGGTCTGCTGGGCTTTTTAATCGCCGGTTTGCTCGCCGCGTTCATGTCGAACTTCGCCGCCACGGTGAATGCTGCACCGCCTTACTTCGTCAATGACATTTACAAGCGCTTCATCAATCCCGATGCGGCGCCCAAAACTTACGTTCGTCTCGCCTATCTCAGCTCTTTTTTGGTTGTAGTGATTGGCGTGCTGATCGGATGGAATGTCACGAGCGTGAACTCGGTGGTGATGTGGATCGTCTCAGGATTGTGGGGCGGTTACACGGCATCCAATGTGCTGAAGTGGTACTGGTGGCGCTTCAATGGCTACGGATACTTCTGGGGCATGATCACCGGAATCACCTCCGCGCTGGTGCTGGCGTTTCCGGGCTTGCTGGGCAGCATGCCGATCGTGCAGAGTTTCCAAGCCAGGTATCCGGTAAATCTCGAAGTCACAATCATCTTTCCGGTCGTGCTGGTGATTTCGCTGGTTGGCTGCCTGCTCGGCACGCTGCTGACCGCGCCAGAGGACGAAGCGGTGCTGATGGACTTTTACCGTCGCGTGCGGCCATGGGGTTTTTGGGGACCGGTCCTCAAGAAGGTTCTGGCCGAGGATCCTGGTTTCAAACGCAACACGGATTTCTTCCGTGACATGTTCAATATCGCCGTGGGCATCGTGTGGCAGGTCTCTCTAGTGGCGCTGCCGCTTTACATTGTGATTCGGGAGTTCGATCGCGTGGCCATGGCCCTGGGAGCGATCCTGATCACTTCACTGACTTTGAAATTCACTTGGTACGACCACCTGATCGAGCGCGAGGTTGAGACGGATCTTGCCGCCGCGGGAGACCTTGTCGCTGAACCTCTAGAACAGCTGCATTCTTAAGAAGGCCGCTGTTCAAGACCCGATTTCAGGGAGATGAAGACCGCTTGGCATAGCGGAGAAGGGTTGCGCAGCTTGGAAGGCCGAAGGGAAGCGCAGGTTACGCTCGATCAACCGTACGCCCCGCCGACGAGAGTATCTGTCGCGCGAACTTTCTGGCATGGCTGGGCAAATTGCTTTCTCATCTCCAACGGCAAAGTGGAAGCCATCCTTGTTCCAGCCATCGGCCGGGTGATGCAGTTGCGCCTGGCGGGCGATGTGGAGGGAGCGTTTTGGGAGAACCGGGCGTTAGATGGCCAACTGCACGCATCGGCCACGACTCAAACCAATCTCTACGAGTGGATCAACTTTGGCGGTGACAAGTGCTGGCCCGCGCCGCAATCTGATTGGTCTCGTCAGCGAAAATGCCCGTGGCCGCCGCCGGTTGGCTTCGACTCCTCTCCCATGGAGGCGGTGGCCGGAAGACACAGCGTGGTTATGACCTCGCCCATCGATCCGGACTTTGGCATACAAGTTACGCGCCGTGTTGAACTGGACGCCGAACTGCCCGTGATGCGGATCAGGACCGAGTATCGGAAGATTGATGGTGACGCAGTCAAGGTTGGCGTTTGGACCATTACGCAGATGGATGATCCAGAGCGAATCTTTATTCCGCTGCGGGAAGACTCGAAGATGACCTACGGGTTTGTCGGGATGCTCGAGGCAGAGCCCGAGGGCCTGCAAATAGAAAGTGGTTTGCTATCACTTCTGCGCCATCCGGTCCATTGCACAAAGATCGGCTCGGATGCATCGAGCATGGTTTGGGTGGGACAGAAGCTCGTCGTTCGAATGGACGCGGAAACTGGACCGGGCGAGTATCCCGACGGCGGCTGCCTCACGCAGGTCTACACCAACCCCGATCCGTTCCCCTATATTGAACTGGAGACGTTAGGTCCCCTTTCAACGATGGTCTCCGGCGACCGTATCGAGCGAACCTCCACTTATACGATCATGCCACGGTCCGAGGAGACTTCAGAAGCCGAAGCGCGGAAGATACTCGGCTTGTGAAAGGGGTCCTGGACTCTGCACCACAACTGGGATGTCTTCAACCTTTTTTGCAACGCGCCATGATGGCGGTGTGCAGGCGTTCGCGGAGTCCGTCGGGAAGGTCGTAGATCTCGTGGGAGCGGTAGATCTCGATGGTCTTGCGGGTGGTCGAGAAGACGACTTCGCAGTGTGCGCAGCCTCCCAGATGAACCTCTAGTTCGGCGCGCGTTTCTGCGTTCACGGTGCCGTCGATCAGGTCGTCGAGGAGGGCGAGAAACTCAGTACATTTCACTTTTCACTCCCCGATTCTCCTAGCCCCTGTTCCTTTGAACGCTGTGCCCTGGAACTGGCTTCCCTAGGGCCCGCTGCTTTGGGCCTCTGATCTTTGGGACTCTTCCTCTTGTGGAAGTATCGGCTGAGGCGCTCGCGAAGTTGAAGGCGGGCGCGCAAGAGGCGTGATTTTACGGCCGGGATGCTCAATCCCAGTGTTTCCGCTGTCTCTTCTGTCGAAAGCCCTTCCACATCTCTCAAGACAAACACGATGCGAAACCCCTGTGGCAGCCCTTGAATCGTCTTGCGCAGAATCTCGGCCAATTCGGCCTGGTCGTAGTTTTGTTCCGGATCAGGCGCCCAGTCGGCCAGATCGCGAGGGACGCTACCCTCATCGGTGACGATGTCCTCATCGATCGAGACCATCTTGCCGGTGCGGCGCTTGCGCAGCCGCATCAGGCTTTCATTGACCGCGATCCGTACCAACCATGTATAAAACTTAGAATTCCCTTGAAACTGATCGAGCTTTTCATATGCCTTCAGGAACGCATCCTGCATGACGTCTTCCGCATCCTCGCGATTTTGCGTGATGTGCTGGGCGATACGAAATACCTGGCGCTCATATTTGCGCACCAAGGTGTCGTAGGCCGTAACATCACCGCCGCGAACCCTTTCGACAAGAGCTACGTCTGGATGTGGCTCGAACTCTCCTGCAACTGTTTGGATGATTGGCATGGTTGTTGGATGCGAGAAATCCGACGGACCAGATTCGGTTGCGTGGGGATCTCTTATAGACGAGTGTAAAGGACGGCAGGGCACAAAACCAAACGGCGAAGTGGATCAAGTCTCATCTTGGGAAGCGTGGCGTAACGCAAGAGATTCCCTGTGGTCGCCTCCGGCGCGAAATCAGCTTAAAGTGGAGAGATGGAGTCCTCATCTTTCCCTGGATTGGTTTCGCGATCCACCTTGCGCTTTTTGGCTGGTCTGCTTTCCGTTTTGTTGATCCTGGTTGTGCTGCCGGCCGCGCGGCAATCCGCCGGCGGTTCACCGAAGGTGCAGGGCGATCCTGCTGCAGCAAAGCCTGCATTGAAGAAGCCCGCGCCTGCGACCAAGAAGGCAACCAGCGGCGGCAGAAGGTCTCGAAGGCCCAAGAGGCGGGCGAGCAAGGCGGTAAGGCGCGCGCGGACTGCGCGGATCAAGCTGGCCTTTGTGGCCTCGGCCGAGTTGCGTCCGATGGCGCAGCAATTGGCTACGCTGCGGACGCCAGCGGCCTATGCCGGGGTAACCAAGTACGCACATGCACATAGCGGCGAGGCGGCGGCGGCAGCATACCTTGCGCTCGGCCACGCATCCATGCTCGACAAGCATTACGAGGAGGCAGTTTCCGACTTTCATCAGGCCAGGCAGGCGGGCGAAGAGCTGGCGGATTACGCTGACTTTTTAGCGGCGCGGGCCGATCACAGTGCGGGCAACGATCAGGCGGCAGAAACGCTGCTGCATGGTTTTGCCGAGCGTTATCCAGACAGCATTTTTGTCGATCAGGCCCCGGAGTTGGAAGCCAACACGCTGCTGAGCCTGAAGGACGCGGCGGGCGCGCAGCGGGTGCTGGCCGCAGCCGCCGATACGGATGCCGAGGACCGAGCAGGGTATCAGCTTGCGCTAGGCGAAGTGGCGTCCGCACTGGGGAAGACCGAAGAGGCGGAAGGTATCTATAAGAAGCTGCTGCTCGGCCACCCGCTGAGCCCGGAGGCGGAAGCCGCGCGCGTGAAGTTGAATCTCATGGGCGCAGATACGAGCCTGACCGCGGCGGAGTTGCGCAGCCTGGGCGACGCCTATTACAACGCCGGACGTTATGCGGATGCGAGCGAACAATACCGTGCGCTTGCCCGGCATTCGAAGCTGGATGCCGTGAGCCGTAACGGATTTGCCGTTGCGGCTGCCGCCTGCGATTTGAAGATGAAACAACTGAGCCAGACAGAGGCCACTGCGTTACCCGATACCGACGACGAGAACGGCGCGCGGCGGCTTTATCTCCTAATGGAGCTGGCAAGGAATCGCGACGATCAGGAGAACCAACGCCGCATCGTGGCCGAGATGGAGTCGAGGTTTCCTCAAAGCCAATGGTTGGGCGAGGCGCTTTTCTCCAGCGGCAACATGTACATGCTCAAGAGGGACTATGCGCCCGCGGTTGAATACTACAGCTACCTGGCGGCGCACTTTCCAGCGAACAAAAACGCAGCGGCGGCACATTGGCGGGCGGGCTGGCTGAGTTACCGACAGGGGCTTTATCCGGACGCTGCGCGCCTCTTCGATGAGCAGATCCGGCTCTATCCGGCGGCGAAGGAGACTGTGTCTGCGCTCTATTGGCGCGGGCGGATGTATGAGACGCAAGATCAGAAACCGGAGAGGGCCGCGGCGAACTATCACGCCATCTTGCGCGCCTATCAGCACTTCTTTTATGCGCAGATGGCCCGGCAACGGCTGGCCGCGCTGGGAGATGCACAGGCGTCGGCGCCGGAGCCGCAACTGGACAGCATCCAGGCTGCGCCGGTGCCAGAACTGCAAGAGAGCTTCCCGGTCGAGAGCCCGCATCTGGCAAAGGCGAAACTGCTGGCCAACGCAGGATTGAACGACTATATTGCGCAGGAGATTGCCGCCGATCCGGACTCCGAATCCTGGAGTGCACTGGCCGAGGCGCAGATCTACGCCTCCTATGGCGAGACGTTTCGCGCCATGCGATCGCTGAAAAAGGCTTTGCCCTATGCCGCAACAGCTTCCATCAAGTCGATCCCGCTGGCCTACTGGCGAATTCTCTTTCCCGAACCCTATTGGGATACGATCAAGGCCGAATCGGCCAAGAACAACCTCGATCCGTACCTCGTGGCGTCGCTGATTCGACAGGAGTCGGAGTTTAACCCCTCGGCGATCTCACCCGCCAACGCCTACGGACTGATGCAGATGCTGCCCTCGTCGGGCAAGGCGCTGGCACGCGAAGAGGGCATGAGCAACTTCCAGACTTTTCAACTGCTCGATCCGATCACCAACATCCGTCTTGGCACCCGCTATTTGCGCAAGACTCTGGACCGGTTTGGCGGGGTGACCGAGTATGCGCTGGCGGCTTATAACGCCGGCGACGAACGAGTCGTCGACTGGAAATCCGCGGGGACCTACCAGGGCATCGACGAGTTTGTCGAGTCGATTCCCTTTACCGAGACTCGGGAGTATGTCGAGGCAATCTTGCGGAACGTAGAGACCTACAAAGAAATCGACGCGGCTGCCGCAGCACAGAGCGCGGCCACGGCGGGAGCGGGACGATAGGACTGATCAAATGGGAACAGGCTTGAGTTTCCCATATCTGGCATGATAATGACGTGCCCGCGAGCCGGAAATCCGCTTTAGTACTTGCACGTTAGATTCCGATTGACTTCTGTGATCGGTAACAAGCACACTTATTTCGGCCGGAGGAGTCTAAGCTTCCGGACAAGCCATTCGCAGTCTGCTGTTGTTGCAAGACAGGGCCAACCGGGGGTTTTCGGGACCGGCTCTGTAGCTTCGACCAACCGGAGGGCACTATGTCAGCCGATTTGCAGTTT
>CAYTJN010000217.1:0-6099 GCA_964438125.1 uncultured Occallatibacter sp.
CCTATGCCGAAGCCCGCGCTGCAGAGCTGAGCGGAACCTCACCCCGAGCCGCCTCCGTAAAGTTCTGAACCACAGGTGGAGCACGACTCAATAGGGCCACTCTGAATTCGTTCGGCCCTCTTCCGATCGACGCCGATGCTATCGCGCGGCTCAAACGCCCGCTTATTGCTCTTGATCGTCCCGCGCGAAATTCTCGTGCCCCAGACCGCGCTGCAGCATGACGGTCCGTGTTTGCCGGCCAACTGGGTTAACCTAAGGTCTTATGGGCCGCATCCGTGTTCTTGCCGATCAAGTAGCCAACCAGATCGCCGCCGGCGAGGTAGTGGACCGGCCTGCTTCCGTCGTTAAGGAGTTGCTGGAGAATGCCTTGGATGCCGGAGCAGGCCGAATCCGTGTCGAGGTTGAGGCGGGTGGTCGCAAGCTGATCCGCGTCACGGACGACGGCCAGGGGATGAACCGCGACGATGCCCTGCTGGCCTTTGAACGTCATGCCACCTCCAAACTCCGCACCGCCGACGATCTGCTTTCGATCGCGACCCTGGGCTTTCGCGGAGAGGCGCTGCCCTCAATCGCATCTGTGGCTCGCGTGACCCTGGAGACGGCAACTGGCGAGCAGTCCGCCGGGACCCACCTGGAGATTGCTGGGGGTAAGATTCTCCACGTCGACGACGCGGCACTGCCTCCCGGCACGACGCTGGCCGTTGCCGATCTCTTCTTCAACACTCCGGCCCGGCGCAAATTCCTCCGCGCAGAATCCACGGAACTCGCTCATGTCACGGCGCTCGTAACTCACTACGCCCTTGCCCACCCTGAGAAACATTTTGAGCTGCTCTCGGCCACGCACACGATTGTCTCAGCTCCGCCTGTTGCTCGCACCGCCGAGCGCATCTATCAGATTTTTGGCAAGGATACGCTGGCCGAACTTCTCCCCGTAGCCGCCGAGATTCCTCTGGAACGAGCTGGACTGCCCGAGCCTCCGCCGTGGAAGAAAGACCCGGACGAGCCGGTCCGCAACCCTGGAAGTTTAAGGCTTAGCGGCTTTTTCTCCAAGCCCGAGTTGCAAAAGCTCAACCGCAATTCTATCTATATCTTTATTAACAAAAGGCTGATCCGCGACCGCTTGCTGCTGCACGCTATCACCGAGGCCTATCGCAACGTGATCCCTCCTGGTTGCTTCCCGGTGGTTCTCCTATTTCTTGAAATGTCACCCGAGGAGGTGGATGTAAACGTCCATCCGGCAAAGACCGAGGTGCGTTTTCGTCAACAAAGCCTGGTCCATGACTTTGTTCGCGACAGCCTGCGGACCGCCTTGATCAAAGCAAGACCTGCCGCCGGCTTTCTGGCTGCGCTCGACTCGGCACCTGCTGCCAGCCCTTCCTTGATGCCGCCTGCCCTATCGCCCCTGCCAGGAGCGCCAGATTCGGCAGTACAACTTCAGCCCGACTCCGATCCCGATGCATTCCTGGGTCCAGACAATGCCGCTCAGCCATTTCAATTAGCTCCGCGCTTGCCCACCCCCGTGCCGAGTGAATTGCCCTTTGCTCCCTATCAGATAGCCAACAGTGGCTCGATCGATAACAGGCAAGATCGAAAGGCGTGGGGCGAGGCAGCGGCGGCACTCTTTCAGCCGGCCACCCTGCCCGCAGCGGGCGACTGCTCGGCTGGTTACGGCAAAGAGGCCTCGGTCCCGGGGCAAGGGAACGGCCTGAATCCCGCGACGGGGACGGCACAGGTTGAGGCCGAACAAGCCGCCGCCAACCTTAACCAATTGAGTTCTCTCCGGCCGATCGGGCAGTTGCGAGAGTCGTTCATTCTCGCCACCGGAAGCGATGGATTGTGGATAATTGACCAGCATGTAGCCCATGAAAGGGTTCTTTTTGAAAAAATTCTCCGTGACCGCCAGGTAGAAAAAGTGCAGCGCCAGCGATTACTAATGCCCCTGCTTGTGGAACTTAAGGCATCGCAGATGGTTACCTTCTCATGCATCTCCGACGAGCTAGAGCGCAATGGATTCGAGGTCGAGCCCTTTGGCCCTCATACACTTGCGGTTAAATCCTCGCCAATTGGGCTCGAGGGATCGGCTTTGGAGAAGGTATTGGCGCAAGTCATCGAACAATCCGACATGGATTCCGAACAAGAATCGCCTAATCATACACTTACCGTGATCCGCACGCGCATTGCCGCGTCCATCGCATGTCATTCTGCCATCAAGGTGAATACCCCTCTCGATTCAGTTCGTATGGAATGGTTACTTTTGGAGTTAGCTAAAACTGACCATCCAACGAACTGCCCCCATGGACGTCCAATCGCTTTGATGTATTCTTGGAAGGAGATCCAGCGGGCCTTCCATCGAATCTGAAAGTGACTGGAAGGTGGCAGCCCTCCTCTTAGGGGAAGGGGCCGCCCGGCCTGAGCGCCAGCCTGGAAGCGAGGTTTTTCTTTGACATTTGAGCAATTGGAAGCGTCGCGCGCCGAGAGGATGCGCCTGAACGGTAACGGGGTCCTCACATTGGAGGATGCACGGACGTGGATCGAAGAGACCGGTTTGTGTCTCTTTCTTCCCAAGAGGCAGTTTTCGTCCTCCATTGCGCCATCTTTTGCCGAGGCAGTGGTCGGCAAGCGCGAGACCGCACCCAGCCCTGAACAAATTGCCCTAGCTGAAGAACTTCTCGTGCGCCTGGAGACAGACGGTGTAGCCGTGCGCCTGAACTTGCTTGGACTTCCCGGCGAGCGGCCCGACTTCGTTGTGGCGAGCTGGGTTTTGCCCTACGTTTATGCCCTTCGCGGCGACCGCGATTGGCGCCGCACGCCCCAGCTCACCGGTTCGCGCCAGGTCTCCCAGTTGGCTGTCGAAGCCTATAAACTGCTCGAGGTTGGCGACACAACGATTCCAAAGCTCACACATACCCTTGGGAGGGAAGTTACCGAGGGCGCGGTTTTGCGCGCCATCACCGAACTCTGGCAACAACTTCGCATCATTCCCGTCGTCTCCGCTCCCGGACAGACCGCGCAATGGCAACTGCTCCGCTTGCGTTTCCAGAAGGCGATTGCCGAAGGCGCCTCGACCTCTCAGGTGACGGCGATCTCGGTGCTCGCATCGATCTATCTGCAAGCTGTAATCGCCGCAAGCATGGAAGAGGTTGAGCTTTACCTGGCTCCGCTTACCGCACGCAGCAAGGTGCGCGAGGTGCTGCGCGGCTTGGTTGCCACGCGCCAGGTGCATACCGTCTCGTTAGGCCACGCGCCTCTTTATTACGTTGCCGGAACCCTGCCGGAGTTCGCAACTCCTTCTACGATCTACGCCAGTGCGTCTATCCCGGCTTCCGCGTACTTCATGCGCGACCAAGGCCATGAGGAAGAACTGACGGATCCAGTGGTCGAGGAAAAGGTTTCGCAAATTAAAGCGGCACCGGCATCCCCGCGCAAGGCAGTCGAGACTCACGCACCTCGCAATGCTGCCGCACGCAAGCCCACCTCAAGCGGAAAGGCAGCAGCAGCCCGGCCTCACTTCAGCCGTCCAGCAGCCCACCCCCGCGATCGCAAGCCCGTGCAATCCAGACGGGCTGTCGGTGAATCTCGGCCAGCGAGTTCCCGCACCACCAGCAGTGCGCGGCCTGCGTCCGCCTCTCGCTGGAGCCCTAAGGCAACTGAAACCAACGGCAAGCTGAAGGGTGCCTCGGGCACGCGCTCCGCGAAGTCTGCCGCGCCTGCCTGGGGCAATCATAAAGTCCATTCGAACGGCGGCAAGTCGGTGGGTAAGCCAAACGCAACCTCCCGCAAGGGCGGCAGCGTAGTTCGCGTTGCCCCCGCGTCGCGCACATCGAATAGCCGCAAGCCAACGCTCGCTGCTGGGGCAAAGGCTGGAAACAGCAACCGGTTCGGCTTTACGGCCCCGCCCAAACAGGGGACGAAGAAGCGCGGATGAGCGGGGACGAAAATTCACTCAGCCCGCTTGATTCCGCCGCCCATAAGGTCATCGTCGCTATTGATGGCCCCGCCGGAGCGGGAAAAAGTACCATCGCGCGCCATCTGGCTCGGCGTTTCGGATTGTTGAACCTCGAAACCGGGGCCATGTACCGCGCCTTTGCGCTCAAGGCGTTGCGCGCCGGGCTCTCTCTGAATGACAGTGGGAGTCTTGAACGCCTTACCACTGACTCGACGATTCGTCTCGAACCCGGCGAAGAAGAAAACTGCGTACTGCTCGATGGCGAAGACGTGACCGGGCTGATCCGCAACCAAACTGTGACGGACGCAGCCTCCCGCGTCAGCGTTTTTCCAGCGATCCGAGCCTGGATGGTGAGACTGCAACAGCAGATGGGCGCTGAGGGCGGCGTGGTGATGGAGGGACGGGACATCGGAACCGTCGTCTTCCCCCAGGCTCAGGTGAAGATCTTTCTTGACGCAGCTCCTGAGGTGCGGGGCATGAGGCGCTATGAGCAGTTGGGCACCGAACCCGCACAACAGCCCGAAGAGGTAATTCGCGACCTGCGCGCACGCGATGAGCGCGACCGCAACCGGGCCGATTCCCCACTGAAACCGGCCTCGGACGCTATCCTTCTGGATTCGACCCGCATGACGCTGGAACAGGTCGTCGCCGCCGCCGAGGGCATTGTCAAAGCCAAGCTCCAATAACACAAGATCCCCGACGGTCCCGTAGCCGGTCGACTGCCGGGGAACCTCAGGGCTTGGTTTTGCTTGCCGATGGCACCGAGGGCGGAGCTGAGGTTTTGCTGTAGACGATCTTCTTCGTTCCGGCCTCGCAACTGCCGACTATCTTGCCTTCAGCATCCTTGTCTTTCGCCACAATATCCAGCGTGTAGGCTTTCACCCCGTTTGTCTCGAGCTTCTTTGCGATCTCAGTCTTCAGATCTTCACAAGTCTTTGGTCCTTCTGCATAAGCCACGGCCGATGCAAAGAACAATAGTGCGGCTGACGCCACGATCTTCATGGTACGATCTCCTTCGATTAAGTTCAGGATGAATTCGTGGCCAAGATTAGCTTCTTCAGGTTGCACGCGTCAATCATCTTTAAACTTCTTCGGCCCGCCGTTTCCTGGAATGGGATTGAGCCGGAGTTGAGCGCACAGCACCAGGATCGCTGGTGGCGGGATGCCGCGAGCTAACAAACCTGCGAGTGGCTGTTGCCGATGCCGGTTCGCTGCAATCGCTGGAGCCAAGACACCTTTGCTCGATCCACTCGTCGCCGGTGTAAAATTCTCCTTCGCGCAGATGTTTCACCGCCCCCGCGCGAGTCAGGTAGCAGCCATGCGCAGACCGACGTTCGTTCTCTCCCTCGCTATTGCCTCTGTGCTTGCTGTGCCATGCGCAGTCCAAGCCGCTCACATGTCGCAGACCACGCTCTCCCGACGCCCCATGACCTTCGAGGACATGATGCAGCTGAAGAGGTTGGGCGAGACCACCGTTTCCTCTGACGGCAGGTGGCTGGCTTATTCGGTGACCACGGTGAATCTGGAACAGAACACCAAAACGGCGAAGCTGTTTATCCAGTTCGTCGGCGGTGGAGAGCCAAAACCGCTGCCTGTGGCTCAACTCGGCGATCACGGGCCGCAGTTTTCGCCGGACGGCAAGCACATCCTTTTTTTGAGCGGCCGCTCGGGCTCCGAGCAGGTCTGGCTGGCCGATTTCAATAGCTCGGATGGCACTGCAAGCAACCCGAAGAAGCTGACATCGATCTCGACCGAAGCCGGCGATGCGATCTGGTCCCCCGACAGCCAAGCGGTGGTGTTCACCTCAAACGTCTATCCCGACTGTCCCGCGATCACCGCGTCCGACCCGGCGACTGGCGACAAATGCAACCGAGACCGAGACGCGGCCCTGGCATCGAGCAAAGTGAAAGCGCAGATCTTCACACACTTGCTCTATCGCCACTGGGACCACTTCACCGGCGACAAGCGCAGCCATCTGTTTCTGGTTTCGACGGAAAACGGCGCACTGCGTGACCTGACACCCAACGATCCGCGTGACGTTCCGCCCTTTTCGCTTGAGGGCGGCGGTTGCGGCTGTGCCTTTTCCCCCGACGCGAAGGAGTTGGCCTTTACCGAGAATCTCGACGAACAGCCGGCCACGAGCGTCAATGCAG
>CAYTJN010000218.1:0-6087 GCA_964438125.1 uncultured Occallatibacter sp.
AGTATGACAACTTCCTTGCCGTCGAAACGATATAAGGCGACGTACGCCCCGCTCCCAAACTCAATCACCCATTCGCGAAATTCGGTGGGCAACTCTTCGACGGGACGTCCCGTCTCAGGAAACCTGCCGAGCAACTTGACGCCTTGTCGAATTGCTTTAACAGCGTGTTTGGCCGCGTCACGGTTTTTGTTTTCCAGGAATTCGTACAGCCGGACCACATCTCGCAAGCTTTGAGGCGTCCACTTCAGAGGTGGCATTCGGGGGCCTCGGCTTGCTCACCCGCTTCGAGCTTGGCCAGCCAGGCATCTCCCTCTTCCGAGGTCGCATGCAGCCCATTAGCTTGATAGTCGCTCCAAGCCGATAGAGCGGCAGCGCGAAACTCTTCGCGTTTCTCTTCTCGACTCACGTACTGCTCGACGGCCTCGCGCATGATCCAGTGCGCCGACCGACGGCGGGACGAGGCGAGCCGTTGTATACGTTCCTTGAGTTCCGAGTCGAGTTTCAGGCTGGTAGTCGCAGACGTGGGCATACTTTATACTCCAAGGTGTTACCAATAAACACTATATCACACCCCGCGCTTCCCCCAGGTACGCCAACCACTCGTCCATCCCCGCTCCGGTCTTGGCTGATGTCTCGAAAATCCTTATCCCCGGCCGTATCTCATTGATATTCCTAAGCGCCGTCTCACGATCAAAGCCGCAAGGCTCGGCGATGTCCATCTTTGTAATCACCGCCGCATCGGCAGAGTTGAAGAGCGTCGGATACTTGAGCGGCTTGTCCTCACCCTCGGTCACAGAAAGCAGCGCTACGCGAATCTTTTCTCCCAGGTCGTAACTCGATGGACAGACAAGATTGCCCACGTTCTCGATGAACAAATAATCCAGGCCGCCCAGCGTTACCCCCTCCCAGCCATCAATATGCTTGCCGATCATCTCCGCGTCCAGGTGGCAGATTCCATGGGTATTAATCTGCCGCACCGGCGCGCCGCTCGCGGCCAGCCGCCGCGCATCATTATCGGTCTCCAAATCCCCCACGAGCGCCGCCACTCTCGCGCCCCGCGTTTTCAACTCGCGTAACGTCCGCTCCAAAAATGCCGTCTTGCCAGTCCCTGGGCTCGAAACCAGATTCAGCACCAGCACGCCGGCCTGGGCATAGCTAGCCCGCAGCCCCGCCGCCAGCTCGTCATTTTTCTTTAGTATGCCCCGCCGCAGCTCGACAATTCGAGTGGTCATGCTGTCTCCTTCGCGTCTTCGATCTCAATCGAATCGATCTCCAGCTCACGTCCCTGCCGCATCTCGCTGCACGGCTCGCCGCAGCGCGGACAGCGAAAGCTCTGCACGCCACTCAGCTCTACATCTTCGCGGCAAGCCTCGCAGTGCATCACCACCGGCAACACATTGACCACCAGCCGCGAACCCTCGAGCGGCGTCCCTTCGATGGCGATCCCATAGCAGAACTCCAGCGACTCGGTCACCACCGACGCCAACGCCCCCACGCGCAGCCGAACCTCAAGCACCGTCGCGCCTCTAGACGAATCAGGCAAGGCCGCCAACGCCTCCGTCACAGTCTCCACAACACTCGAAATGATGGAAAGTTCATGCATTAGAGTCGAATTCTACGCTCTCGCTGTCCTGCATCCGTGAGCGCGCCCCTATGTAAGATGAAAACACAAGGATATTGCCGATGCCCAAATCCGCCGCTCAAGAGCCAATCGCCGCGATCCCTCAACCCGCTTCGCGCCTGGCCCTGAGCCATATGGCGCCAGCCGCGGTGCAGTCGGAGATTCGCGCCATGAGCGTCGAGTGCGACCGCATCGGCGGCATCAATCTCGCGCAGGGCGTCTGCGACACTCCCGTTCCCGCGCCGGTTCAGCAGGGCGCGATCAAGGCCATTCACGATGGCTACAACATCTACACCCGCCTCGACGGCATCGCCCGCCTGCGGAACGCCATCGCCCAAAAGCAGCACCGCGACTACGGCCTCGACTACGATCCGGAGAGCGAGATCCTGGTCGCGTCAGGAGCCACCGGCGGACTCCACGCCGCCGCCATGGCCTTGCTTAATCCCGGCGACGAGGTGCTGCTCTTTGAGCCTTTCTACGGCTATCACGTCTCGACGCTGCAATCCTTGCGCGTGACCCCGGTCTTCGTCCCGTTGGCCGAACCGGATTGGACGCTCGATCTCGACGCTCTCCGCGCAGCCATCACCCCCCGCACCCGCGCACTGATCCTCAACACCCCTGCCAATCCAAGCGGCAAGGTCTTCACGCGCACCGAGCTCGAATCTCTCGCGGCGCTCGCCATTGAACATGACCTCTTCGTCTTCACCGACGAGATCTACGAATATTTCGTCTACGGCGGCGCAAAACATATTCCGATCGCCTCGCTGCCGGGCATGAAAGAGCGGACAATCACCATCTCCGGCTTTTCCAAGACCTTTTCAGTCACCGGCTGGCGTCTCGGCTACGTCCTGGCCGATGCCCGCTGGCTGGGCGCAATGGCTTACTTTCATGACCTCACTTACGTCTGCGCTCCATCGGCCTTTCAGCATGGCGCGGCCGCGGGACTCGAAGAGCTTCCCCCCAGCTTCTACGCACAGCTTGCCGACGAATACCAGTCCAAGCGCACCCGCATCGTGGCGGCCCTTCGCGACGCCGGCCTTGAGCCCAGCGTTCCCGCCGGAGCCTACTACGTTCTAGCCGGCGCCAGTCATCTTCCCGGCAATACCTCCGCTGAAAAGGCCCGCCATCTGCTCGCCTCTACTGGAGTAGCCGCAGTCGCTGGCTCGGCCTTCTTTCGTCCTCGGTTCGAAGAACAGAGCCACGGCGAAAATCTGCTGCGTTTCTGCTTCGCCAAAAAAGACCATGACCTCGACGATGCCTGCGCCCGGTTGCGAAGCCTGCGCTAGCCTACCAGCCGTCCCCGCTCCGATAGACTGGAAACGTGATAAGTCATAT
The DNA here is from genome assembly GCA_964438125.1 of uncultured Occallatibacter sp. Classification (GTDB taxonomy): domain Bacteria; phylum Acidobacteriota; class Terriglobia; order Terriglobales; family Acidobacteriaceae; genus Telmatobacter. Next base: position 2,957 of record CAYTJN010000218.1, read on the forward strand.
TCACAAAGCTGAATGGGCTGCGCTGGCCGCGGTGTTCACCCTATCTATGATGCTCGCCGGCTGCGGAACTCAAGGGGCGCCGCAGCCGCCCTCGCTGAATCTGCCGGAACGGGTTACGGATCTCGTCGCTGTTCGCGCAGGCAGCCAGGTCTCGCTGACCTGGACCATGCCCAGGAGAAGCACAGACAAGCTGTTGCTCAATCAAAAGGTGGCACTCCCCGTTCGGATCTGCCGGCGTGAAGGTTCCGGGCCTTGCGAGCTTGTTGGTCAGGAAGTAACATCCAGTCTTCTTCCTGGAGCCGACGCCAAATCTATCGAGACTCTGCCAGCCACGTTCGCCGCCGGTTCGCCGCGCCTCCTCACCTACTTTGTCGAACTCCCCAATCGCAACGGCCGGTCCGCTGGCCTGTCGAATGCCGCGCAGGTACTGGCCGGTGAAGCTCCAGCGCCGATAACCGGCCTCTCCGCTGAAGTGCGAAAGCAAGGGGTAGCACTGCGCTGGGCCAGCCTCGGGGCACCGGCACAGGATTCCTCCGCCATCCGCCTCCACCGCAAACTGCTCACCCCGTCCCCCGCCAAGCCCAAGGAGGGACTCCTCGCACCCCAGCCTGAAACTGTGGAAGAGAATCTCATTGTGGATTCCTGTGCGCCCGAAGCAGTCACGGGCTTCTGCCGCGCCCTCGACAAGACGATTCGATTCGGCCAGACTTATGAATACCGCGCGCAACGAGTCGCCCGCATCACTTCAGAGGGCAAGACACTTGAAATGGCGGGTGAGCTTTCCGCTCCGGTACGTGTGCAGGCGTTCGATGTATTTCCTCCCGAAGTTCCCACCGCTCTTGCCGCCGTCGCCACCGCCGTCGAAAATGGTGCAGCCTCGGAAGCCCAGTACGCAATCGATCTGAGTTGGCAGCCCGTTTCCGATGCAGACCTCGCCGGCTACGTCGTCTATCGATCCGAAAAAGTTGGAGCAAGCGGGCGGGCATGGCAGCGCATCTCGCCTCCAGTGCCCCTCGTCGCCCCAGCCTTCCGCGACGCACAGGTTCTTCCCGGCCACACTTACCGCTTTACCGTCAGCGCCATTGCCCAGAATGGCCACGAAAGCGCCCGCTCAGCCGAAACCGAGGAGACCGTGCCCAACCCCTGACGGACTGTACCCCACATCGAGGAATCTCCATGAAATACTGCCGCTTTATCCTTGAAGATCAGACCCTTTACGGAACTGTAGAAGACCGCGCCGGTGAGCTTTGGGTCGTGGGAATCGCCCCGGCTCCCGAAGAAGACCTGGCCTTTCGCCTTCAGCACGGAGGCAAAAGCCCTGCCGGCACCGATTTCCAACCTATGCCCCTCAGCACCGCCCAACTGCTGACGCCTGTAACACCTTCTAAGATCGTTTGTGTCGGTCGCAACTATTGCGATCACGTCAAGGAGCTGGGCCACGAGCTTCCCTCCGAACCGCTGCTCTTTCTGAAAGCGCCTTCGTCGCTGCTTCCTCCCGGCGGAGTGGTCCTCATGCCGCAAGCCTCGGCCCGCGTGGATTTTGAAGGCGAATTGGCGCTGGTGATCGGTCGTCGCGCCCGCCATCTCAACGAACAAGACTGGCGCTCGGCCATTCGCGGCTTCACGCTCGCCAACGACGTCACCGCACGCGATCTGCAACAGAAAGACGGCCAATGGACCCGCGCCAAGAGCTTTGATACTTTTTGTCCCGTCGGCCCAATTGTCAGCGACGAACTGAACCTCGACGCTGGCGTAATTATCGAAACCCGCGTCAATGGCAAACTTCGCCAGCACTCATCGACCCTCGACTTCATCTTTCCGATTCCCCGCCTTCTTGCCCACATCACTGCGGCCATGACTCTCGAACCCGGAGACCTCGTGCTCACCGGAACCCCCTCCGGTGTGGGTCCGCTCCAGGCTGGAGATAAGGTTGAGGTAAGCATCCCAGGATTGGGCGTACTGTCGAACACCTTCCAGCCGGAATTGGTCTGAACTCGGGCTTCGGAGCGACGAAGATCGATTCTCGGCCTGAAGGCCAGCCGAACCCTTTCTTGGAATCCCGCATCCAAGCTTGATGGATGACTAACACCGCCAGGCATTTATTGATCGCCTCGGTTTGCTGTTTCGCACTTGTTTCGGCGCCGAATCCTGCAAGTGCCCAGGCCCAAAATGACCTGCCGGATGATCCTGGCCAGTCTGCAACGCACCCGGTCGATACCACCACCGGCGTGCCGCAACGCGAGGCCACGTGGCGAAGTATGCCGGGCGATTTCTTGCACGACCAGAAGGATCTGTGGACCTTCCCGTTGCGCCTGGCCAGAGGTCACGCCCTGATTCCGACACTGCTCGTCGTCGGCGGAACGGTCGGGCTGATCTACGCCGACCCGCACGATACTCCTTACTTCCGAACGCACCAAAAGAACTGGGATGACGTGAACGACGTCTTCGACCCGTTGGTTACAACCGGCGAGGTGATTGCCCTTCCCGCAGGGCTGCTGACCGCCGGCTACATCCGGCACGATGACCGCGAAGTGAACACTGCCCTGCTGGCGACTGAAGCATACGGCGATAGCGTGGTCATCGATCTGGCCATGAAGGCTGTGACCCGCCGGGAGCGGCCTTCCGACGTCGCGCCCAATGGCGACTACAGCGATACATTCTTTAATGGCAGCAAATCGCCCTTCAAAGGCAGCAGTTTTCCTTCAGGCCATGCCACGGCGGTTTGGTCGGTGGCGACGGTGGTGGCCGAGCGCTATCGTCATCGCGGCAAGCCCTGGGTTCCGATCTTGTCCTACACCCTGGCGACGGCGATCAGCGCCTCTCGCATCACTGAGTCCGCCCATTTCCCATCGGATGTTTGGCTCGGCGGCGCTCTCGGCTACTCAATCGCCAAATACCAGACGCTTAAACCCAGATAGTTGCGACTTCTAGCTGATCAGTTAACGAGGTGAGAAATCTTTCACTGAGAGTTGCCGAAATTTATGCTCCGTCGGTGCACAATAGAAACAGCCTCTAAAACGGCGACTTTCTTCCATGCGACGCACCCCGTCTTTTAAAAAATGAGTGTACCCCCCCCCACTGACCTTGCCCTCAGAATGCGTATCTCTTAACCGGCCGGGTTTTGAGGATTA
>CAYTJN010000219.1:0-6080 GCA_964438125.1 uncultured Occallatibacter sp.
CGAGTGGTGGCCACGATCACCAGGCTGGTCTTGCCGCCGTATTCAGCAGGCGGGGCGCCGCTGATCACCTCGATAGATTGGATCGAGTTAGCGGGAATCTGATTGGAGAAGACTTTGCTCTGCTGATCGGTGATCGACTGTCCGTCGACCGAAAATGAATTCGACGCGTGATCGCCCAGTCCGTGGAAGAGGCCATTGGAGTCGGCAGAGACTCCGGGGGTGGAGAGAGTGACCAGCGAACTAAGGCCGGAAGACTCGCTCTCCAGCGGCACCTTGACGAACATCTCGCGATCCACATCGGTGTGGAATGTGGGGTCGGTCTCAACCAGATCGCCCGAGGCCTCGACTGTCACGCTTTGAGAGCCGCCAGCGACATTGAGAACGAGATTGAGATTGGTTCCCACCACCGAACGGATTTCGAAATTGTGGGTCGAGGAATCAAAGCCGCTGGCTGAAACTGTGACCCGGTAGGGATTGAAGGGGATATCCGAAAAGAGGAACTGGCCGGTCGCATCCGTGGAGACGGTTCGGTCGAGCCCGCTGACTTCGTTAGTCAGATGAACCGCTGCTCCGGGAATCACGGCACCTGAAGGATCGGTGACGGTGCCCCGCACGGACCCGGAGTTGCTGCCTTCCCCAAGTACGTACAGCGGTGCAAACATCAAGATAAAGATAGAAACGATGCGAAATAGAGGGTCGCGATGAGATGGCATATTGAACCTCCTGGGGAGATCTGCGAATCCGGAAAAGAAGCCTTGGCAACTGAAGCCGCGGCATTCTCTCAACGATGTGCAAACGATCCGATTCCAAGGTCCCTTTGAGGGAAACACCTGAACCGCGCTCCGCTAATTTTATTGGGCGGCCGGTGCAAGACTGAATCGGGGGATCGGGAAGAGTCCTAGCAGAAAGAGGGGGGAGGACGTGTAAAAAGCTTGGGGTGCCAATGCCGCACATCCGCGCGCGCCTCATAGATATGTGCGGCGGCCTGGATTCGAATCAGCACGACCACGGTCGCAATAGCTGCCACCGGTGCAGCCGAGTGCATAGCGATGCAGAGTTGACAATGGTCTGCGTCGCTTTCGACCGCGTGGAAGTGGGCCACTTGAACCACAACCATAAGCGCCAGCAACGCCAGACACAGCAGAGCGACCGCTCCAAAAGCACTTGGCTTCGCTCGGCGATCTCTGCTGAATTGGGTCTGAAATGCCGTCAATCGGCCACCCTTACCTCGAGGATACACAGTATTGGACGTCGCTGCCGGAGTCTTGGATGCCCTTTCTAACTCGTAATTTCTCCAAAATGAGCCCGCAAATGGAAAGCCGAGCCGTCTAAACTGTTCAGTTATGAACTGTTTTCGTTCCATGCATTGTTCGACGGGGCTTGGTCTGGCACTCTTGCTAGCGATTGCCGCAGACGGTTTCGCCCAAAATCCGGTCCAACCTCAGCCCCAGTCGCCGGCGCAGAAACCACTGCCGGTCAAGCCCGATCTACCCGGCATGGCCAGCAATCATCGCCTGATTCTGAAGGATGGCAGTTATCAAGTCGTTCTCAAATATGAGATTGTGGCTGATCGTGTGCGCTACATTTCTCTGGAGCGAGGGGGAGAATGGGAAGAACTGCCGGTCGCCCTTGTGGATTGGGAGGCAACCCGTAAGTGGGAGCGCGATCACGCCAGCCAACCGGAGGAAGGTGCCTCGTCCGCCATGAAAGAAGCTGCGGAAATCGATAAGGAGGCGGCCACCGAGCGCGCCGAACTGCTTGCGAGGCGTCCCGAGGTGGCCAAGGGGCTGGAACTGCCCGACGAGGACGGGGTCTTTGCGCTGGACAGCTTTCAAGGTACGCCGGAGCTGGTGGAACTTCTGCCGGTGGACCTGGCGCTGAATGCGAAGACTAGACACGGGATGAGCACGCTGAATCCGCTGGCCGGCGCAAAAGCCAGCCTGGAGTTGGACGGCCAGCACGCCAAGATTCATCTTCACGTGAACGACCCGGCGATTTATCTGGCGCTCGCGCCCAGCGAAAACTCGGACAAAGTGCTCTCGCACGCCCTGACAGTTGAAACCAAAGGTGCAAAGGAACTTGCCAACCGCAAACACGGCGCGCACTCTCCTTCATCGGGCTTTGCCATCGTTCGGGCGGACGAACGAAAGGCGGTTCGCATCGTCGGCGCCATCCACATGAGCCCCGGTGGCACCGTCACACAGAACGAAAATGTGATTCCCGCCAAGGTCGAGGTCGTGCCCGGCAAGCACTGGCTCAAGATCACCCCCAACGATCCGCTCACCATAGGCGAATACGCGCTGGTAGAGATCATCTCCACCTCCGACATCAATCAAACGGTGTGGGATTTCCGCGTCGATCCGCAGTTGGGCGATAATGAAGGGTCGCTGGGGCCGATCTTCAAGTAATGCAGTTTGAGAAAACCAGGCAAATGGCACGAGTGTGGATGGCTGTGTCAGGCGGCTACCAGTTTCTCGACCTCGGCGGTCTGCCAGAGCTTTGCCTCGGCCTGGCGGCGAGCTTTAAGTGCGGCAATCTCTTGGCCGCCAGCGCGCTCCCAGCGCAACAACTGCTCCAGGGCGTCATCATATCTCCTCGCGTTGAGGCGCTTGAGCAGAGTTGAAGTGGCGAAGCGCCCAGCTCCGAGATTGAACAGAAAGTCTACTAGCGCGTCAAACTGGCCCTGCGCCAACGGAACCAACACCATGCGCTCGACCGCCTGCTCGGCGTCGCGCACATCCGAGACCAGCAATTCAGCGGCATGCGATTCGTCGATGCCATCTGGAAAGGACTCAAGGTGCAGCAGCCGATGGCCATAGCCGATGGTCGGAATTCCGGCCACATCGAAATACACGCGATTGCGAAAGCCCTCCGATTGCTTGAGCAACTCAAGCCCAGCCGTGCTTAGTTTCATTTGTCCCCCTGTTGATTTAGGTCGTTTAATTCCACGCTAGCAGGGATGAAGAAATAATCTGCAAATCGGGACAAGTTTGGGCAGTTTTTGATCGGGGCGACGCCCAGTGTGCCCTGAATAGCGGTCGCAGAACGTAGAGTCAATGAGCTAACCGCTAAAGACCAACCGCTAAATCTTGTGTAACCTCTCGGATAGATCCCCGCCCAACAGTGACCGTATCTGCGTAGACCGGAGTTTGAGATTCGAAAAGGGGGAATTGACTGTACCTGCGGGATTGCGAGGCATTTGCACCATATTTAGTGCATATTGCAAGTTACAGGAATGAAAAGAGTTACCTTGGAATGTCGGAATTTGGTCCGATTCGGGAAAGAAATCCTCAGTTCTTTTCGAATAAAAGGTGGGCGAAGTGTCTTGTAATCAGTAAAATGGATGGATGGTTGAACGACGAGAATCAAGCAACACGAGCTCAAAATCTTCGCTACGGATTTGGCTATTGGCGGGAGCATCGTCTGTTGCACTGGCCGCGCTGGTGGCGGGTATCTCCACGCGGACAGTGCTTGCAGATGCGCTGCTTTCCCGACCTATGGCAACCGCGCTTCCGGCGGCTCCCGTAGCAAGCGCGACGCCTGCCTTGCTTGCGCCGCACCAACCCGCAGGGTCAAATGCGGTGAAGATGCTTCATGGCATCGCCTCATGGTATGGGGGCGTCTTCAACGGTCGCCATACGGCCAGCGGAGAGCGGTTCGATATGAACGCGATGACGGCTTGCCATCCGACGCTGCCTTTCGGCTCGGTGGTCCGGGTGGTGAACCTGGGAAACAATCGGTCCGTGGTGGTTCGGATTACAGATCGGGGCGATCTGGGGAACCAGGGCCGCATCATCGACCTGTCGTATGCCGCAGCTGAAAAGCTGGCAATGACAAAGTCGGGGCTGGCCTCGGTGAGGTTGGAGGTCCTGTCTCTCGGTGGGCCGCACAGGCGCAAGTGATGGATTGAAGTAATTTGCGGTTGACCGGCCAGCCCTTGGGCTGGCCGGTATTGTTATACGCCGTGCATGAATGACAGCTTGGAGGTGCAAGTCCTCTTCACATCCTGATGGGGAGAAGTGATAGAGAAGAGTTATTTCGGCTTCTGTGAAACCTCCTCAGTGCTGGAGAAACTGGATCAATGGATACGGCATCGACTGCGGTCCATAATCCGGAAGCAATGGAAACGCGGCAAGGTGCGGTTCAGAAAGCTATGTGATCGTGGAGTGGTTCCATACCCACAACTAAATGTTTTCAACGACGAGTATTACGAGATCAACAACACCTGCCTCGCGCCGTCATGCCACATTTCCCCGGAGAACATTCGACCAGCTGAAGTTCTGGAGCCGTTCCACAACAGTTGCCCTCTGATCATCGAGCCCAAAGACTATGAATGGTCGCTGGTTCCGGCCGAGCCCTCCCATCCGCCGATTGATCTGGTTCGGACATTCCCAGCCGAAGGAATGAAGGCTTGGCGAGTGGCCAAACTTCAAGGGAATGGTCCCCACTTACTGGAGCCCCTTCTCGATACAGGAGAATCCGTTCGGTTATTCATTGCTGGGCAGTGACTAATGTGAAACGATATGCCGGTTGTATAGTTACCAAATAGGTTTAGCACTTCTTCGGTCAAATTTCGATTAGAACGAACATTTCAAAATTGGGGGATCATCTGGATTCAAACCATGCGAAATGATGGCTCGAATTCGCAAACAAGCGGACAAATCGTGCTGGCCGCCACCATCCTTGGATCGAGCATGGCGTTCATCGACGGAACTGTTGTCAATGTCGCACTTCCCGCGTTGCAAAATGCCTTCCATGCCTCAGTCGCGGACGTACAGTGGGTTGTGGAGTCGTATGCTTTGCTGTTGGCGGCGCTGCTGCTTGTAGGCGGGTCTCTTGGAGATCTCTTCGGCCGTCGCAAGGTGTACGTTTTGGGCGTCGCCGTGATTGCTGTTGCTTCTGCGTGCTGCGGCCTGGCCCAAACTATTGAAATGCTGATCTGGGCTCGCTCGATTCAAGGTTTGGGAGCGGCATTGCTTATGCCCGGAAGTCTCGCACTGATCACGGCCTCCTTTCCTGAAGAGACGAGAGGTCAGGCGATTGGCACGTGGTCCGGATTCTCCGCAATCACTGCTGCTATCGGTCCCGTCATCGGCGGCTGGCTGATCGAATATTCCACATGGCGCTGGGTCTTCTTTCTGAATCTCCCGCTTGCTGTGGCGGTCATACTGCTCTCTGCCAGGGTGCCGGAGAGCCGCAACGAGAAAGCCTCACATCACCTTGACTGGCCTGGCGCTCTTCTGGCAACGCTGGGATTGGGTGGCGTCACGTACGCGCTGATAGAGTGGCCGTCTCGCGCCCGCCATGGCGGCCATTTCATCGCCGTTACGGCAGTTTTGGGTGTCGTTGCGTTGTTGGGATTTGTTGCGGTGGAGTATTGGTCTCGCGCGCCGATGGTTTCGCTCAGCCTGTTTCGGTCGCGAAACTTTGCTGGCGCGAATCTGCTGACCTTGTTTCTCTATGCATCGCTCGGCGGGTTGATGTTCTTCTTTCCAATGGACTTGATCCAGATCCAGCACTACACGGCTACTGAGGCGGGAGCGGCGTTTCTCCCTTTTATTGCCATCATGTTTTCGCTCTCGCGCTGGGCAGGCGCCTTGGTTGCGCGCTACGGATCTCGACTTCCGCTCACTGTTGGACCCCTAGTCGCAGCCTGTGGCATCGCGCTTTTCGCGGTCGTGCCGCAGAATGGCAACTATTGGACCGCATTCTTCCCGGCCGTAGTGGTGATGGGCCTAGGAATGACGATCAGCGTCGCTCCATTGACTACGACGGTGATGAATGCTGTTCCAGACTTCGAGTCGGGCCTGGCCTCAGGAGTCAATAACGCGGTCTCCCGTTTAGCCTCTCTGCTTGCAGTGGCCGCTTTCGGCGCCGTTCTCGTCACGGTTTTCAACCACTCGCTGGATCAACACCTGTCTCATCTGACCTTGAGCCCGGATGTTCTTACTCAGGTTGATGCCGCGCGGTCGCAGCTTGCAGCCATTCACAATCCCGATCCCGCGGTTCAGCATGCGATCACGGGGTCCTTCCTGAGCGGCTATCGCACCGTGATCTGGATAGCGACCGGCCTTGCAGCT
>CAYTJN010000220.1:0-6054 GCA_964438125.1 uncultured Occallatibacter sp.
CCGCTAGTCACCGCCAAGTAACTCCGGCTAACTAATTCGCGCAAGTCAAAGGGCCACTTCGCAGTCGCGGAGTGGCCCTTCTTATTCCGTGCTCCACTCACCAAGTGCGATGAGAATGGCGACTCAAAATCAAGACGTGCAGTCCATTTCAAGCCGTTGTCCTAGAGACATGCTAATATCAGTGCCATCTATGACAACTCAGGTAAGTCGTCTCCCTTCGAGAAAGTGGTCGATCGTCGCTTTGGGCTCGGCCGGAATGGTCATGGTTTTTCTTTCATACCTGCTTGCGATCATTCTCGCTCTTGCGTGCCTCGCTCTGCCGGTTGTTCTGCTCTGGTATTTACCATTTAGCGGACCGGCCAACCTTGGGTATATGCGCCTGCTTCTTTCCGTTTTCGGCCTTGTTGCCGGACCGACGATTCTCTGGTCGCTTGTGCCGCAAAAGGAACAGCACGAGGTCAATGGCGTTCGCATCGATCTGGAAACAGAGACGCGCCTAGCGAAAGAGATCGAGGCTATTTCGGGGAACTTGCGCGAACCAATGCTCTCCGAGGTGTATCTGATCAGTGACGCGAACGCTTTTGTCAGCGAACAGGGCAGAGCGAAGGGATTCGGCCGGCGCAGAATTCTCGCGCTGGGACTGCCGCTGCTCCAGATGCTGACGATCGCTCAGTTTCGAGCCGTGTTGGCACACGAATTTGCTCACTACTATGCAGGCGATACTCGATTAGGACCGTGGGTCTACAACGCTCGCAGAAGTTTAATGCGCGTCTACGAGAACTTGGGTAAAAAATCGGAGGTTTTGCGTTTTCTTGGCCAGGGAGGGGTCGTATCTGTTGTTTACAGATTGCTGATGGGCGGACTGAGGATGTACTGGCAACTCTTCATGCGCATCACGCAAGCGATTTCACGCCGCCAGGAAGCCCGTTCTGATGAACTTGCGTGCTACATCGCTGGTTCCCAGCCCCTCATCGAAGGGCTCGAGGGTATCCGCAGATGCAACGCCGGTCTGACCGCGTATTGGAATTCCTTCGTTCTGCCGGTCGCGATGGGTGGGTTTCAGCCCGATCTGACAAATGGTTTCCAGCAGTTCATGCAGGTACCGCAGACCATCGAGGCTACATCGGAGTATCTCTCCCGGCAGGCCTCCGTCGTAAAACCGTCACCGTTCGATTCGCACCCCCCGCTAAACATACGAATTGAACAGGCGCGCCAGATCAATATGCCCACTCCCCAAGGCTCCGCACTAATAGACGCCGATCTGCCGATGATTTCGCTGATCGGGAGCATTGGCTTACTTGAAGCCAGCCTCGTCAAGAAAGTGGTCCCGGCCGTGGCCGCTGCGGATTTGAAACCTCTGAACTGGGATACAGCCGGAATTGACGTTTATATTCCCGCATGGAGCAAGCGTGTGGCGGACTACCTCTGTTTCCTCTCGGCAAAGAAAATGGGAGATCTCTCTGCCCTTGTGCTTGATCCTCGACCTTTGGCAAAGGAAGTTTACATCGCAACCGCCGGCAAGCTCAATCTACAGCAGCGCATCGCTTGCGCTTACGATGTTCTGTTTTGTGCGTTCGCTCTCTGCCTGCTTGAGAACGGCTGGAAACTGATCACCAAGCCCGGCTATTTGGCTCTCGAAAACGGGGCCTCGACTGTTGACCCAGCCTTTGTCATTGGCGCACTGAAGAGTGGTGCACTCACCGTGGTCTCATGGAGAAGCTTTCGCACGGAACGCGGAATCGGCGACTGGCCGCTTTCGGCATCGCGACCTTCGCATATTGCCTCCTAATATGATCAAATGCTCGGATCGAACTATCAAGAAAGAAGGCACTATATATGTCGTCCTTTTCGCAGCAACCCATATCCCTGCGCACTTATAATTCAGGCGCTGGCGACCTGGAGATCATACGGATGGCCCGGCAAGCCGAGGAGGGCAACTTCCATAGATTGCGTGAGTATCTTTCCCGCACCCGGGCGAGTGGCGACTGGCAGGATCGCATTTATATCCTCGAGCGCATCGCTCCCAAAGTCTCCATCGATGCGCTAGATGCGGCCTGCGCCGCCGAGCCCGAGGCTGCCGATTTGTTTGTGACTCGATGCGCCTACTATGCCGAACTCGCCAAAACAATGCGCGGAAACGGAACCGCCGACACAGTCAGTGGCGCTCATTTCCAGAATTCCGCGGATTGCGTCAAAGCAGCCCTGAGCGATATGTCAAGGAGCACAGAGATTGACGACCAGGACCCTACCGCGTACACGCTTGTTCTCAAGCCGTTGACGATCTTCTCCCAGGTCGACCTTCAGCGGGGAATCTTTGCAAAAGCCACTGCGATTGCTCCAGACCTCGTCCCTGCGCACTTCGCCCTCGTCTCCGCTCTCTCAAAGCGTTGGGGTGGGAGTCACGAAGCTTCGCTCTCCTTTGCGCGCAATGCAATGACCACGGCGCCCCCAGGAAGCGATATGGCGGCGTGCCTCTTCTGGGCACACACGCTTGTTCGTACTCACTTCTTGCATTTCGATGACGACCTACGGTCCGCAAGACGATACGCATCGGAACCAGGAGTGGCAAGTGAACTCAACGCTGCGCTCGATACCTGGCTCGTGCCGTCCTTCTTTGTGCACCGGTCAAGCATTCCATTCCTTGTGAAAGCTTCGGAGTGGTACCGAGATGTGAAGGACGAAGAGCGTTTAAACCGAGTTATCGCCTTCACTGGAGAAATGTCGCCAGCAACCTCACCGAAGAGGGGGAACTGCTCTTCGAAATTCGGCGGTGGCATGTTGGGGTGGATCTTCGGCGGGAGGCGATGAAACCACAGTGCCGGGTGGCTCAGGTCCCCAACAGCTTGAAAGAACCTAAATATGGGTGCCCCAGGTCCGGATTCTCGGACCTGGGAGTGTAGAGAAGCCCGCTGGAGAATAAAGCCCTACGCGCAGAGTGAATCCCTTTCTGTAGTTGGCACCAATCGTGGGGATCAGGCACTCACTCAATCCGAATTGTCGCACCAACGTAAACAACCCGCCGACTTGCTGACTCGCTACCATCCCCTCCACAGCGCCTTGCAGAGAATTACCCGCCGCCGGCGCACAATAGATCCATGGACTTTTCTCAACCCGCCCAAGCCGGGGCAATGTGTCCAAGGACCAGACCGGAACATAGAAATCCGGAAAAACACCCGTAACTCCTTTCGTGTGACGATTCTGCGGATAACCCTAATAGAATTACGGTTTTAGAAGGAAGACTAGTCCGTATATCATTGAAAAGAAGTATTTTATTCCCAAAATAGGGGTGGGGTATCGGAGCCACGAACCAGGCGCGCGGCCCGAACCCGCCGGAAACTAAATCACCAACTCGTTAAGAAAATCAGCGCGCCTGCGTCTTCCTATTGTGCGGCTCTGCCTCGTAGATCTCGGCGAAGGACTCATCCGGCGACGTCGCGGGCCAGCCAATCAGCACGAGAAAGACATCGAGCACAAAAAGTCCAATAGCAATGTCGTTGAAGAGCATTGCCTGAGGCAGCGCAGGCCAGAGTTGATTGGCAGCCCAGAAGAGAAAGGCAATCGCCAACAGGACAGCTTTGACAACCTCCCAACGTGCAGGCCGATGAGCGCTCTGGTAGAGCAGGTAGGCGAGAGCGATTGCCACCAGCGGAAACGCGCCCAGAACATTGTGCGCAGCGGCGGGAAAGAGCCGCGGCAGAGCATCCCATGCAAAGAGCACTCCAACGCTCGCCACCGCAACAAGGCCGAAAACGACGGGAAGCGCTCGGTGCGCGCGATTCACACGATTGTACATAGGCCATTTTCGCCTATTCACCGTAAAGGGGCCGTAAGGAAGACTGGTGCGCCCCGACACGAAGGCCAAAGCACCATCCCTGAGAGAATGGAACCATTCATTCCGACGGCTCGTACTCATCAACGAATGCCACTGAAACCTGGGGGAGCACTGCCATGCCAGAACCAGCCTTCCCGCGCACTGTGAGGCCTTCGAGCCGCGTATCCTCAATCGGACGTCTGTTCGAAGATGTCGATCCCAATCTACCCCGCATCTTCGTTCCCTGGGCGTTGAAGCATCCACGGCACCTCCCTGCGTTTTTCCGCCTTGCTCGTGCCCACAGGCAAACCAGCCGCATGCGCGACGAGGCTCTTGAAAACGGAATTCAGGTACCGCCGTTTTTGGTCCTCAGCGTCACATCGCGCTGTAATCTGCGTTGCACCGGCTGCTTTGCCGGAGCGGTCGGAATCACGACCGGCGCCCCCGTTGCCAAGAAGCCGCTCGGTCTAGCCGACTGGCACCGAGTTATTTCGGAAGCCGCCGCAGCGGGAGTTATGGGCTTCATCATCGCCGGTGGCGAGCCGTTCATGTTGCCGGGGATCCCGACCCTTCTGCGCGACTTTCCCGATCGCATGTTTTTGGTCTTCACGAATGGGACGGTTCTGCGCGATCGCGATTATGAAATTTTAAAAAACTGCCGCAACACGGCTGTGGTGGTGAGTCTTGAAGGAGATCGCGAGTTGACCGACGAGCGCAGGGGCAGCGGCGTCTATGAGAGCGCGCTGCGCTCGCTCGATCGGCTTCGCGCGGCTGGAGTTCTAACCGGACTGTCTGTGACTGTGGCCGCTGCGAATATCGACTACTGGACCGACGAACAGAAGATCGACGCGCTGATGGCTCGCAGCGGCCCGCTGGCGTTTTTCATCGAGCAGATTCCGACCGGCGAAGGCGACGGGATCGTTGCCATTCCCGAGGAGAAACGGTCGCGTTTTCGCGAAACCGTCCTTCGCGTTCGCAGCCGCGAAACCGGTGCTGCCTATCTCGTGCACTCCCCCGCAGATGAGGAGTTCTTCGGAGGCTGCGTCTCTGCCGGACGAGGCTTCGCGCACGTGACGCCCACCGGCGATGTCACGGCCTGTCCCTTCTCTGCCTTGGCGACGCACAACCTAAGCACCTCGACCGTCTCCGAAGCCCTGGCCGGGTCGTTCTTCACCATGATCCGCAACAACGGGCCGATGCTGGAGACGCACGACCACCCCTGCGCGCTCTCAGCGAACGCCGGCAAATTGGAAAGCATGGCGGCAAGCCTCGGCGCTTACCGCACCGATGCGCCCGATCCAGCGCAAGACGCCAAGTTGGTCGAGTTAGCGGTCCATTAAGGAATCAACCAGCGCAACAGCTATGGGCGCGCCTTTCACTGCGTTTTGGTAACCCGCTGCAACGCGTCCCATGAGTCACAACGCGCTCCGCTTGGCGCGCGCTCCGCGTTGATACAAGACCAGGCCGATCAAGACTGAAGCGACCGTCCCCGCGATCAGCTTCATTTCAAATCCCAGCTTGTCTGACGAGTCGCCAGGCGGCACCAGTGAAAGCAGTATCCCGCCCAGTACGACGATGAATCCCAGTCCGCCACAGATCCAGACTCCGGCAACGCCTCCCGGAACCAGCACGGCCTCTAAATTCTCTTTGCGGTCTTTGCGGCGCGCCAGCTTGATGACAGCAGCGAACATATAGAGGAACGGAATGAAGTAGAGAATGATGGCCGCGTCGATCAGGAATTGGTATGCGCCCCGCGTCGTTTCATTCACCTGGCTGACCAACAGAATAGCGCCGGAGATGGAGGCCTGCACGAGGATGGAGATATACGGTGTCTTCCAGCGCGGATGAATCTCGCCGAATGCGGCGGGCAGATAGCGATCGATTCCCACCACAAAAGGAACCCGTGCGATGCCGGCGACGGTTGAGCCCACTCCGCCGGAGTTGCCCGCGGTCACCAGGATGGCCGCCAGGATTCCCATGAAGCCAAGTTTCAGCGTGGCAGATCCAACCGCGATCGCGTTAAAGACGCCGCTCTGAGGGTCGAGATCGGCGGCGGGCACTAGCGAGAGAATGGCAAAGGTCCCGGCAATATACATGAGGGCAATCAGCGCACCAGCGCCAAAGACGGCCCGCGGCAGATTCCGTCGCGGATCCCGTACCTCTTCGCTCATGGCGGAAACAAGTTCCAGGCCGGTGAATGCAAAGGCGATCTGCGACCAGAAGTTGACCGTGTCCCAGTTCCA
>CAYTJN010000221.1:0-5960 GCA_964438125.1 uncultured Occallatibacter sp.
ACCCCCCCCTATTTCCTGTGAAACTGTGGAACTGTGATGGAATTTGCCCTCATTCTTGCGATTGCCCTGCTGCGAATCGAAATCGTCGGTACCATCGACAGCCATTGTTTTCTTCATGACGGAGAATCGAGGGCCGGCCGGGTAAGCAATTGCCGGAGGAACAGGAAGACGAATCGGGGATTGTGCTTGAGGTAACGCATCGCAAGTCGCCGCGGCTCGGTTGCCATGCGAAACAGCCATTCGAAGCCTGAACGCATCATCCATCGAGGAGCCTGGCGCTTGCTGCCGGCGATGAAATCAAAGGCCGCCCCGACGGCGAACAGCACGGCAGGCACCTTGCCCGTGTGCTCCACAATCCACCGCTCTTGCTTGGGACAGCCTAGACCGACAAATAGAAACTGCGTTCCCGACGCGGCGATTCTATCCAGGACGGCTGCATCTTCATCAGGCGCAAGCGCTCGGAATGGTGGGCTCTCAAAGTAAGCCAGTTTGAGCCTTGGGTGCCGCTGGCGAACCACGCGGACCAGGGTATCGAGAACTGCCTGGCTACCTCCATAGAAACCCACTGAAACACCTGCATCCTCAGCGGCGGCCAGCATCGCAACGGTGAAGTCAGGACCATAGACCCGTTGGGCTTTGCTGGCTCCCAGCATGCGCAGCGCCCAGACGAGTGGCATTCCATCAGGGAAAACCGTGCCGGTCGCATTGAGCCTGGGAAGAAAAGCCGGGTCGTCGACTGCCTCCATAATCATGTGAACTGCTGCGAAGAAAAGTGCACCCGGCTCCCGTTCCTTCGCCCATAAAAGACTCTGTTGAATCGCCTCATCGTAGCTGCTGACGGCAACTTGAACTCCAAGTATCGCCCTGGTGACAAAGGGATTCCGAGGCATGGCAATTGTAGCCGGAACCGCTGTCTCGCTCAGCATCTGTTGCGCTTTCGAGCCCGGTGCCACCAATCTCGGGGCCATCAATGGGCATGGGGACGGTCGAAGTGAAAGACCGCGCCCACCGTGAAGCCCTGTGGATTGAGCCTTCCGCCGAGACGGGCAGGCTCAGCCGGGTTCACTGTCGCCGGATGTTTGAAAAAATTGGGCCAGCTCTGGTATTCATAATCGGCCCGCACCCAGAGACCTCCGACTGCACGGAATTCCACGCCGCCGCCGCCGCTCGCGATGGTACGGGAGTCGTGGTAACGCACTGTTGATCCTTCGTCCGCGTTGCCGTACCCCTCAGAGAACTTTGCATAGGGACGAAGATTATCGATTCGCGGCCAGGAATAAATCAACCCGCCTTGCACTGTGTCCTGACGCTCATTCTTCGGCAAAGATGGCGAACGATCGTAGTTGAGGTCGCGCGCCTCGCCTTCCAGGCCAAGTCCGCGCAGAATCGACGGCACCCAACCCGGAAAATAATCTACCCAGAGTGTGCCGCCTAGAAGATGGCCGTGCCCTTCGTCGGTGTTGAAGCCGGATAGACCGGTGCCGACGGCAAGGGGAAGTTTGAACCCAGCGGCCGAGGGTGCCGATTGTGCATGAGCGGAATATGCAACGCAAACGAAAAGGGTTGCGAGGGCCAGCCACACGAACGGCTTCAGACGCATTCTGCCTCTCTTTCAAAGCTACCGGAGACCCGCCCCCGAGAGAATCTCTTTCGGTTGAGTGTACATCGGCAAGATGAAAATGTAAGGCAAAGATTTCGCGAAGACTCTCTACGGGGGGACTGCATCACCGATTGGCGTCAGGCCAGCAAGGGGCGATGCGGATCAACTCCAGTGTCTTCGAATCCTGTCTGCCAACATTCGGAGCACCGGCATCTGCCACAACAAACTCAGGGGAGGCTGCGGGGATGGCTGAGAGTCCTCCCATAGGCAGTTCGACAGGTTCAAATCCCGACCCGGAGATTCTCGCCGCTCCTCGCGCCACAAACAGGTAAGCAAGCCCAGCGTCTGCTTCGTCTTTGCCCGGCAAGGTGGAGCTTGCCCTGCTGCCGGCCACAGTAATACGTTCGACACGAAAATATTCCGCGTCGATCAGCATGCTGCGGTCGCCCAACTTCCTGGCAGGCACTTTTCCGGCGCGGGTCTCAAGTCGAGTGGCCTCAAGAGATTTTGCAATATGCAATTCGCGGCCGCGCCCGTAGTCGTACATGCGGTAAGTCAGATCGCAGTTCTGCTGTGTCTCAAGCAGGATCGATCCGGGCCAGATGGCATGGACCGTCCCGGCGTCCACGAAGATCATGTCGCCTGCGTTCACGTCGACCATCTTCAGGCTTTCTTCGAGCGTGCAGTCTTCGATCCCTGCTTTGACGCCGTCCAGGGTAACGCCCGGCTTGAGCCCGCATGCCACCTGGGCTCCCGGCTCAGCTTCCAGAGCGTACCAGCACTCCGTCTTGCCGCGCGGATCGCCGTACTTTTGCGCCATCGCGTCGTCAGGATGCACCTGCACGCTGAGCTTTTCTTTAGCGAAGATCACTTTGATCAGAAGGGGCGACGCGCTGCCCGAGTTAACTTTGCTGCCGCTCGTGGCTGCACCGAGCAGAGCTTCAACGTTCTCGGCAAAGAGTGAGCCCAGTTTCTGGCCGGCGTGCGGACCTGTAGCAACTACACACTGGTCTCCGGTGAGCCAGGCCTCTCCGAGGGGCTCCCCGTCCTTAGCCTGCACGTCATACCAGGGACGAAGATCACGGTAGCCCCACACGCGCTCGGAAAAGGCGGGTGCAATTCGGAACGGAGCCCAGATCGTAGAGGTGGATTGCGAGACGCCAGCCATAAGACTTGCTCCATTTCCATAAGATTCAAGGGTTGTTGCCTGCCCGCCCATGCGTCAGGCGATCGCCCCTGCGGATAGAATCCCACTTTACCAGAGGGCCCAAGAACGTTCGCTGCGCGTGACTGCGAAGCAGAAGGGTGAATGCCCTCAGGGTCTTAGCCCAGCTTACCTCGGTCTCATCACAACCAATAACCAACGAATAACCTGGGAATGGTAAACTCTTAGCTTTTGGGGAACTCGAGTTGTTCTCCATCTTTCCATCCTGAAGGTCAAGCGCACAGCGGCATGCCTTCGTGAGGAGCGCCCTCAGGTTGCACGGCGGCTTGCATGACCTGTCGGCGAGGAATCTTCCTTGCCGCCGCCCGCGGGAAACCGCAAGGAGACTACACAAGCACATGTCACAGCCAGTATCCATTTGTGTGATCGGGTCCGGTTACGTAGGACTCGTTGCGGCCGTTTGCTTTGCGGAGATTGGCCATTACGTCACCTGTGTGGACAATGACGAAGACAAGATCAAGGTTCTAGGTGAAGGTGGCGTGCCTATCTTTGAGCGCCATCTGCCCGAACTGCTGCAAAAGCATCGGGGGCGCGGCGTGGTGTTCACCTCCGATCTGAGTGCGGCTGTAGAGCGTAGCGAAGCCGTTTTCATCGCCGTGGGAACGCCTCAGGGCGAGACCGGGGCGGCCGATCTCTCTTACGTCGAAGCCGTGGTCTCTGAGATTGCGCGCTCCATTAACGCCTACAAAGTGATCGTCGAGAAGAGCACGGTTCCGGTCTACACCAATGAGTGGATACGGCGGGTGCTGCACCGCCATGGCGTGATGCCTCAGAACTTCGATGTGGTCTCCAATCCAGAATTCCTGCGCGAAGGCACGGCCATCATGGATTTTCTACATCCCGACCGCATCGTCGTGGGCGCCAACACAGAGCGCGCGGCCGAAGTGCTGCGACGCATTTATGAGCCGATCACCGGAGGCAGCTACTACGCTCAGCCGGATGCGCTGCCAGGCCGATGTGGCACTTCGGCGCCGGCCAGGCTTCTCGTGACTTCGGCACAAAGCGCGGAGATTATCAAGCATGCCTCCAACGCCTTTCTGGCTTTGAAGATTTCATTCATCAACGCGGTGGCCAACCTGGCCGAGAGCGTGGACGCCGACATCGTAGACATCGCGGCGGGCATGGGAATGGACAGCCGCATTGGCTCCAGGTTTCTACGAGCCGGTTTGGGCTATGGCGGGTCATGCTTCCCCAAAGATGTCGCCGCTTTTCATTGGGTGGCGCAGCAACAGGGCGTCGACTTCCAACTGCTTCAGGAGGTCTCGAAGGTGAATGAGACCCAGAAGGAAGTTTTCTTTAACAAGGTGCGGGCGGCCTTGTGGACACTGCCCGGCAAGCGCCTCGCTGCGCTGGGACTCGCCTTCAAAGGTGGAACCGACGACATTCGCGAATCTCCGGCCATCGACGTAATTAAGAGACTTCTGGATGCCGGCGCCTGCGTCGCAGCCTACGATCCCGCGGCGATGGGTCGCGCAAAAGAAGAGTTGCCCGCCACAGAGAAGATGACTTATGCCGCCAACGTTTACGAGGCAGCAAAGGATGCCGACGCGGTGCTGATTCTGACCGACTGGAAGGAGTTTGCCGAAATTGACCTGACACGTCTGAATCAGGTGGTTCGCTTCCCGATCGTGATCGACGGCCGCAATCTTTACAAGCCGAAGCAGATGCTCGATCATGGCTTCACCTATGTCAGTGTGGGCCGGCCGCCATGCTACCAGGCGCAGGAAGGCAAACCCCGCAGACTCATGGTGTAGGGGCAGGTTTGCGGAGTTATCCCGGCTTGAAATAAGGAATTCATCCCTATCAATTTGAACGTCGGAAGATTTTTCGGAGCATGAAGACTTGAATCTGCACGTCCTTGTCACCGGCGCTGCCGGCTTTCTTGGTTCTCACCTGACCGACCGCCTGCTGGCCGAAGGCCACACCGTCTTCGGCGTCGATAATCTCTCTACCGGCGATCTGGAGAACATCGCTCATCTAGCCGGTGAGCCTCGCTTCCAATTTCAGGAGCTGGACATCTGCAAGCCTTTTGGACTGGACTCCAACTGGGTTCCGGTGGACTATGTGTTCAACATGGCCTCCCCGGCGAGCCCGCCGGAGTATCTTCGTCTAGGGCTGGAGACGCTCCGTGTCGGCTCTGCCGGCGTCGAGAATACTCTGGAGATCGCCGCTCGCCATGGTGCCGGTTATCTGCATGCCTCGACGTCAGAGTGCTACGGTGATCCGCTCGAGCATCCGCAGCGGGAGAGTTACTGGGGCAACGTGAATCCGGTTGGCCCGCGCTCGGTCTACGACGAGTCAAAACGCTTTGCCGAGGCGCTGGTGATGGCCTACCATCGCTCGCGTGGTGTCAATACACATCTTGTTCGCATCTTCAACACCTACGGCCCTCGCCTGCACCCGAGCGACGGCCGAGTTATCTCTAATTTCATGATGCAGGCCCTGCGCGGCGAACCTCTCACCATCTATGGCGACGGCAAACAAACTCGAAGCTTCTGTTATGTGGACGACCTGATCGAAGGTATCCTGCGCCTCGCGCACAGCGATGAGCATCTTCCGGTCAACATCGGAAACCCCGATGAGTTCACCATTCTCGAATGTGCGCAAGCCGTGCTGGAAGTGACGGGCTCGAAGAGCGAACTGCGCTTGGAAGATCTGCCGGAGGACGACCCAACGCGCCGCTGCCCAGACATTGCCAAAGCGCGCGCCCTGCTCGACTGGGAGCCTCGGATCAACCTCATGGAAGGTCTGCGCAAGTCGCTGGGGTACTTTGAGAGAAGTCTCGCTGCGCGCTGAAACGGCGCACGCTAGCCTCTGTGTATTCAGATCGTCTTTCGGCGAGACGAACGCTTTAACCATGCGGCAAAGCGTACTATCCTCGTTTCATGCCACATTCACTTGTCTTCGAACATATGTTTCAGTTGCCGCTTCCGATTCTGGAGAAGCTGCTTCGCCCGGTAATTGTTTATCTGGTATTGGTGCTGTTGCTACGCCTCTTTGGCAAACGCGAACTAGCCCAACTCAATCCATTTGATCTTGTGGTGCTACTGTCGCTCTCGAATACCGTGCAGAACGCGATCATCGGCGACGACAACTCGGTGACCGGCGGCATCATCGGCGCCTTCAGCCTGCTGG
>CAYTJN010000222.1:0-5933 GCA_964438125.1 uncultured Occallatibacter sp.
ACGCGTTCGAAGTCGTTCTCGATCCAGCTCGTGATCCCGGTGCGGACAAGCGCGGACTCATTCGGTCCGGCCAGGTTCGCCTCATTGAGGTGAACACCGGAGGAGCCAACTCCCTGCTGTCCTCTGGGGATTTCTCCCGCGAAGGCGCTGGCATAGGCGCGGCTCAACTTGTTTAGTTTATCTGCGCTGGCCTCTGCGGTCAAACTTTCGGCTTGGCAGAGGGCATCCCAGTCGCGAAAAGCTTGTGGAGTTGAGACGCCAACGTCGGGCGTAGCGACCACGCACCAGACGGATTCAATGTCTGGGAGGGGATAGACCTCTTGACCCCGGTCCAGGCCCAGGATGGTGCCACCGATGAGGAAGAGCGGCACATCGGAGCCGACTTGAGCTGCGATTTGAAGGCGGCGCGAAGGCCAATAAAACGTGCCGATCCCCGCCTCCTTCCACGGAGTCTGCGAAGTCCATCCGGGATCTCCACGTGGCTTATGCCATCCCAATTCATGTTCAAGTCCTACCAAGGCCGCCACAGCATTTGCAGATCCGGCACCCAGGCCGCCCTGCACCGGCAGGCACTTTTCGATGTGAATCTCGACATCCGCGAACCTTTCGCCATCCTGCAGCGCCAGCTCGACAGCCTGCCAAGCCGTGTTGCGGTTATCGGTTGGAACGCGACTATCATTGGACGTCAGCCGGATGGTTCTTATCTTTTCTTTCCACGTATTCCGCGCGGTCACAGTCACCAGGTCGTGCAGTTCCAACGTTTGGTAGACGGTGAGGAGCGAGTGAAAGCCATCAGCGCGCGGCGCGCCGATGCCGAGGCCAAGATTGATCTTCGCGTGCGATCGAACGGTTGTAGGCATACCGGCCTATTTTAGAGTGGCGCGGCGATAGGCTCCTAAGAACATTGCGGCGCCCCGGTTCTCGGGACGCCGCAATCGCTCATTGGGCCTTGTGTCGTTTTAAGAATGTACCCGTAACTTGAGAGACGAAAGTAGCGCTGGTTTCAAGACCGGATGTACTGGCGGTGTCCTCGCCGCCAGACGTCGCCTGTGGGTCTCAAAGACCCACAGGACAGCCGACCTGGAGGTCGGCGCTACCATTTATGGCTAAGGCAAAACCGGCAGGACGTGGACGCCTTCTTCCCGCACTGCCTTGAGGCTATTTGGGTCGAGCCCGAGCAGCGATAGGACGCTGGGTGCTACCTGGGCCGTCGAGACGTTGCCTTTGAAGACCAATGGGTTCTCGATGCCGGGGCCGGAGACCAGCAGGCCGACGTGAATATCGTCTTCATTGAGGCCGCCGTGTTCGGCGATCTTGGAGCCGCCGGTGAAGATCACGCCGGTGTTGACCTTGACGATGATGTCAGGCGTGCGCTCGTCGAGTACCGGATCGTCCCAGCGATTGATCAACGTTGGCCCGGCAAAGATCTCCTGTCCGCCCAGCAATGGTTCCCCGGTGGCCTCGGTTAGATTGGGCAGCACACCGTCGATATCGGATGGGCTTTGGAGCCAGATCAGCGAGGCGTCGTCGGAGATGTCGAAGGCGTAGCTGGAACCAACGACAGACTGCGGAACGCTGCCGGGAATCTTCGTCACCTTGGCTGGATCGATGGGCGACTGTCCATGTTTGGCGGTGATGATGATGACCGTCGAGTCATCGAGGCTCTTGGCCTTGAGCGCGGTCCAGATGCGGCCAAGCGAAGTGTCGACAAAATCGAGTTCCGATTTCAGGCCAGCGCTGGGCGTGCCCCACTGGTCGGCGTAACCGTTGCCCTTCAGCTTTTCACCGACGCTCACGGCCTGGAAGTTGAAGCCGAAGATGGCCGGAACCGGAGCCTTGTGTGCGCCGTCATGGGTCTTGCCATTGATCTGATTGATGGTGGCGTTTACGTGGAGCGTGTCATAACACCGGATGTTTTCGATGCTGTCTGTCCAGGCGTTCGAAGAGGTCGCATTGGCCGGATCGGGTAGCGGATCGCAGCCGGCGATTCCGGGGAGGCCGACCGGAATCGAATTGATCTCGGGGCCGTAAAAATCGGAAACGCCCTTTCCGCTGGGCCCGTTGGTCCACTCGTAGGAGGGATGCTTGTCGGTCCATGCGGTGTACATTCCCGCTTCATGGGCCACTTCAAAGATGGTGTTGACGCGCAGGTAACTGTGCGGATAGACCGGCGAACAGCCCTTGGTGGAGTCGCGTGGCAGGAACGCCGGATTGATGCCTCCACCGCCGTTCAGTTTGGTCAGGTCCACATCGATCTCTTCATCGAAACCCACCTGGGTGCCGATGGTTGCCGGGCAGAGGCCCTCTCCACCGACGATGCCATAGGGGGTGGTCATGGCTGGCGGTGAGAGTTTGCGGTTATAGGTTACGTCGTACCACATGCCGGTTGTGACCGGAGATCCGCCCGTGACCAATGCCGTCAAGCCGGGAAACGAATCCGAGAGCGAAGGGATATAGGCGTTGTCGTAGCGGACGCCATGGCCTGCCAGCAAAGCCAGCGTTGAATTGGGATTGGCGGCGATGTAGTTGGAGACGTCGATCGAGTGCAGGCCATCTACGCTGATCAACAGGACATGCTTGACGCGATGGGGCTCGGCTTGCGCGGCTGTGACGGCGCATGCGAGCAGGCACAGGACGAGGAAACGCTTGAAGAGATTCATTGAATTGGCCTCGATTTTTCGTTTGGGGATTGGGGGATTCTTCGGTCCAGGGGGACTGGGGCCGAAGCGTTGGAAGCGCGTTACGCGCCGGATTTCGCGATCTTGGAGCTACAGTCCGGCGTGCTCAGTATCGGCGGCAAATATGAAATGAAGTGCACGGTTTTATTAACCGGAGATAAAAATAGGGCTCGTTTGATAGCTTGTTTCAAGAGCCTGTTTACACCTCCCATACGGCGGCTGCTGAGTTCAACGGGCATCGTCGTCCCGGAAGTTGTTGCTCTCAAAGGGATCCAATGTCTGAAATGAACGACAATTCGAGTCAGTTGGAGTCCGTTGCCGCGGATGTCGTTGCGATGGCGGTAAAAGCCGGCGCGAGTGACGCCGAAGCGGTTGCCCGCGAGGGTGACGAGTTCAGTGTCAACGTTCGCATGGGGCAGGTGGAGACGCTGAAGGAATCGGGCTCTCGCGGCTTGGGGCTTCGGGTCTTTCTGGGCCTGCGCTCGGCCTCGGCCTCGACTAGCGACCTAACCTCGGAGGGCATTCGCCAACTGGTGGATGGGGCGCTGGCGTTGGCCAAAGTGACTGAGGAGGATCCTTTCAGCGGAATGCCGGAGAAGGGCGATTTTGGCTCGGTTCGCGACGACCTTCACCTCTATCACGAAGACGTCTACTCGCTGCCGGGAGCGGAGCGCATCGAGTGGGCGAGACGGGCTGAAGGGGCAGCGCTCGCAGCCGATCCGCGCATCACCAACTCCGACGGCGGCAGCTTTGACGCAGCCACGGGACGCAAGGTGCTGGCCAACTCGCGCGGATTTGTGGGCAGTTACCGGTCAAGCTATGCCGGGGTCTCGGCTGCGCCGCTGGCACAGGATGCGAATGGCTCGATGCAGCGCGATGGCTGGTGGTCGAGCGCGCGGCGGTTGGCAGATCTGGACTCGCCGGAGTCGATTGGCAAAGAGGCTGCGCGGCGCGCTTTGCGAAGGCTGGGCGCGCGGCGCGTTCCCACACAGCGTGTGCCCATTGTTTTTGCGCCGGAGGTGGCTCGGTCCCTCATCGGCTCGGTCTTTGAGGCTGCTTCAGGAGACGCGATCTGGCGGAGCGCTTCGTTCTTGACCGGCCGGCTGGAAAACCAGATCGCCGCGCCAAGCCTCACCATTGTGGACGACAACACAATGCTGCTGCCGACGGGGATGGGCGGTTTTGGAACTTCTCCTTTTGACGGGGAGGGACTGCCCTCGCGACGCACGGTGGTGGTCGAGAAAGGCGTGCTGCGCAACTATCTGCTGAACACCTACACGGCGCGCAAACTGGGCATGAAGTCGACTCACAACGCATCGCGCGGCCTGGCGGGGACACCGGGCATCGGCTGCGGCAACCTCTACGTCGAAGCCGGCACTCTGACGCCGGAGCAGATCATCGCCGAGATTCCGGCGGGGCTTTATGTCACCGCCCTGATGGGCTTCGGTGTCAACGTGGTCACAGGCGACTACTCGCGCGGCGCGACTGGCTTGTGGATCGAGAACGGCGAACTCACGCATGCCGTCGAAGAGGTGACTATCGCCGGGAATCTTGCCGAGATGCTGAAGAACGTGACCGCAATTGGCAACGATCTGGAGTTCCGCGGCTCGGTGGCTTCACCCACGCTGCGCATCGACGGCATGACGATTGCTGGGAGGGATTGATTTGGGCGCAATCGTGAGAATGCGTTGGATTCCGCTCCATTTGTCTTTCGTGCGAGTCAATATCGTGCAGTTTCCGAATTGGCGACCATCCAGTCGCAACTGCATTAAACTACTTTCAAAGGGCCATCAAACTACCGTGTACTGTGTTCCACGATACCTTCGAATTGCGACTCTCGCTGCGCTTGCTTCTGTCTTCTCGCAAGTCGATGCGTCGCAGACGCCTAGCTATGATTCGAACCGAACAGCGTCGTCGATCAGCCTGAAACGCGCTCTCGCGCCTGCGACCCCTTGCCGAGCTTTTCAACTACCGATCCAATTTCTTTCGGAGACAACCTTACTAGTGCTCTCCGGTCCGCCGGGCGACTGCTATCGGTCGGTAAATGAAATCGCCATAAACCTGATCTCCATAGACGGACACTTAATTGCTCGCAAGCCGTGGCCGTCAACGGACCCGGGATTGGTGATCGACACCGGACGGCTCGTGCTCGCACGGTCCGCCACCCTCGAAGTGGACGATAAGGACCTTACCTCGATACAGTCCCTGGATCTGCCTCCGCATCGCTTCATGCCGATGATCGTGCGTTCGGCTCAACAGAATGCAGTGACCGTCACGATGGAC
Source organism: uncultured Occallatibacter sp. (assembly GCA_964438125.1). GTDB lineage: Bacteria > Acidobacteriota > Terriglobia > Terriglobales > Acidobacteriaceae > Telmatobacter. Next base: position 4,962 of record CAYTJN010000222.1, read on the forward strand.
GGGAACAAGTACATTTACGGCGGCACGCCGCTCGCGCTATTGAAGCAGGAGGAACCGCCCGAGATTGGTGCCATTAAGAGAGTTTTCACTTTTACGGATGGGCAGACGATTGTTCGAGACGGCGAGACTCTGAACGCGCAAAGCGACGGTCGTGCAGTCAGGAAAATCGCCAGCCTCGAATGGGTAATTCCTCCTTGCGGACGATATACGTACTGCCAGGCGTATGATGCAGGAGTCGGTATTCAGGTCTCGACAGGAGAGAAACGACGAATTTTGGTGTACTCGAACGGCTCCAAGTTTCCTGTTACTGACGCAGCCGGACTATTCCCATACTTCCGATTGCAGGTGTTTGACTTCGACACAGGAACAGAGCTTTATCGTGAAGAGGACTTCCTGCGCACAGGCCAGCGGAGCGCGGCGATTAGTCCTGATGGCGATCGACTGGCGACCACTGATGGCCAGAGGGTAGTTGTCCGCGATCTGCGCTAACAGCAAAGATCTTGTCCCGGTCGCGTGACCGGCCAGCCGGAGAACGCCTCACCACGCGCCCGCCAACCATAGCCTACCCCAATCCCATCCTCTAGTACAATTGATTGATTAAGGCTATGAAAACCAAACACCCAATCGGAATCCTGGGCGCGACCGGCATGGTCGGCCAACGGTACATCCAACTGCTTGAAAACCATCCATGGTTTGAGGTCGCGTGGATTGCGGCCAGCGACCGGTCCAGCGGCAAGACGTACGCCGAAGCCGCCAAGTGGCGACTCGACACGCCGCTGCCCGAACGCATCGCCAAGATGACCGTCTCCGCGGCCGAGCCTGAAGGCGCGCCCAAGGTAATTTTTGCCTCGGTCGACACAGCCTTCGCCCGCGAACTGGAGCCTAAGTTTGCGGCCGCCGGTTGCGCCGTGGTCTCAAACTCCAGCGCCTTCCGCATGGCGCCCAACGTGCCCCTGGTGCTGCCGGAAGTCA
>CAYTJN010000223.1:0-5918 GCA_964438125.1 uncultured Occallatibacter sp.
CGTTCAATCTCTCCGCTAAAAACCAGAGCCCGCAGGGTATTTTGCAAGTGGCTCAAGTTTAGAAAATATAGGGAAGGGGGTGGGGGGTAGGTCTCTGTTTGCCTTTGCCCAGGACCGACCCTGTTGAACGACCAACTCTCTTTCATCGTAGCAGGATGGTGGGAAATAGCCTGCAAACTCACCGAAAAATCTCTAACATCGAACGGCTGCCGCAGCGTCGAGGTTTTTCGCGGCGAAGGAAGATGGCTTCTCCGCAGATGGTTTGCGGAAGGTGATTGCATAAAATTTGCCTTCCTTGAGCATTTCAAGGTGAATATCTTCCATCTCCGGAGGCACCAGATCTATCGGCACGGTCACAGGCTGTTTGCGCTTCGAATAGTAGGCGCTGGTGATTGGACTCTTCTCGTAGGTGCTCTTGACGTACTCTTCGGTTTCGTCCTCGATCATCAGATGGCCACCCGGCTTGACTACACGGATCATCTCGCGGATGGCTTTGGGGCGATCGCTGAAGAAGTTGAAGCCGCCGCAGGTGAAGACGACATCGAAGCTCGAATCAGCGAAGGGCAGGCACTCCGCATTGCCGAGATAAAGGTCAGCATCCATCTTCCAGCGGCGCATGTTGTTCTGGCAGTTGGCCAGCATTTCGGGCGAGAGATCGAGGCCGGAGAGTTTGACTCCGCGGGGCAGGTATTTGAAATTGAGGCCCGTGCCGACGGATGTCTCGAGCACTGAATCGCCGGCTTTGACTTGGAGCAAGCTCATGTAGTTCTCGAAATACGAGTCCAGATCGAGGCCTCGGAGGGCGCCGACGACACGCTGAATGTCGTCGTAAAACCCGCCGACGGTTTCATAGAGCTTGTTGTATTTGCCGTTGTCGCCCGTGAGGTCTTCAGGCTTAAGAAAGGCAGGAATTCCGTTGCAAATGGGGAAGCGCTCACCGGCGCTGCTGATCAATGCTTCCCTTCCCTTTTCCGCGGTCAGGTGCAGAGATGTGCCCGTGAATGGGCTTTGCAACATGGCGACGGTCTGCGGCCTGTCGGCCCAGTTCCGCTGCTTGAGCGGATGAAACAACGCCCAGATGGCGAGAAGAAGAGCTGCTCCGAGGCAAGTCCAGGAAAAAGAAACGCCGGCAAGCAAATCGGCGGGCAACACGAGTGTGCCTGTGTGACCAAGAAGTGCGAAGGCTCCTGCAACGATGAAGCCCGAGCCGAAGACGAGGTCGGTGACGTGAGATTCATTGTTCCATAACCACACAACAGTCGCAGCAAACCAGAAGATGAGGAATGTGAAGAGGCCGACCATCGAAGCTGCACCAAGGTGAAGTGCCTGAGCCAGAGATGGAATGGAGATTGCGGCCAGCGGCAAGGGTAAAGTCGCCAGAAATCCTGGAAGACGAGGGCTAACCAGGCGATGGAAGGTGAAAGGCAGAGCGCCGAGGATGGCGGCGACGAGCGCCCAACCCAGGTAGAGGAGAGCTTGCGCTGCGCCGGTCAGAGGGATCTTTCGCCAGCCGAAAATTATGCCGGGAACAAAGGCGAGAGCGACCATCCAGAGAAGCCCGCGCCGGGGCTTTTGCGTACCCACGAACCACGCACCCATGATGGGGCCGGTCCATGCTCCCAGGGGAGAGATGAAATTGCCAAGGATAAACAGGGTGGCGGCAACGTAGGCCACAATTTGCGACCGACGGCTGGATTTGACGTTCGTAGGCATGGTGCGGTCCTTTCTTGGGTCGATTTCGCGTCAGAGCATGCTTCCAGCTTGGCTGTTGGAGACAATGCTCGATCTATCGGAGGCTAAAGCCTCGTTGCGCTCTATGGCGGCCAGTTGTTCAAGAGCCGACTGGCCCCAATCAAGAGCGGCGCGGGTCATCGCGATTCCAAGGCTCAGCGTGAGCATCCAGTAGGGCAAATGGGGGTTCTTAGACTGGTGCTGGCGCGCCATTTTTTCGATTCCTTCGAGCATCGCCAGCGAGCGCTGGTTTCGTTGTTGCAATTCGCGGACATGCGCGGTTGAGACGCCGGGCGCTGCCTCGCGGCCAAAAAAGAGCTTGAGCATGAATTCATTGCGGGGCGGATCGTTTTGGAAAGGTAAAGCAAGCCACTCGCGAAGAAAGGCATGGCCAGCATCGGTAAGTGCATATTCCTGGCGACGCTTTTTCGGCGCTGAGGACGGTACGCAGGGCTCGATCAGGCCCTCAGCAACGAGCCGCTTAAGAGCGGGGTAGATTTGCCCGTAGCTCTCTCCCCAAAAGCTGCCGAAGTTTTCTTCGATCGCCTTATGAATCTCGTAGCCGGAGCTACTCGGTGCAATGGAGAGCATGCCGAGGATGACGTAGGATGTACGGTTGTGTTTCATGTATCTCGAAGATATATCTTTCAGATAATCTAGTCAAGAGGATTTTATGAAAGAGACGGGGAGAAATTAAAAACGGCAGGCCGCATGGCCCGCCGTTATGACTTCACTTTGCTGATAATTAGAGACTTATTTGCTACTTTCCAGGCTTCGCTGGAGCAGAGACAGGAGCCGATTTCGAGCCATGCAGCACGGAGTGGGAGGCGGTTCCAGAGCGCACGTAGAGAGCGGTAAGAGTAATCGAGGTAACCATAAAGAGGATCGCCGACCAAGTCGTGAGCCGAGTGAGAACGTTAGCTGCCGCGCGAGGGCCGAAGGCGGTTTGCGATCCCTGACCGCCGAAGGCCCCGGCCAAATCGGCCGAGCGCCCCTGCTGCAGAAGGACGACACCAATCAGGAAGGCGCACACAAGCACATGGATGACGACGACTAAATCGAGGAGGAAATTCATCTTGAAAGCTGCTTTCTAAAGTCAGTCCGGGCTGACCGGACGCGATAAATTTGGTGCGGAAGAGGGGACTTGAACCCCTATGCCTTTTGGGCGCCAGCACCTCAAGCTGGTGCGTCTGCCAATTTCGCCACCTCCGCACTGTGGTGAACTCAACAAGTATAGCAAAAAGCGGGGGCGTTCGGTGCGGCTGAATCAGTGTTTCATCGAACAGGCTCCGGACGCAATCTGCCGTCGGCTTACTCGATCCGCTCAAAGGGGAAACCGGCTTCGGTCAAGGCCAACCGGATGGCCGCGATGTGGGCTGCGCCGCGGGTTTCAAGCATCACATCGATCACGGTTTCGCCCATGCTGACGCCGTAATAGGAGCGATTGTGGATGGTCTCGACGATGTTGGCCCGCTCGCGTGCGAGGACCTCGGTGAGCGACAACAAGGCGCCGGGGCGGTCCTGCAACTGTACGCGGATGCGGAGCAGACGGCCATCTTTGACCAGGCCGCGCTCAATGATTTTGGCGAGCAGGGTAACGTCGATGTTGCCGCCGGAAACCAAGACCACGGTACGCCGACCGCGCAGATCGGTCTTGGATTGAAGCAGAGCAGCAAGGGCCGCTGCACCGGCACCCTCGGCCAGGGTCTTCTCATGTTCCAGAAGCATCAGGATGGCGCTGGCGATCTCCTCGTCGTCGACCGTAACGATCTCGTCCACGTAACGCGAGACCAGCGGCAGGGTCAAATCACCGGCGCGACGCACAGCTATGCCGTCGGCGATGGTTGCCTCGGTGGCGATCGTAATCGGTTTGCCGGCCTCGCTGGCGCGGAGCATGGAGGGCTGTTTTTCGGGCTCAACGCCGATGACGCGGATCTTCGGATTGGTCTGTTTGAGCGCGCAGGCTATGCCGCCGATGAGCCCGCCGCCTCCTACCGGAATGACGACAGCCTCGAGGCCGGCAACCTGCTCGAGCAACTCCAAGCCGATGGTGCCTTGTCCAGAGATGATTTCAGCGTCATCGAAGGGGTGAATGAAGATGCGGCTCTGATCGCGACATATGCGCTTGGCCTCTTCGCAGGCTTCGTCGTAGTTAGCGCCGTGGAGGAAGACTTCGGCACCGAAGCCGCGCGTGGCTCCGACCTTAATCTGCGGCGTGGGCAGAGGCATGACGATCTGCGCCCGAATGCCGAGGGCGGCTGCGTGAAAGGCGACTCCCTGTGCGTGGTTGCCGGCGCTGGCGGTGATGACGCCGCGTTGCCGCTCTTGCTGGCTGAGAGTGAGTAGTTTATTCAGCGCGCCGCGCTCTTTGAAGGAGCCCGTGCGTTGCAAGTTTTCAAGCTTCAAGTGCAGCGGCAAACCGGTGATGCCGGAGAGGTCGCTGGAAAGCTGGCAAGGAGAGAGATAGATTGCCTCTCCGATGCGCCGGCGCGCTGAGCGAATGCTTTCAAGAGACACGGATTCCAAAATCTACCTCCTCGAATCGATGAAAAGCGGAAGGAGCCAGTTATCAAAGCTGAGCGCGAGATGAAAAAACCACCAGCCGCGTTTGCGGGAGGTGGCCTGTAGGATGCACGATTTCGTTCTTGTTCGTCAGGCTTGGTTTCCCACATGCAGATTAGAGTCGCTCATTCGCATGGCGGGAATCGGGACGGGGATGTGCTGGGCGGGAGAGAGATTCGAACTGGCTTCAACAGAGTGCATCGCGGTTGATTGCAGTAAAGCAGAAAGGCGAGGAGCGCGTCAAGAAATGCATGGCGAGGTTAAGGCACTTTGCCACGGTGACTAATTCGCTCCGCTCACCATTACCTTTGATTCCTATTGAGCGGGACTGCTCTTCTCGTTAGAGCATTTGAGGCCGAATAGCCTTATAGGATAGTTACATCTACTTTCATCTAACAGGCTCAGGAGAGAACACGAATGGTGTGCTTGAAGTGTCAGAGCCATAGAATGCACCGGATCAAAAGGGAGGGAGTACTGCGCGTCTGGGTGGCTCCTGTCTTTGGATATTTCCCCTGGCGGTGCTCCGTGTGCAGGTCTGAGCAACTGCTCAAAGCGCGAAATAGTAAGAATCACCCCCTTGATTCTGATTCTGGAATTCAACGTGAAGAACCAGCCCGGCCCTCAGACGGACAACGGCAGCGAGGGGTTGTTCGCTAGTCGCAAACTTGGGTGGCGCTGACTGCGTTTGCGCTTTGCGCCCTCGGTCAACTGCAGGACATATAGAGGCAATCAGTCTCTCGCTCCACCGTCGAGCAATGTGAAACTGCGGCTCGACATGATTAAGGAGAACTGCGGAAGCTCTTCTCCATCTTTCGGATGAGCCAAAAACTGCACCCTGTGAAGTATCTTAGGCTTATGTCATGTATGGAGGCCTCATGATCACGCTGTTTCCCCAGCGTTTTCAAAATACCCCGTCCCCAATTGAAGATTGGTTTGCAACGCGGGATGGAAAGCTAATTTCCGCCGGGCCAAGGTCCACTTGGAAGCTAGCAGGCGTGGCACTGTGCCTCGTGCTGGTTGCGATTTCACAGCATTGCGCTGCGCAGTCCACGACGCCGAATTCTCACGCAGCCGACACGCAATCCGATAAGCCGCGTGAAGGCGGACAGGCGGCTGCAGTCGGAGGTGTGAACACTGGAGGCGCGCACCCGGCGATGCTTGACAAAGAGCACCGTCCGATAACCGCTGGGGGGTTCGTCGAGGACGGCCCGGTACTTTTCGAGGACATTGCGAGCAAGGCAGGACTAACTGCCTGGAAACATGTCATGGGCACGCCGGAAAAGAAATTCATTATTGAAGACAACGGATCGGGTGTGGGGCTGATTGATACGAATAACGATGGCTGGCTTGATATCTATCTGGTCAACGGATCGACTTATGACGCTGAAGCGGGCAAGGCGACCCCACCGAAGGCCGCGCTTTTCCATAACAATCGCGACGGAACTTTCACGAACATCGCTCAAAAAGCCGGAGTAACCAACGATCGCTGGGGTTTCGGTGTGGCAATCGCAGACTATGATAACGACGGCTGGCCTGATATTTATGTCTCTAACTTCGGCAAGAATCGGCTGTACCACAATAACCACGATGGAACCTTTACCGACGTGGCCGAGAGAGCCGGCGTT
>CAYTJN010000224.1:0-5851 GCA_964438125.1 uncultured Occallatibacter sp.
ATTTATCGAAGGCCGCATCGATGCCGCGCAGCACCGCATCGAGCGGAATGCCCGCTTCGCGCCACGTCTCGATCAGCGCCCAATCCAGCGTCGAGAGCAGCAGCAGCGCCCCGCGCCTCTGCTGAAAGCGATCCTCGATCTCCGTAAAATAATTAAAGTAATTCAGCACGGCCCGCGCCTCAATGCGCTTTGCCGCGCGGGTTGGCCACTCGGTTACGCTCGAAGAGGATCAGCAGGCCATCCAGGGTCAGCATGTCGTCGATCTCGGCAATATAGCGCGAGTCCTCGGCGATCTGCCGCGCAAGTCCGCCCGTCGCAATCACCCTCGGATTGGCGCCAAGCTCGGCAATAATTCGCTCCAGAATGCCGTCCACCAGACCGATGTAGCCGTAATAAAGGCCGGTCTGCAGATGTGTCACGGTGTTCGTTCCGATGACCTTGGCGGGCCGCTTGATGTCGACGCGGCTGAGGCGGGCGGCGTGCGAAAAAAGCGCATCGGCGCTGATGCCGAGCCCTGGCGCAATGGCTCCGCCTAGATATTCGCCCTTCGCGGAGATCACATCGAAGGTCGTCGCGGTGCCGAAGTCCACCACCACGCACGGCCCACCGTATCGCTCGAAGGCGGCGATGGCGTTGACCAGCCGGTCCGCGCCCAGCTCGCCCGGGTTGTCGACCAGCACCGGCATTCCGGTCTTGATGCCCGGCTCGATAAAGATCGGCTGCAGATGGAAGTAAGTTTCGCAGACCTGCCGCAGCGTTCCCTCGACCGGCGGCACTACTGAAGAGATGATGATGTGGTGCACCTGGCTCGGCGCCATGCCGTGCATCTCGAAGAGATTGACGAAGAGCACGCCATACTCGTCGGCGGTCTGCGAGCGGTGCGTAGTGACGCGCCAATGCGCCGCCAACTCGGGTCGCTCCCCGTCCAGACGGTAAATGCCCAGCACCGTATTTGTGTTGCCGACATCGATTGCTAGCAGCATGGTTTTTCTTTCCAACTCCACCAACGGTTGGGAAACCGTGGAACTAATTCTCCGTGCCGAAGGCGTCTGCCCCACCTCAAGCGGTAGCGCGAATCCCGCCGGTCTGCACAGTCACTAATCCATCAACAGTGCGCACTAACAGGAATCCATGCTCATCCAGCCCGGCCGTAACTCCCGTACAAGCCTGCGGCCCATGCACCTCGACTCGCCGCCCGCGAATCCAGGTCGAGGCCTCAGCGACACGCGCTGGAATCGTAACACCCGCCGCCGGATCGAGCAGTCCGGTCGCCTCTTGCTCCAGCGATTCTAGCAGGGAGACGAGCAAAAGCTGACGCGAGCTGCGGTGTCCGAGTTCCAGATCGAGCGAGGTCGCGGGCGTTGCCAAGCTGGAATCAAAGGCTCGCTGGTGGACGTTGATGCCAATGCCCACGACGGCGAAGCTGGCCAACCGGCCTTCGATCTTCGACTCGACCAGGATGCCGCCTGCCTTGCGTTCGCCGATCAACAAATCGTTGGGCCAACGTAAATCGACCTTCAGGCCGGCGATGGCGCGAATGGCTTCGGCAGAGGCCAAACCAGCGGCCAGCGGCAACAGCGGCAGGCAAACGGCAGGAATCGGCTGCCTCAGCAGGACGCTCACATAAAGCCCCTCGCCAGCAGCCGAGTGCCAGTCGTGACCGCCCCGCCCACGCCCCGCCAACTGTTCATCCGCAAAATAGACCGAGCCGTGCGGAGCACCGTTACGCGCGTTTTCGAGAGCATCGGAGTTGGTGGAATCGGTCACGGGCGAGAAATGCAGTTTTCCGGCAAAGCTCGTGCCGGCCAACGCGGCTTCCAGTGCAGCCAGGTCGTACAAGTCCAGCTTGGCCTCGCGCACGGCTAAGCCGTCTCCGCTTCAATCCGCATCGAGATATCGGCGGCTTTTGCGGAGTGCGTCAGCGCGCCCACGCTGATAAAGTCCACACCCGTCTCAGCGTAAGAGCGGATGTTCTCGAGCACGATGCCGCCAGAGGCTTCCGTGGGAATCAAGCGCGGCTCTTGTCCCGTCGTCTGTGCAGCCTTCTTGATGCGGTCCACCGATCGCTTCACCTCGGCTGGTGTCATGTTATCCAGGAGAATCGCCTCGGCGCCATCACGGAGAGCCTCTTCAAGCTCCTTCGCAGAACGCACCTCTACCTGCACGCGCTGACCCTTCTTGCGCTTCTCAATCGCACGCGTCAGCACCTTGGGAAGGCCGCCACCGAGCGAGATGTGGTTGTTCTTGATGAGGATTCCGCTGGCCAGGTCGAGGCGATGATTGGTTCCGCCGCCGGATTGCACGGCATACTTTTCCAGGGCCCGCAAGCCTGGGACGGTCTTGCGCGTGTCGAGCACATGAGCATGGGTACCATCAATGGCATCGACGAACTGCCGCGTCAGCGTGGCGATGCCGCTCAGGTGCTGCATGAGATTCAGAATCACGCGTTCGCAACTGAGCAGCACGCGGGCGTTGTGGCGTATCACGGCCAGCACCTGGCCATCGTGCACGCGCACTCCGTCGAAGATTTCCGGATGGCTGATCACCTCAAAGCGTCGTTGCGCCGAAGCGCGTTTGTCCAGGCGGGCAAAGATCTCGAGCAGTCGCGGCACCGCGCCCAGCCCGCAGACCACCATCTCCTGCCGCGCGATAATCGAGCCCGTAGCCTGCAACGCGGCGTCGATCGTCAAGTTGGTCGTAATGTCGGCGGCGGCCTTGTCCTCGATCAAGGCTCGCTCCAGCAATGCATCGATGCTGCTGCTCTTCCAGTCCATGGTCCCTTTTCGCGCGGTCAGGGGCGCGCTTGAGGTTTCTGGGTAACAAGAAAGTCATAAATGGCCGACTTGACCCCGTCATCCGTCTCGCCTGACATGGTGTAGAAGTTAGCTCCATTGCTGCGGTCGATCTGAAGCATGTAACCTGGCGCGCCGCCGGAGAGTCCTTCAAGGAATTTCTGCCACCTGCTTGGCTTGCTCAGCTTGCGCTGATCAATAAGCTTGATCTCTCCCAGGTCGGTATACCAAAGGACGGCGATGTTATTCCGCGCATCGCGCATCATGATTCCCCGACTAGCGAGGAGAAAGAAATGAGAGAAGCCGCCGGTGTTCGACCGTTTGCCACTGAGATCGACGATTGCCACGGACATGCCGAGCTTTCCCATGTGGGGAGCGATCATCTCTTTAATTTCCGACGTGAACTCCGGCTCGGTCAGACACCCGGGCGCATCGCCAAACGAGATGGGCGGCGGCGATGTGTCTTTCCTCAGTTCACCTGTGGCCATGGGCGTTTGAACGTCAACGCGGTCGGTCGATGCTTCCGCCGCGACCGTGTTGTGTTCCTTCAGTTCCCGGTAAGCAACTTGAATCGCCTTGAAGTGTTCTTCCGCATCCGCTCGCAAGCTGGCGAAGTTCTCGTAGAGGTCGGGGTGCCATTGTTTGACCCCTTCGTGATACCCCGCTTGAATCTCGGATTCCGAGGGAATACCGAACATGAAACCGAGCGTTTTATAGTGTTGCCGGCACTGGCCGCATTCGCAAGACATAGCTAGCTTCCTGAGTTTGACGTTCGTTCACTCATGATCTGTCACTCTGAGCGCAGCGCAGTCGAAGGACCGGCGTTGCTCGTTGCTCTCTCTCTCATTCCGGCGGCAATGCGTCGAGTGCGGCACGCGCTTTCTCAAGCAACATCCGCGTCTCGGCCTCCTGCTTCTTCAATCCCTCGACCACTTTTGCTGGTGCTTTGGCGAGAAAGCTCTCATTGCCTAACTGCCGCTCAGCCGAAATTAAACCTTTCTCATACCTCGCAATGTCCTTTGTCAAACGCTCGCGCTCGGCGGCTATGTCGATCGTCCGCTCGTAGATGACTGCGACATCGAAATTGAAGGTTGAGTGCTTTGAAAGTCCGGTCGAGATCTGGTCCACGATGCGAAGTTCACTCACTCGCGCCAGTCGTTCGACGATTGTGCTGTTTTCTTTGAGAACCGACTGCATTCCAGCGTCGATGCGCACCTCAACCGGGATCGAAGCCTTCTCTTCCACGCCAATCTCTTTTCGCAACGCGCGAATCTCGACAATCAGACTCTGCAACACACCCATATCGATCAAGGCCGCATCGTCCAGATGCTCATCGCCCTTGGGATAGTTGGCCAGCGCAATCGACCTAGCAGGAGGGTTACCGTCGTAGACCGCGTGCCAAAGCTCTTCTGTCAGGAACGGCATGATCGGCGATAACAACCTTAGCGACGCTTCGAAGACACTAACCAATGTTGAGAGCGCGGCCTTTGTCTGTTGCTTATCGGCATTCTCAGAAAAGTCGAGACGTAGTTTGATAATTTCCAGGTACCAATCGCAAAAACTTCCCCAGAAAAACTGATAAATCGTATTGGCCGCATCATCAAAGCGGAAGTTTTCAAGCGATTGGTTGACCTTGGCCGCGGTGGCTTGTAACTCGGCGACAATCCAGCGCGCTTCCAGTGGCGCATCAGTCGCAACGGCAGGCATTCCGCCTAGCTCAGCAGGATCGACCGTGATACCGATTTCAGCGGCGCGATCCACATTCATAAACAAAAACCGCGCGGCATTCCAGATCTTGTTGGCGAAGGCGCGGTAGCCCTCGGTGCGTGCTACGTTGAACGCAATATCTGTCCCCGGCGAGGCCATCGAGGCCAACGTAAACCGGACCGCATCCGTCCCATACTGCTTGACGATTTCAATGGGGTCGACGACGTTGCCCTTGGTCTTCGACATCTTCTCGCGGTTGGCGTCGCGCACCAGCGCGTGGATATATACCTCGCGAAAGGGAACTGAGTCAGCAAGCGAGCGCGGGCTGCCGTCCGGCATCGCCACGTCGGGCGAAAACCAGCAGCCGAACATGATCATCCGCGCGACCCAGAAGAAGAGAATGTCGAAGCCGGTCACCAATAGATTCGTTGGGTAAAAGGCGTCGAAGTCTCCGCGATTTTCTTCCGTGATATGCGGCCAGCCGAAGACCGAAACCGGCAGCAATCCCGAAGAGAACCACGTGTCCAGAACATCGGTCTCCTGCGTGATCATTTCTGACCCGCAGTGAGCGCACACCGAGGGATCTTCGCGGGCGACGGTCATCTTATGGCAATTCGCGCAGTGCCATGCAGGGATTCGATGGCCCCACCAGAGCTGGCGCGAGATACACCAGTCGTGAATGTTTTCCATCCACTCCAGGTAGACCTTCTCGTACTGCTCCGGAACGATGCGAATCGTCTTGTTGCCCTGTGCGTCCGGCTTGACTGCCGCGATTGCCTTGTCCGCCAGCGGCTGAATCTTGATGAACCACTGGGTCGAAAGCCGCGGTTCGACCGTCGTCTTGCAGCGATCGCAGTGGCCCACGTTGTTGACGTGATCTTTGATGCCTGCAAGCAGACCTAACTCTTCGAGGTCGGCGACGACTTTCTTTCGCGCGGCGTAGCGATCAAGCCCGGCGTACGCGCCGCCTTCCGCATTGATGCGGCCTTCCACATCCATGATGTTGATCGACGGCAGATGATGGCGCTCGCCAAGAGCGAAGTCATTAGGATCGTGCGCGGGAGTTACTTTCACTGCACCGGTGCCAAAGTCGCGACTTACCCACTCATCGAGAATGATAGGTATCTCGCGGTCCATGAGTGGGAGACGAAGCTTCTTACCGTGCAAATGGAGATAGCGTTCGTCTTCAGGATGAATCGCAACCGCCACGTCGCCCAGCATGGTTTCAGGGCGCGTTGTTGCGACAGTTAGAAACTCACCTGTATCTTTACCGTCTGCATTTGTAACTGGATACTTGATCTCCCATAAGTGACCTTTTTGTTCCTCGTGGAACACTTCCAAGTCACTTATCG
>CAYTJN010000225.1:0-5812 GCA_964438125.1 uncultured Occallatibacter sp.
GCACGCCGGGATCGATGTCGCCGGTGCGGGTGCCGCTGATGATGCCGCCGGTGGGAGTGAGGCCCATCGAGGTATCCAGACACTTGCCTTCACGAATTGCCGAGATAGATGCGCCGTTGCCGAGGTGGGCAACGATCAGCTTCTTCGGCACATTAGGCTGTAACTGATGGACGATGGATTCGTAAGAGATGCCATGCGCGCCGTAGCGGCGAACACCCATCGCCGAATACTCCTCGGGAATTGGCATGTGCGTGACGACTTCGGGCATGGTGCGATGGAAATAGGAGTCGAGACACACGAAGTTTGGCACGCGGGGGAACAGGCGCAGCGACTCGCGCATGATGTAGCAGGCGATGGGCGTGTGCAGCGGCGCGAAAGCCGTGTAGAGTTCCATCTCGTCGATCAGCGCGGGAGTGATGAGCTGGTTCTCCTGCACCGTCGGTCCGCCACAGACCATGCGATGGCCGATGGCTGCGGGTGCGGGAAATTCGCCCGAGTTGAGCGCGTCGGCGACGAGTTTGAATGCGACCGCGCGTGTGGGCAGAGCCGGAGTCTGATCGACGAGTTTCTTGCCCTCGGCATCCTTGATCCAGAACTTGCCCTGGTCGGTGCCGATGCCGTCAACAGCGCCTTCGACGAGCTTGGTGCGCTGGCCGTTGCCAGCCTCATAAACGGAAAACTTGATGGAAGAGGAGCCGCTATTCAAAACTAGTACGGGCAAAGATGACATGAACGAAGGCCTCAAGAGTTCGTGCTGAGCGAGTCAGCGGAGTTAGAGAGTTAGTAAGTGAGCATCTTAGGTTGAGGTTCATTGTTTCCCACCCATTCGCCAGAGAGAAAGCGAATGGATGGGGCACGGAGAGTTTGTACGTCGGTTTGGGAGATCCCAGGTCTGAAAATCCAGATCTGGTGCACCCAATCTTTGAGAATTCGAAGCTCTTAGGTCTACGTGCAGGAGGCGTCTGGCCCCACCGCAACCGGCCAGCGCCAGTCGCGGATTTCGGGCAGATCGTCGCCGTTTTCCGCCACGTAAAGCTTGTGGCGCTGGATGGCTTCGGAATACCACTGTTCCGCCGCGTCGGCTTGCGCGCGAAGCCTTGGCACACGCCTGACAGCATCGAGAGCGAGCTGGAATCGGTCAATGTTGTTGAGCACGCACATGTCGAAGGGCGTGGTCGTCGTGCCCTCTTCCTTGTAGCCGCGCACGTGAAGGTTGTCGTGATTATGGCGCCGGTAGGTGAGCCGGTGAATCAGCCATGGATAACCGTGGAAGGCGAAGACAGTCGGCACCTTGGGCGGAAAGATCTGGTCGTAGTCCTCGTCCGGCAAACCGTGAGGATGTTCGGAAGGCGGCTGAAGAGCCATCAGATCAACCACGTTGACGACCCGGACTTTGAGGTCCGGCGCCAGCCCGCGCAATAGCACCACGGCCGCCAGAGCCTCAAGGGTAGGCACGTCGCCCGAGCAGGCAATCACAATATCGGGATTACCCTCGTCGTTCGAGGCCCACTTCCAGATTCCAAGTCCGGTTGTGCAGTGGGCAACCGCTTCGTCGATTGTGAGCCACTGGGGCGCGGGCTGTTTGCCGGCGACGATGAGATTAATGTAGTTCTTGCTGCGCAGGCAGTGATCGGAGACAGAGAGCAGCGTGTTCGCGTCGGGCGGCAGATAGACGCGCACGACCTCGGCCTTCTTATTCACCAGATGGTCGATAAAGCCGGGATCCTGATGGCTGAATCCGTTGTGGTCTTGCCGCCATACGAGCGAAGAGAGCAGATAGTTGAGAGACGCAATCGGCTTGCGCCAGGGAATGCCGCGTGTTACTTTGAGCCACTTCGCGTGCTGGTTGACCATCGAATCGACGATATGAATGAAGGCCTCATAACAGGAGAAGAAGCCATGGCGGCCGGTGAGCAGATAGCCCTCGAGCCAGCCTTGACACATGTGTTCGCTCAAGATCTCCATCACGCGCCCGGTCTGCGAGAGGTTCTCGTCGACTGGCAGAGTCTGAGCCATCCACTCCTTGCCGGTGCCGATGATTGCGTCGCCCAAGCGGTTGGAGGCCGTCTCATCCGGCCCAAAAACGCGGAAGTTTTTGTGCTCCAGATTGGCTTCCATGACGGCGTGCAGCAATTGGCCGAGAATGCGCGTGGACTCCACATCCTTCTGTCCGCGGCCTTCGATCTTGACTGCAAAATCGCGGAAGTTGGGAATCTTGAGCGGTCGCAGTAGCAGACCACCGTTGGCGTGGGCATTCATGCCCATGCGGCGGCGGCCCTTGGGAGCAATGTCGGCCAGTTCCGGGCGGAAGAAGCCCTTTTCGTCGAAGAGTTCCTCGGGCTTATAGCTGCGCATCCAGTCTTCGAGCAGACGCATGTGATCCGGTTTCTCGCGCAGTTCGCTGAACGGAACCTGATGGGCGCGCCATGTGCCCTCCACCGGTTTGCCGTCAACGAACTTCGGTCCCGTCCAGCCTTTGGGTGTGCGCATGATCAGCATGGGCCAGGCCGGGCGCTCGATGGTTTCGCCGCTCGCTACGGCTGCGCGGGCTGATTTTTGAATGGCCGCGATACGGTCCAGCATGGTGTCAAAGACGGCCGCGGCCTGCTGGTGCATGGTCTCCGGGTCGTCGCCCTCCAGCGTGAATGGTTCGTAGCCGTAGCCGCGCATCAGGCTTTCCAACTCGGCGTGGGGAATGCGCGCCAGAACGGTTGGGTTGGCGATCTTGTAGCCGTTCAGATGAAGAATAGGAAGCACAGCGCCATCGGTCGCAGGGTTGAGGAATTTGTTTGAGTGCCAACTTGTAGCCAGCGGACCAGTCTCGGCCTCGCCGTCGCCTACCACGCAGGCAACGATCAGGTCGGGGTTGTCGAAGGCCGCGCCAAAGGCATGAACCAGCGAATAACCCAACTCACCGCCCTCGTGGATCGAGCCCGGCGTCTCCGGAGCGACGTGGCTGGGAATGCCGTAGGGCCAACTGAATTGGCGAAAGAGACGCTTGAGACCGTCGCGGTTCTGTTCGATGTGAGGATAGATTTCTGAGTAAGAGCCTTCAAGATAGGTGTTGGCAACGAGGCCAGGGCCGCCGTGGCCTGGGCCGATAATGTAGAGCATATTCAGATCGCGCTCGCGGATCAGGCGGTTCCAATGCACATAGAGGAAGTTGAGTCCCGGCGTCGTGCCCCAGTGACCCAGCAGGCGTGGCTTCACGTCGTCCAGTGTGAGCGGACGCTCCAGCAGCGGATTGTCTTTGAGATAGATCTGGCCGACGGACAGATAGTTGGCGGCACGCCAGTACGCGTTCATTTTGGCCAACTGCTCAGGACTAAGAGGGCCTTTACTGGTTGCTTGAATCACGAGTGCACCTCGGGAAAGAGTTCCGCTGATAGGTTAGAGCCTAGCAGCCGTAGATTGCAGCAACGGGTGATTAATGTCACAGGCCGGTGAGACGGCGGTTCACATGTTGGGAATCATAGGGTCAAGGGGATGAAGGAAATGCGGATTGCGGAGGGAATGTCCTCAAAAATAGCGCTTCAGTTTGAGAATCTGCGATTCGAATCCATACCAGAGCACGGCGGCTGCCGCGGTGGAAACGGCCAAGCGAAAGGCCACGACGGTCAGATTGCCAGAGGTGCCGTATTGGCTCATGCGCACGTCGAACCAGCCGAAATAGATGAAGACCGCGATGTGAATCATATAGAGGCCATAACTGATCCTGCCATAGAAGGCGAGCGGTCCGCAGCCCAGGAGGACGTTGAGCGGAGTGCGCGCACCGGTCGAGGCTATTGCAGCCAGCACTGCGCCGCCAAAGCCCACGGTGAGCGCCGAGTCGAGCAGCGAGGTTCCTCCGGCGATGGTCGCCGCCGACGCGATGCCGGCTGCGAAAGCGCCCAGGCCAATCCAAAACCAGACTCGGCGGCTTAGTTGAAACCTGCACAGCGCCAGCGCCATCAAGCTGCCCAGTGCGATCCCGTCCAGCTTGATCAGCGTGTGCGTGCGGAGACCATGCAGCCAGCCTGGATCCAAGTGGCGCAGCAGTGGCGAGCCGCACAAGGCGCAGAGTAGAACCGCCGCCAGCATCCACGGTCTGCGGAGAAAGCGCACCAGAGGCGCCCAGAAAAAGTAATACTGCTCTTCAACAGCCAGAGCCCAGGTTGGCGAAATGGCCGGAGGCATGGTGATATGAAAGAGATTCTGCACGAAGAAAATGTAGGCCAGCCAGGGAGCGGACTTCACCGCGTCCGTTACGCTGAGGCCGATGAACCAAGGCGCATTCAGATAAACAATCACCAGTACCAGCAGATACACCGGCCAGATGCGCAATGCCCTGCGTGCGTGGAAGTTGTGAAAATAATGCGGCTTGTCCCGCGCTGCCAGTAGATTCGTCGTAATCAGAAAGCCGGATAGAACGAAGAAGAGGTCGACTCCCGCCCATCCCCATTGAGCGACTGAGAATAGCCATGTGCCCATCAGCAGCGGCCTGCAGTGATAGATCACCACCGCCAAAATCGCCAGGCCGCGCAGGCCGTCGAGTTCGGGTAGATAAAAGGGCAGCCATGTTGGGCGTTGAATGGGCAAGAAACCGAGCCAATGAGTTTGCGGGTGAGTTAGCTTTCAGCTAAGTGCCTGGGTGCCCCAGGTCCCGACCGTGGGACCTGGAGACGATGGTCTTATCCGGCTGCCAGTTCCCTTGCCCGCTGGGTGGCGCGCATGACTGCCTTGATGAGTGTCACGCGCAGTCCACCTTCTTCGAGTTCGAGAATGCCGTCAATGGTGCAGCCGGCTGGTGTGGTGACGGCGTCTTTGAGCATGGCCGGATGATAGCCGGTTTCGAGCACCATCTTGGCGGCGCCGAGTGTGGTCTGCGCGGCCAGTTGCGTGGCAATGTCGCGAGAGAGACCTACTTTAACGCCTGCCTCGGCGAGAGCCTCGATGATGATGTAGATGTATGCAGGTCCGGAGGCGGAGAGTCCAGTGACGGCGTCCATGTGCTTCTCGTCTACCGTGACGGTGCGGCCGACGGTCTCGAAGATGCGCTGGGCCATCTCCATCTGTTCCGGCTTGACGAAGCGCCCGCGGCAGAGAGCGGCCGCGCCTGCACCGAGCGCCGAGGGCGTGTTGGGCATGGCGCGAATCACGGCGATTTCGAGGCCCGCCGCGTCTTCGATGGCGCGCGTTTTGACCGAGGCCGCAAAGGAGATAAGAGTCTTGTCTTTAGTGAGCGCGGGACGAATCTCGGCGATCAGGTCGGGCACCTGGAAGGGCTTGACGCCGAGCAGGATCAGATCGGCCTGGCGCACCGCCTCGAGGTTGTGGGTCGTCACGTCCACTCCCCACTGCGTGCTGAGAGCCAGCGCGCGCTCGGCGTGGCCGACGGTGGCGTGAATCTGGTCGGGTGCAAACAGGTTCTGCTTTAGAAAGGCCTGGAGCAGGATACCGCCCATCTTGCCGGCGCCGAGAACGGCTACGCGGACGTTGGGTAATTGCGCTACGGGTGCTTCGATGATCTCAACGGCTGTATCCGCCATGATCTTCCTTATCTTCAAATGAGAGTGGTGCAACGAGTATAAGAATACGCGCACGCGCTGCAACCGCGCCACGACCCGCGCACAAGGCCAGAGCAATCGCGGCAGGGCACGTCGAACGCGCCAGCGTCACAGTTACACAGTTTCACAGGAAGTCATTGCATGAGGGCGTTCAAGGGGAAGTCGTTTCTTGTGAGGGGTCTATCTATTATCTAAAGAATTACCTGCAAGGTGAGCCACTTGCAAAATACCCTGCGGGCTCTGGTTTTTAGCGGAGAGATTGAACG
>CAYTJN010000226.1:0-5742 GCA_964438125.1 uncultured Occallatibacter sp.
GCTTGAGGACATTTCGGACAATCTCCCCGCGTACGACGAGAGCGTCATTTCGGTCGATATGGACGACGCCCTTCAGCGTGCCTACGAGCAGCTGGAGGAAGATATTCGCTCCGCGATGAAAGCGCATCGCGGCAATAAGAGCCTGATGTCTGAACGGACGTTGGCCGGGCTGGCACGTGCAAGGGCTCAGGGGCGCGTTGGTGGCCGTCCCAAGGTGGTCTGCGATGTGCGTAGACTTCACCGCCTCAGGGCATCGGGAAAGAGCCTCGCCGCCATCGGTACCCCAAGCCGCTGGCACAGGTCAATCATCCGCAGCGTGTAATCACGCCAATTGATGGTGTCGCTGATTTCCTTAAGGTAGTTAACCTTGCCAATCTTGTAGAGGTTCACAAACCGGTGTGTGGCCTTGACAATGCTAAGACTGGCTTCCACACTCAACGTTGGCTCCAAGCTGACCCACGTGAAGATACCCTTCTCATTGAACGCCTTGAGCGCGGCGATACGGTCGTCAGGTGAGGCCGCACTCGGTTCCCACTTGGATACAAAAGTCGCATCCAAGCCGGTCAAGGTGCTGGCGAAGCAATCGCAATTGGGCCGGTACAAATCAATGTCCGCGAGTGCGCGAGTGCCGCCCTTGGTCAACACGCAGATGCCCATGCCATGCTGCTGGATAATTTCAAGCGTGGGGCGGGTCAGTGAAGTATCGAATGGATTGTAGGCATCCGTAGAAAAGCAGAGCGTGACCTGCTCCGTGATTCCAGCCGCCTGATATTTCTTGGCGTCGTTGAGCAGCAGCGACAAGTAGTTTTTTCTTGGCACTGCCCCGCCATGGAACGTCGCTTTCTGTTCCGGGCTTTTGCGAGTGGTGTTGAAGCAGTAGGTGCAGCCATGGCCGCATCCCTTGTAAGGATTCGCCGCGAGGGGGGCGAACTCGTTGGCCTGTCCTGCTGGCGCGTAGATATACGTGCAGCCGGAGAGGCCGATGCTCTCGCGCATGTGTCCGATTGTGACCAACGTCTGCTCGTCGTCGGCTGGCTTCGATACATCAATGGCCGCAGTAGTCTCCGTTTGTGCAACCGTCGCGTCACTGGTGATTTGCTCTCTGTAATCAGGCATCAAGCCAACACCTAACTGGCTCTCAATGTAATTCTTCAGTTCTACTGTTCCGATACGCAGTGATTGAGTATGCTCATTCCCACCATGTCAGGCAAAGAATTCGCGGGCACGGCGCGGGTCAAGGCCGCGGTAAATCACAACTCAGAAGAGAGGTCGCCTTGAGGCGCGTTGGGCACGCGGGCACACTCACCTCATGGTGGGAATGAGAACCTGAGAGGACCGCTTTTTCGCGGCAATCCTCACTTGTACGCGCTCCAGCCGCGCCGACGCTTGATGGAAATATTCTGTGTCCAACTCTATGCCAATGTATCTGCGGCCTGTCAGCAATGCTGCTGCGCAGGAACTGCCGCTGCCTGCGAATGGATCAAGCACCAACTCACCCGGCAATGTGAAGCTGCGAACCAGAGGAGCCAATGCCTCTACCGGCTTCTGCGTGGGATGCAGCTTGTTGCCGCTGTACGGCATATCCATCACGTCTGCCAGCGGCTGCTTCGGCAGTGGCGGTCTGCCTTTCGCCAGCAGGTATGCCTGCTCGTGCCGATAGCTGAAGAAGCGGCTCTTGGAGCTATATGCCTTACGGAATACGATGTGTCCGACGGGCTGAAAACCCGCCTCTTTCCAAGCTTCGAAGAAAGCATCGACCTTCGTCCAGCCGTAGAACATGACTGCGACGCGATTTTGCTTCAGTACCCTGTACGCTTCCCGCATCGCAGGCTTGAGCCAGTCGGCTCTCGCGTCGTTCTGGATGGTGCGGCCATCGCGGTCGCGGTAGTTCACCAGATACGGCGGATCGGTGAGGATGAAATCGACGCTGTTTGCTGGCATCTGGCGCATGACCTGGATGCAATCGCCCTGCGCGATGGTATTGATGAACTGATTCTGAACTGTAGTTTGTGCTTGCATGACCGTGATCTCCTTTGTGGTCCCGGAGTGATCTCTCAGGACACACTCCCGGAGGGCGCGAGAGATG
The DNA here is from genome assembly GCA_964438125.1 of uncultured Occallatibacter sp. Classification (GTDB taxonomy): domain Bacteria; phylum Acidobacteriota; class Terriglobia; order Terriglobales; family Acidobacteriaceae; genus Telmatobacter. The sequence goes on from CAYTJN010000226.1 coordinate 2,087, forward strand.
GCCGCTCCCAAGGGTGGAGGGATGCTTTTTCGGGGGAGACCTTCAGGGGGAGCCGAAACCCGCAGGGCGTCTGCCGGGTAGCTCGCTAGACTGGCTGGAAATAGATTGGTCCGGCAGACGAAGCAGAGTCCCGCCCGCCGCTGGGCGCGGCCTGCATCTCTCTCGCAGTGTCTGAGAGAACATGCAGGACACAGGAGATCTATCGCTCGGCAAGCAGGGAACAGTTCTGGTCAGATGCGGCAGATTTGCGGGGCATTGTCCGGGAACGGAGAAGAGCAACACTGCATAATGGTAGCATTACGGAGTTGGTAACATGGTGGACACTGCAGAAGGCGCTTATTTACCGACAATAATCCGCTGTGCGCGCTCAATGGCGGCGAGGGCGACAAAGCTGCTCAGACTGCGGCGTTCCTGTTTCGCCGCCTTTTCCAGCAGCCGACGTTCTTCCTGGGTGTAGTAGGAGAACACTTTCGCTCCAAGTGGGGTCTTGCCGGTGCGCCGGGAAGGAATGTGATCCCTTTTGGCCACCGGCTCTTATGGTACTACCGCACCACACAATAGAGGTATTATGCGACACATTGTCTTGTACTTCTCGGCGGTTCCAGGGGTGGAGCCGCCTTGCAGCGGCGTCCGATTCGCCACGGTCGGGAGTCGGGCGCCGCGATTTTAAGCCCCAGGGAGTCTGTGATGGCAAAAAGCAAAAATCGGGATGACTTTCCACCTTCGGCTCAACCGCACAGAGCGCTTCTGATTGAATTGAAAGGCGAGAGGGCTGCGGAAGACGGAGACGCGGCGACTGCTTCGACAGAGATGTTCGCGGCGCTTAGTCTGGAGGAAGTGATCGCCTACGTGCGCAACCGCCAGCCGGCTGTCGAGATCATGGAACTGAAGGTGTTGGGTCAGGTGCAAGTGCTGTCTAGCTCGGAACATCTGGAATAGCGCAGGGGCAAGCCCACGGACTATTTGCTTTTGCCTGGGCGCAGATGTGGCACTTCAAAGACTCATGAAGTCTCGGAGACCAAATAGTACCTGCGGTGTGGGTCCTGTGGCCCGCTTCCAATCTCCGTGATCAACCCCCGCTCCACGAGCGCTGCGAGACGTGTTCGAGACGCGCGCGGGGAAAGGTTGATTAGCTTGGCGATCTCAGAGGTTGAAAGTCCAGCCTCCGGGCTTGAGGAGAGTGCGGCAAGGACAGCTTCGTCCCGAGCGTCTTTTGCGGACGCGCGACGGGCTGTGGCCGAAAGCGTGACCCGAAAATGCGTCCCAATCTCTTCCAATTTGGGAGCATCCAATCCGCGATCACGACACGCGGCTGTCATGCGCTGGATACCGCTTCCCCAATGTTCGATAAGCCCGAGTTCTTGAAATATTCGGCCAATAACGCGATTGCGGAGTTTGGAGATGCCTTTGCGGATGTCTTCGATTGTGAGCCCGAACGGGAGCAGGCCGGGGTTTTCGATCTCCAGGCGATCATCAAACAGAGCGACGCGGATGGGAGCGCCGCGCTGGGCGTAATCGGCATGGACGATAGCATTCATAATGGCTTCACGGACGGCAACCACTGGATACGTCCAAAGGTCCGTTCGTTTTACAGGGCCGATGACGGCCTCACGAGTCATGTGCTTCCGCAAGAACGAAATTACTTCGTCGGCAGCTCCTGGAAGATACGAGCGCACTTCCACGGAGTCGAGTATCCGGCGTCGGTCATTGCCGGCGAATCTGCCAACCTGAATCCATGCGTCAGGGTAGTGATTGAGTCGATCGGCGCCGAAGAGAAGGATACCGCCGACAGTCGGAACGCCATGGCCCTGGTAGCTCGTCATGATTTTCAAGGTTTGTAGATCAGGCCGCGTCAGCTTGCGAATGGGCTTGAAGAACTCGGAAGCAGCTCGGAAGTCGATGGCTTCCGAGTTCAACTCCGGCTGGGGTTGTTCGTCGAACGACGAAACCTGGTTATAGCGCCGCATTTCATCGATCAGGACCTGATCTGCCCGCCGGTTGGTCGAACCCACACGAACAAAAACGCCTTCCTCGGCACCCAACCTATTCAGATAATGGGGCCGGTTGGCACTGGGATAAATCTCCACCGCCAAAACCTGGGTCTTTCTCCACGGCATCACTTCGATGGAAGGCACCAATCTTGGAGAGATGCTGTCCGCAATCAGATTGGCAAGGCGTTCTTCCTCGGCCAATATGTTCGGAATGCCCTTGACCTTTTTTGTACCGTCTTCGACTCCCAGGACGAGAACGCCCCCGGAGGTATTGGCGAACGCAACAATGGCTTTCAGTGCGCCTTCCGGGGAGGATAGATCGCGCTTGAACTCCAGCGTTTTGCCTTCGGTTCTACTGAGCAGAGTAATCAGATCCACAACTCTGCATTTTACTCTGAAGCTGAGGTTCGGAGAAGTCTTCCGAGTCGGCCTCATCCCAATTCGCGACGCATTGCGTCACGAATTGAAAAATGCTTTATACGATCTTTCAAGGTGTCCTGACAGGACACCGGGTGGAAAGTTTTTCCACGTTTTGTGCCCCCGGCGCGCTCTACGCTTCTTTTCGGCAGGGAATGTTTGAGGAGTTGCGTGGAGACCAGGCACATCAAAGATGGGGATGATGCGACGTTGGAACGGCAGCCCATCCCCACTCGATCTTCGGGTCTTGGGAAGCGACTCGACCCTGTTCTCAAGTCGTGGATGGACAATGTCATCATCCCCGCACTGGTGCGAGAATACCTGGCCGAGATCGAGAAGCGGAATCGACTTGCAACCAGCGGCAATTCAGAGGTAACGTGCGACAAGGACGGTAAAGAGCCATGATTCTGCGTTGTGCCGCCTATGCCCGCTACTCCAGCGATCTTCAGAGCCCGCTCTCTATTGAGGACCAACTCCGCATCTGCCGCGAATACGCGAAGTCTCGCGGGTTCGTCTTTCTGGAGGAACACGTCTACGTCGATGAAGCGATGAGTGGCGTGGGCGCGGACCGCCCCGGCCTGGGCCGCTTGTTGAACGCCGCTCTCTCGCCCGCCCGCCCTTTCGATGTGATCCTGCTCGATGACAGCAGCCGCTTGGCGCGGAATACGAAGGATGCCCTTACCTTTTTCGAGAAGCTGAACTTTGCCGGAATCCGGCTCATCGCTGTCAGTCAGGGTATCGATTCGGATAATGAACAGGCGCATGTGCTGGTCACAGTCCACGGCATGGTGGACAGCCTGTATGTGAAGGAACTTGCCAAGAAGACCCATCGCGGTCTGGAAGGACGGGTTCTGAGGGGTCAACACACGGGCGGTCGCTGCTACGGTTACGATTCTGTCTCCGTAGACGACACGACCGCAAAACAACTGATTATCAATGAGAAGGAGGCGGTCGTGGTCCGCCGCATCTTTGAGATGTCCGCCAGTGGCCAGTCACTTAAGACCATCGCAAAGACCCTGAATCACCTCTCGAAACACCGAGGGTTTTCTGGGTGCGTTTGCAGGTCCCTTTCAAGGCTATGCGCTCCTTAATGCCATCCTGACCACCTTGCTGTTGGCCTCACGCTTGGCCGTCATTAAGGCGTTTCCGTACACGTTCATTGTGGTCGAGATCTGGGCGTGCCGCATAAGCTTCTAATACTACAGTTGTAGATAGAAGACCGGCAGGGGAGAGTTTCGTTTTCGGTAG
>CAYTJN010000227.1:0-5740 GCA_964438125.1 uncultured Occallatibacter sp.
AGCAGCGAAGAATGCGATTTCGCCCAGGTGCGCAGGGTATTTTGCAAGTGGCTCAACTTGCAGGTAATTAAATGGTCAACTAATTTACCGACACTGGACGGACCACAAATAGCCGCTCGATGAACTCCTCGATGTGAGCGCGAAGATCCTCCAGATCGCGGTAAGTGTAGGCGTAGTGATAATTGCCCAGCAATGCCGAGTGGTGGCAAGAGAACTCCTGCGATTACGACATGCAGATTCCTATTTGCGATGGACTAACGCACCGGCCCATGCGGATTGGGTCTGTCAGGCAATCGCAGCACGGTCTCTTCGATCAGACGACAGGCTTCGGGCAGCGCGGAGGTTACGGCCGGGCTGAAGTCTTCAGTAAGGTCCGTTGATGCGGCGCCAATGGTGAGCAGCTGGGCACGTGGGGGCAGGGAATTGAAGAGTTCGCTGCCCAAGGCGAGCAGTTCGGCGGCGCCGAGGTGATGGGTTGCGCGCACCTGAGCGTCATCGGCCGGTTCGACGGAGGTCAACTTGACCAATCCCGGCGGGGAATCAAGAGTGCAATCGATGAAGAGTACAGATTGTGCGCGAGCGACGTCTTCGGCTAGTTCCGGGGTCCATTGATGGTCGGCAATGATGCGCACGCCGGGCTGGTCCTTGAAGCGCCGCTCGGCCCACTCCGCAAGCCAGAGCCCGACACCATCATCACCACGCAGCGTGTTACCGCAGGCGAGAATGAGGCATCGGGCTTTGGATCCGTTCATATAATCACTCTACCGGACTGTAATGTATCCCCAGCCTGCCCCAAGAAGGCACCGCGCGGGCGAAGAAAAGTTCGCGGGGACTTGGAGAACGTGGCGAGGCTTGGGCACCCGCTACTCTTCCCGTTCTAGCGGATGATCTGGTCGAGCATCTCGCCGTCTGCGTTTACGAGCGTCATGGCTAGCGGCATCTGGCCGAAGGCGTGAGTTGAACAACTAAGGCAGGGATCAAATGTGCGGATCACTGCCTCGACGCGGTTGAGAGCTCCTGCGGTGAACTTACCGTCTTTGATATAAGCTCTGGCAGATTGAAGAACGCCTTTGTTCATGGCGTTGTTGTTGTGTCCGGTGGCGACAACCAGGTTGGCCCAGGTGATCTTTCCGTCTTCGTCCACCTTGTAGTGGTGATTCAAGGTGCCGCGCGGAGCCTCGATCTGGCCTGCTCCGTCGAGCCGGTTCACGCCGGCGGTGGCGCGCACATGCTTGTCCAGGATCAGAGGATCGGAAAGGATCTGCTCGATCTTCTCGATGCCGTAGAGAGCCTCGACCAGCCGCGCGTGATGATAGTGGAAGGAGCTTTCGACCGGGCCGCTAGCCAACTGCTTGAAGAGAGCCAGCTCTTTGTCAGCCTGCAGCGTTCCCATGGACTTGACGATGTTCAGTCGCGGCAGTGGGCCGACACGATAGCTGCCCTCGGGGTAGCCGAGTGGCTTGTAATAGACGAACTTGGTGTAACTGTAGTTCTCGTCCGCTTCGCCGATGGCTTCGGCAAAACGCGTCGCGGTCATCCCGTCTTCGATGATTGCGCCCTTAGGGTCGATCAGCCGAAGCGTGCCATCGGTAAACTCGATCGACTCGTCTTCGTTGATCAGTCCCAGGTAGTTCGATGGGAAGTTGGCAAAGACCGAGATCTCCTGCGAGAAGTTGTCGGCGATTTGTTTGTAGGCGGTGAGCGCCAAGGCCACGTTGGCGTAGGCTTCGGGGAGCATGGCCAGGATCTCGTCGCGGTGAGCCGCGGACAAAGGTTCAGTCACGCCGCCGGGAATGACCCAGCCGGTATGGATGCGCTTGGTGCCCAGCAATTCAATGATGTGCTGGCCAAAGCGGCGCAGGCCGATGCCCGCCAGACCGAGGTCAGGCCGTGCGGCGGCAACGCCGAAGATATGCCGGTTTGCTGGGTCCGATTCCATGCCTAGCAAAAGGTCAGGCGACGAGAGATGAAAGAAGCTCAGCGCGTGCGACTGCACCATCTGGGCCAGGTTCAACACGCGCCGAAGCTGCGCGGCGGTATGCGGAATGCGGACCGACATGATGGCTTCGCAGGCCTTGGCCGAGGCCAACAGGTGCGAGACCGGGCAGATGCCGCAGATGCGCGCCATAAGGCTGGGCATCTCGTAGAACGGCCGGCCCTCGGAAAACTTCTCGAAGCCGCGGACCTGCGTGACATGGAAATGCGCATCCTCAACCTGGCCTTGGTTGTCGAGCATGATGGTGATTTTGCCGTGCCCTTCGAGGCGTGTTACGGGATCGATGGTAATCGTCTGTGTCATAGAAACTCCAAGTTCCTTCAAGGAGCGCGGGCGCGGACGCCCGCACGACAGCCGGTCTGGAGACCGGCGCTACACGTCAGGCTCCAAAACGGGTGAGGGCTGGAATATCCAGCGGTGCACCGGTTACCAGCGCGGTCAGCGCTGTGTGAAATGTGTCGGCGGAGGGCGGGCAGCCGGGCAGAAAGACATCGACAGCCACAAACTCGTGGATAGGCCGCACGATCTTAAGTAGCTTGGGCACTACGACGCAGGGAATCTGCTTCTGCAGGTCAGCGTTTTCGATATATGCCCGGTCCAGAATTGCCTCGGGGCCGATCGGATTTCGCATCGATGGCACGTTGCCGGTGATGGCGCAATCGCCCATCGCGATGAGCATCTTGGAGTGGGCGCGAACCTTCTTGATCTTCTTTTCGTCGTCTTCAGAAGCTACGGCTCCTTCGACCAATGCGATGTCCACATGGTCAGGGAACTCCTTGGCGTCGACGATGGGGCTGTAGACGACATCGATCAACTGGGCCAATTCGAGGAGCCGCTCGTCCATATCGAGGAACGACATGTGACAGCCGGAGCATCCATCGAGCCACACGGTTGCAACTTTCAGTTTGCTCATCGCGCTTCCCTCATCAGATTCAGGTAGGGGAGAAAATCGGGATACTTGGGGTGGTCGGAGCCGATCTTGCTCTTGTCAAACAGGGCTCCGGTGGGGCAGACCTGGACGCACTTTCCGCAGCGCGTGCAACTGGACTTTCCCCAATCGTCGTGCAGATCAGTGATGACGATGGAATTAATGCCGCGCCCCATAACGTCCCAGACGTGCGCACCTTCAATCTCAGCGCAAACCCGAACGCAGCGCGTGCAGAGGATGCAACGATTGTGGTCGACGGTAAAGCGCTCGTGCGAGGCATCGAAGGTCAGGGCTGGGTTGCGATAGGGCAAGCTGATATGGGTAATGCCCAACTCCTGTCCCATGTCTTGCAGTTCGCAGTGGCCATTGGAAACGCAGACCGCGCAAATATGGTTTCGCTCGGCAAAGAGCAACTCAATGATGGTGCGACGGTGCTTCTGGAGACGCTCGGAGTTGGTCGTCACTTCCATGCCTTCGTGAACGGTGGCCACGCAGGCCGGCACCAGTTTGTTGCTGCCCTTGATCTCTACCAGGCAAAGACGGCAGGCGCCGACATCGCTCAAACCTTCAAGGTGGCAGAGGGTGGGAATGTTGATTTCATTCTCCCGAGCCACCTCGAGAATGGTTTGGCCGGCACGTGCGCTCAGCTCATTACCGTCGATCTGAAGCGTTCTCACATCCATGTTTTCGCTCATGCCAACACCTCGACCGCAGCTTCGGGCACGGGCGCTTCTATAGTGCAGACGCCAGCCGGACAGCGTTTCTTCACAATATGTTCGATGTACTCGTTTCTGAAGTACTTGATCGTGCTCAAGACCGGGTTGGGCGCTGTCATGCCCAGTCCGCAGAGGCTGGTGTCCTTGATCGTCTCGCACAATCCGATCAGCAGATCCAGATCCTCCATGGTTCCGTGGCCGTCGCAGATGCGACTCAATAGCGTGAACATCTGGGCCGTGCCGGCGCGGCAGGGAATGCATTTGCCGCAAGACTCCGTCATGCAGAACTCGACGAAGAAGCGCGCCACATTCACCATACAGGAGGTGTCGTCCATGACGATCATGCCGCCCGAGCCCATAATGGAGCCGACCGCCATGAGCGCGTCATAGCTGACACCCAAGTCCAGCATCTCGGCGGGAATGCATCCTCCGGAAGGACCGCCGGTCTGGACAGCTTTAAACTTGTGGCCGCCGGGTACGCCGCCGCCGATGACCTCGATGATCTCGCGCAGCTTGATGCCCATCGGCACTTCGACCAGGCCGGTGTTGGTGATCTTGCCGGTGAGGGCAAAAACCTTGGTGCCCTTGCTACGCTCCGAGCCCATGTTGGCGAACCACTTGCCGCCGTTGCGAATAATGGGTGCGATGTTGGCGTAGGTTTCAACGTTATTGAGCAACGTCGGTTTGCCCCACAGGCCGCTGACCGCCGGATACGGAGGCCGCGTTCTGGGAGTGCCGCGCCGGCCCTCGATCGAGGCGAGCAACGCCGTCTCTTCGCCGCAGACAAAAGCTCCTGCGCCGAGTCGAATTTCTACATCGAAGTTGAACTGCGTGCCGCAGATACCGTTGCCGAGCAGCCCGCGTCGGCGCGCCTCGCGCAGTGCGGTGGTCAGCCGGCTCACAGCAACCGGGTATTCGGCGCGGACGTAGATGAATCCTTTGCTGGCGCCGACCGCGTAGGCGGCGATCGCCATGCCCTCGATGACGCGATGCGGATCGCCCTCCATGACGCTGCGATCCATAAACGCTCCGGGGTCTCCCTCGTCGCCGTTACAGATTACGTACTTCATGTCGCCGCCGGCCTTGGCTACCGTTCCCCATTTCAGTCCCGTTGGATAGCCGCCGCCGCCTCGGCCTCTCAGACCGCTTTCGGTGATGCGATGAACGACGCCGCCGGGAGTCATTTCGGTCAAAGCCGTTAACAGCGCCTTGTAGCCGTCACGGGAGATGTAATCGTCGATTTTTTCCGGGTCGATGTGGCCCGCATTCTCAAGAACCACACGGACCTGCTTGTCGAAGTGATCGTTCAAGTCGCATTGCAACTCTGGAACCGGCGCACCGCCAAGGCTGTTCACGATCGCTTCAGCATTCTCGGCTTTCACGTGGTGATAGAGGTGCTCTTCGGGATCCACGCGAACCAGCGGGCCGGAGGAGCAGGGCCCCATGCAGCCGGTGCGGCGAACCAGCACGTTCTTGCCGGATTCCTCGGCCGCCTTGATGATCGACTCCCGCAGGCGTTCCGCTCCCTGGCTCATGCATGCCAGATCCATGCAGACATTCACTTCAAAATCGTATTTCTCGTTCTCCTGGGAGACGCTCCTTGCTATTTGTTCAAGCTCTTCAATTGTCATTCCACGGCCCACCTTTCCAGTTGCTCGAGCATCGGCTGTCCGCCCATTTCGCCGGCCACTTCACCGTCAAAAAGCACAACAGGAGCTCGGCTGCAGGCGCCCACGCAACGGGCCGTCATGAGGCTGATCTTGCCGTCGCCGGTGGTTTGCCCCTGAGCGATACCCAGGCGCTTTTCAGCCGTCGCGATCAATTTGTCGGCTCCTTTGATGTAGCAGGCAGTGCCGGCACAGACCGTTACCGTGTGCTTCCCCGGCGGCTTCAGGCTGAAATAGTGATAGAAGGTCACCACACCATAAGCCTGGCTCAGCGGTACCCGCAGCGAGCGGGCCACAAAGCGAATGGAGTCGTCGTCCAGATAGCCAAAGGCAGACTGCACGGTGTGCAGCGTCTCAATGAGCGCGTGGCGGGCAAACCCATTCTTGCGCATGGTGCCGTTCACGATCTTCCATCGTTTGTCGTCGCTGGGCA
>CAYTJN010000228.1:0-5659 GCA_964438125.1 uncultured Occallatibacter sp.
CCGACCGTGGCCCATCGACCAACAGCCATGTAGTGACGATCGCTTGCGCCCTTGCGAATGTAGGACTGGTAGAGATCGTAGGTGAAGACGGTGTTGAAGGCCGTCACGTTTCCGGCCATGCCGCTCATGAAGCTCGCCAGCAGAGCCGTGAGGCCGAGGCCCAGAATGCCCGTCGGGAAGAAGTGCAGCAGCATATTCGGCGTGGCCATGTCGTAGTCGAGCAATGGCTGTCCGCTGGCCGTCAGCATGGGCTTGCCAGTGACTGGATTGATCTTGGCCGGAACCAGTCCCCTGCCCTGCTCGACCTGCGGCGAGACCACGGTGGTTTCGTGATAGATGACGCCGTTCATGTTGCGAACAATGGTGGTGGTGTGCGGCGTAGGCAGGCCGATGGCGAGAATGCCCGGCAAGATCACCAGAAAGGGAAAGAGCATCTTGGGAACGGCTGCAATGAGTGGCACGCGACGCGCCGACTCCATGTTCTTTGAGGCCATCGCCGTTTGTATCACGAGAAAGTCAGTGCACCAGTAGCCGGAGCCGAGTACGAAGCCGAGGCCCATGCCGATGCCGATAATTTCAATGCCCATGGGGTTGGTGGAGGCGTGGGCGACACCCTTCCACTCGTGCATATAGGCGACGGGGACCGAGGCCTTGAGACCGTTCCAGCCGCCGATGTTCCGCAGCCCGAGCAGCACGAGGGGTAGAAAACCGGCGATGATGAGAAAGAATTGCAGGACTTCGTTGTAGATGGCACTGGTGAGTCCGCCAAGAAAGATATAGAGCAACACAATCGCAGCCGACAAGACGATCGAAAAAGTGAAGATGCCTTCCGGCGGCCATCCCAGCGAACGAAAGAGGCCGTCGAAGACGTGCAGCGCCTGAATCAACCGTGCCATGGCATACATCGAGATGCCGGAACTGAAGACGGTCATCACGGCAAACGAGCAGGCGTTCAACGCGCGCGTCTTTTCGTCGAATCGCATGCGCAGAAATTCCGGAACGCTGCGGGCCTTTGACCCGTAATAGAAAGGCATCATGAAGATGCCCACAAAGATCATGGCCGGAATGGCGCCGATGCCATAGAAGTGCGCCGTCTCCAGACCGTATTTGGCGCCTGAAGCGCCCATGCCGATGACTTCTTGGGCTCCCAGATTGGCGCTGATGAAGGCCAGACCGCAGATCCATGCGGGCAGTGCACGGCCGGCCTGGAAAAAATCCTTGCTGGTCTTCATGGAGCGCTTGAGGGCAAAGCCGATGCCCAGCACGAAGACAAAATACAGCAGCATGATCAGCCAATCGACCCGGGTCAGGTTCAGCACGAACGGCTCCTTTGAGCAGCGGCAGGCTAGGGCGTTAATTGAGGATCTTCAGAAGCGCCAAAAACCACTTTACGCAGGTGGGCGGAGGCGAGTCCAGCAAATCGTGAAAGTGTTTTCATTCCCGCCCAGTTCCCTGCCCCAAAGCCGCGCAGTTTAAACTGGAATCTCATGATTCCCACACTTCAATGGACACCGGAAGGCGTCCGTTTCATCGATCAGACCAAGCTCCCTCTCGAGGAGAGCTACGTACTCGCTGCCACCTATGAACAAGTAGCCGAGGTGATTGAAACCATGGTGGTGCGCGGTGCGCCGGCGATCGGCGTCTCCGCTGCTTATGGCGTCGCAGTTGGCGCGTTGGGCACGCGAGCCGTCACAGCCGCCGAGTTTGCGCCGGAGTTCGAGCGGATCTGCGCGCGACTGGCCGGAACGCGTCCTACGGCGGTGAACCTCTTCTGGGCCATCGACCGCATGAAACGGGTCTTTGCAGGATTGATGGCCGAAGGCGCAACCCTCGACCAGATCAAGGCAATCCTGCTGGCCGCGGCGCACGCGATGTACGAGGAAGACATCGCAGCATGCAAGACGATGGGCGCTTACGGCGGCGCTTTGCTGCCGGAAGAGGGCGGAGTGTTGACCCACTGCAACGCCGGCGCACTGGCGACCTGCGGCTATGGGACAGCCTTGGGTGTGATTCGCTCAGCGGTCGAACAGGGCAAGAAGATTCATGTCTATGCCGACGAAACGCGGCCGTTTCTGCAAGGTGCGCGCCTGACGGCCTGGGAACTGACGGCCGACAACATTCCCACCACCGTGATCTGCGACAACATGGCTGCCAGCCTCATGCGCGCCGGACGCATTCAAGCCGTCGTGGTCGGCGCCGACCGCATTGCGGCCAACGGCGATACCGCCAACAAGATCGGCACGTATAGTGTTGCGATCCTCGCACATGAGCATGGGATTCCGTTTTATGTTGCCGCGCCCTGGTCCACCATCGATCTTGCGACTGCGACCGGCGAGGCAATTCCCATCGAAGAGAGACCGGCGGTTGAGGTCACGCACCACGGCGGCAAGCAACTCACGCCAAATGGAGTGGGCATTTGCAATCCAGCCTTCGATGTAACACCGGCAAAGTACATCGCTGCCATCGTCACAGAGCGCGGCGTGCTCCGCGCTCCGTTTGGCGAGTCGCTGAAGACGATGAGGCAAAAGGAGAATTAGCTAGGAAACCGCCTAGCGTTTTGCCTGCGCCACCTTGGGAGCAGGAAAAGCGATCCTGGGCTTCTCTCCGAGCGTCACACTTGCCTCAACCAGCTCCTCGTGTGCCGCGCGCTTGACTTGGTTGTCTTTGAACGACAACAGACCTTTGTCGATCTCGGCGTCGCCGCTCCAAAGATCAAAGCGCGTCAGTACCGGTGGAACGGGAGCGCCACCTTGTGCCGATAGAACAGTACCGCGCTTCCATTCGAAGTGCAGAGCGCCTTTTGCCGACGCAGTCAGGTCGCCGCCGGTAAAGCCGGAAAGCTCGATCTGCCCGTGCCCGTCGATAATGCCTCCCGAGGAGCGCATCCCGAGCAACTGGCCCACGGCTTGTGGACTGAGTTTTTCAAACTGGCCTTTGAACACGTAAGACGGCTTGTCCTTGACTGTTTGAGCAGCGTGGAAAGTGCCCGATCCATGCACTCGTCCTCCGAGCAACAAGGCATCGACGGAGGTAATCTCCGCTCCCGTTGCTAGCGTTGAAAGTGAGGCCACAGGTTCGTGCAGTGTAACCGATCCGAGCAGGAGCGACTCGGCCTTGATCGTCCCTTCGAGGGCGGGCCATGGTGGTGCGGCTGGGGATGGGCGGAGCCGATCGATCAACGTGGAGAGCAATGTACTTCGCTCATGCGCGCCCAGAAAAGCCGTCTGAATCACTGCTGCATCCAGTGCGCCGAATTGGATCTGGAAATGCGGCGGGCAGGGTGGGTGCGCTTCGCATTCAACCGGCAACGAGAGGCTGGCCGTTCCCTTCAGAGGGCCGTAAGAGAAGGCGATTGGATCCCAGAGGAACTCGCCGGCGCCCAGATGGAGTGTGGCCTGCGAGATCTCAACATGGTTGGCCAGATAATCGGTCTTCCAGTTGGCATTGCGTAGAGTAATCGTTCCGGTAAGGCTGTCGGTTGTAGAGGCTGGCGCGAGCGAAGTCGAGGTCAAAGCGCGATCGGAAGAAAGGGCCTGGGACGGCCTCTGACCAGGCATCTGGACCGTTGGAGGCGGCATCCAGGGGCCCTCCGCAGTCAGGTCAAGGGAGATGGGATCGCCGGCCAGCGCATCAAGGAAGTTGGAGTTGGCGATGCCAGAGAGGTGCGCCAGTTCCCTTGCCCAAACAACCGAGGCTGGGCCATGCAGTGTTACCAGGTAACCGGGGAGTGCCAGGCGCATGGTGACCGCTATAGGGCTTGCGGCGCCGGCAGGGATGGCGACTGTTGCCAGCAGGGCCTGCGAATCGTCTGGCGCCTGGTCTGCGCTCGCCGGCGCGGGCTCCAGGAGCAGCTTAGGCACCCGAATGGGCTCGCTGAGTCCTGTACCGCTGAGTTGAAAGCCCTCGACCGCGATGCTGCCGGTTAATGGCCCCTGAATCGACAGGGGCGTTTTTATGGGTCGGGTATGACCGGTCTGGTGCGATTGCTTTTGCGAATCCTGAGCCGGCGAAGATAAAGCCGCCGCAGTCGGGGCATAGGTAAGTTTTCCTGTTGCGTACCCTGCCGCTACGAGGCCCGGAGCCACATCGCTGCGCACAGTGCGCAAAGCGTCCAGGCCAAGAGTAGCTGGAACGCGGTAGAGTTCCGCTGAAAAATGCGGCAAGCCTCCTTGACCCGGCAGATCACCTGTCAGGCGTATGTGGCCCGAGCCGAGCGGAGAGTCGCACACCAGGTTGTCGATGGCGCGGGCAGTGAAATGGGCGCCAAACGCGCAGTTGGCGTCAAAGTCCATCGGTTCGGCTGGTGCAAACTCGGCGCGATGAACGCCGATGGCGCGCAGCCGGGTCTTGAATTGAGCCTCTTCCGCTGTGCCGTCCAGATGAAGTTCACCGGTGAGGTCGCCACGCCAGCCGGGGTCTTTGCCAAAGAGCAGCCGCGTGAGCTGGCCAAGTTGCGCCTCACGCCACTCGAGGTCCAGGTGCACCGGCATCTGGCGCAGTTCCGGGGCTCGGCGCAGCTCCGCTTCCATGCGAACCATGCCGGTGTCGGCCTGTTCCATGCTGAGGTCTGTTCGGGCGGGCTGGCCTCGCAAGCGGATGCGCCAATCGCCGGGACTCTGTTGCCAAAACGAGAGATCGGCATCGAGCAGAGAAAACGGCAGCTTTTCCGCGCCGCTTTTGATATTGATGCGCGAGTGCGTTGCCTCAAGATAAGGCAGTCGAACGGGCGTGCCTGGGTTAGCCGTCCCAGCTACTGCCGCAGATTGGTCCTGAATGGTGGCCGTGCGCAGAAGCGAGTCCAGGTTCCATCGGCCGGGGCCAACGCGCACCACGTTCAGACTGGCTTCGTCGACGCTGATGGTGTCGATCTCCAGGCGTCCGCGCCAAAGCGAGAGCAGGCGAATCGAAGCTGCGACCGTGTTCGCGTGCAGAACAGGCTCCGCGCCGTAGGCTGGATCTTCCTCGACCGTGAGGTCGGTGAGGAGGAAGCCTGGCCGGGGCAGCAAACGGACCTCGACAGAGGAGAGCCGCACGGGACGGCCGAGGGAGATGGAGATGAGCTGGGTGATGCGGCTCTTGTAGCGGCTCACGCTCAGGAAGGGGGGCACAAAGACGACCGTCATAAGGACCAGCAGCGCCACCATGGCGAGCCATAGCCGTTTGCGTCTTTGTTGCCGGGGGTGTGTTTCTTCTTCGATCATGGCGTTAACAGTGAACAGTGGACAGTGAACCGGGCTTTTGCTGACTTCTGATCGCTGACCACCGCTCACTATCATCTCACCCTACGCAGGGTTCGGTTCCATCGGGTCTCGGTAAAGAAGTGCAGCGCAACGTGGCCCATCCAGGCCAGAGTGTTGCCGGTCCCGGTTTGTTCCAGTCGACCATCGGGTGTCTCAAATGACCAGTAGTTGAACAAAGGCCGGCCAATGATATTCTCCCTGGGCACAAAGCCCCAGTACCGCGAGTCAAGGCTGTTGTGCCGGTTGTCGCCCATCATGAAGTAGTGATCAGGCGGCACAACAAGATCGCCGTTCTCGATGTGATTGGGAAAATCTACGGACCACGCTTCGGTCGCGCCGCCATCTGGGGTCGGCGGCACCGTTGGGAATTCATCGAGGAACTCGCCGCCAGGACGCGCGGCGGGCTTTCCATCCGCAGG
>CAYTJN010000229.1:0-5641 GCA_964438125.1 uncultured Occallatibacter sp.
GGGCGCGATGCATGCCGTGGCCGAGTGCGCGCGCAAGGTGGCCATGACCGGCGCAAAGCCAGTAGCCGCAACCAACTGCCTGAACTTTGGAAATCCCGAGAAGCCGGAAATTATGGCCCAGCTCTCGGCGGCGATTGACGGCATCGCAGAGGCTTGCACAACGCTGGGAACTCCGATCACCGGCGGCAATGTTTCTCTCTATAATGAGACGCGCGGCGAAGGGATTTACCCTACGCCCGTACTGGGCATTGTCGGCATCCTCGACGATGTAACCAAGGCTGTCCCAGCGCATTTTCAGGTGGCAGGCGATGCGATTCTGCTGCTTTGGCCGATTCCCAAGGGCAAGGATCCTGACCCCAGCCTGGAAGTTCCTTTTCATCCCGAACCGATGAGGTATTATCCGGTTGAGATCGAGGGGCAGGAGACTGTTGCCAACGAGGATCTGGATGCGCCCGAGGAGACAGCGACGACCGATCTTGCGGCCTTTGGCGCGTCGGAGTATTCCAAAGTCGTGCTGGGGGGTATTTGGGGCCAGCCGCCGCAGCTTGATCTTGAGGCCGAAGCCGATTTGCACACCCTGCTTCAGGCGCTGGCCGCGCGAAAGCTGCTTCACTCTGCCCGTGACATCTCGGACGGGGGCATTGCTGTCGCTCTAGCACAGGCAGGATTTCCCAAGGGGATTGGCGCAACGGTCGAGCAGGAGCAGTCGCTCATGGTGCATCCGCTCTTCGGTCTGTTCGCCGAGCCGCCGTCTACGGTCCTCGTCACTGCTCATTCCGACAATATTTCAAAAATTGAGACACTGGCCGGCAAGTACAGTTTCTTCGTGGCGCGAATTGGAAGCACCGGCGACGCACGCCTGGATGTTGCGGTTGATGGCGAGCCCTTTATCTCGGCTCCGTTAGACGAGCTACGTAAACCGTGGGCCTCCGGCCTGGAAGCAACCCTCCATGGCGAGGTAATGGCATGAGCGAGCTGCTCTTTGAGGGGGTTGAGGGCATCGTGGATTTAGCAGGAGCTAATGCCTCTGAGAACGCTCTCGGATCGCCGAGGGAACCAGATTTCGGAGAGCCTGAATCCACGAATCTCTGCCAAGAGGATCCGAAGCTCCGCGAGGAGTGCGGCGTAATCGCGATCCACGGTCACCCCGACGCTTCCCGTCAGGCTTACCTTGGACTCTACGCCTTGCAGCATCGCGGA
This sequence comes from uncultured Occallatibacter sp., assembly GCA_964438125.1. GTDB lineage: Bacteria > Acidobacteriota > Terriglobia > Terriglobales > Acidobacteriaceae > Telmatobacter. The sequence continues at coordinate 1,201 of CAYTJN010000229.1, forward strand.
CAGGAGTCAGCCGGGATTGCCACGGCGGACGGCCAACATCTTGCCAACATCAAGGGTATGGGCCTGGTCTCGGAGATCTTTACCGATGAAGTATTAGCCAAGCTTCCTGGCCCGATGGCCATCGGCCATACACGCTACTCGACAACAGGCGATTCGGCCCTGCTCAACGCTCAGCCGATTCGGGTCGATTCAACAAAAGGTCTCATCGCCATCGCGCATAACGGCAACCTGGTCAATTTGGGCAACGTGCGTTCGCGCCTGGAACGCGACGGAGCTTACTTCCAGACCACGTCGGACTCCGAGATCATCGTTCAACTGATTGCTCACTCACGCGCGGGAACGCTGGTCGATTCGATCGCCGACTCGCTCTCTCAGATCGACGGCGCCTTTTCGATCGTAATGATGACTCGCGACCGCATCTTCGCCGCCCGCGACCCGCGCGGCTTCCGCCCGCTGTCGATGGGCCGCATGAAGAATCCGGATGGTCGCGACACGATTGTCTTTGCCTCTGAGAGTTGTGCCTTTGACCTGCTGCGTGCCGAGTTTGAGCGCGACGTTCTACCAGGCGAGCTTGTGATGGTTACCGAGGACGGGGTCACTAGCCGGCAGTACGCAACTGGCGTTCCGCAATCCAGTTGCATCTTCGAGCATGTCTATTTTGCCCGGCCGGACTCGCGCATCTTTGGCCGCTGGGTACAGGAGAGCCGGGATCAGATGGGCCGCCAGCTTGCCCGCGAATCCGGTGTACCCGCGGATGTGGTCGTACCCGTCCCCGACTCCGGAGTCACTGCGGCGCTCGGCTACGCTGAAGAGGCAGGCATTCCGTTCCGCCTCGGACTCATTCGCAATCACTACGTCGGCCGTACGTTTATTGAGCCCGAGCAGCGCGTGCGCGACTTTGGTGTGCGCCTCAAGCTTAACCCGGTGCGTAATCTGCTGGAAGGGAAGAGAGTCGTTCTGATTGATGACTCCATCATTCGCGGAACGACGAGTCGCAAAATAGTCCGCATGGTCCGCGGCGCGGGCGCAAAAGAAGTCCATCTGCGCATCAGTTGCCCGCCTACGGTTTCGCCATGCTTTTATGGAGTAGATACACCTAGCAAGCGCGAGTTAATCGCTGCCAATAACTCGATTGACGAGATTCGCCGCTTTATAGAAGCCGACTCGCTGGCCTACTTATCTCTCGACGGCCTGTTGAATTGCTGCGACGGCGAAGAGCACACCGGTTATTGCACCGCATGTTACACCGGCAACTACCCCACACAGTGGGTGGATGTGGATGAGATTCTGCCGGCGGCAGCGACTATCTAGCACTCAGTGAAATCCTAGATTGGATCTTCGAGAGCGTTCATGACTCCATCGCGATTCCTCTTTGGATCGGCCATTTTTCTTGGCTCTTTCCTGCTCTTCCTGGTCGAGCCGATGGCCGCGAGGCAACTCTTGCCCGTATTTGGCGGATCGGCCGCCGTCTGGATCACATGCCTGGTCTTCTTTCAGACCTCTCTCCTGGTCGCATATCTCTATGCCCACTGGCTCGCCAATCGCGCTCATTGGACCCTGCACATCGTCCTGCTTCTACTGGCCTCCGCGTCCGCAGTTATCTGGAGCACGCAGAAAATCGACTTGAGCCGTGCATCGGATCATCCGATCGTCTCGATCTTTGCCGCGCTTGGCATCTCCATTGGACTCCCCTTTCTCATGCTCGGAGCCACGAGTCCGCTGTTACAGGTATGGCTCGCTCGCATTGAGACTCGCGGCATCCCCTATCGTCTTTATGCTCTGTCCAATCTGGCATCGCTGCTGGCGCTCGCTTCTTACCCATCTCTCATCGAGCCCAATTTCACCCTTCATGCGCAGCGCATCGGATGGCTCTGCGGCTTTGCGGGATTTGCGCTTTTGTCTGCCGCCTTGACCTTCAGAACCTGCTTTGCCGTGCGGTTCTCCCGCGACGGAACGCAAGAAGATGAGCACGCGGCAGCTCCAGCCCTACTGGTTCATAAGATACTTTGGGTGTTGCTTCCCATGGGAGCGGCCATGCAGTTGAGTGCGGTCACGAGTTATCTCACCGCGAATATAGCCGCGATCCCCTTGCTTTGGATTTTGCCGCTTGGCGTGTATCTCATCACCATCATCCTTGCCTTTGAATTTCCCCGCCTTTTCCCGCGAGCCATCGTTACCCGCTTGCTTGTAGTGATGCTCGCCGGTCTCGGCTATATGCTCTCCAATGTTGATATTTCTTTTCCGATCCGCATCGGGATGATCTTTTTTCTCATTGAAGTTTTCATCTCCTGCCTGTTCTGCCATACCGAGGCCTACACGTTACGTCCTGAACGCGCCTCTGAATCCACTCTCTTCTATCTCCTGTTTGCCGCGGGCGGCGCACTGGGCTCGTTCCTCATCGGCATCGCGTCTCCGCTGATCTTCTCGTTCAACTACGATCTCGCGCTTACGTTTCTTGTCACGGCACTGCTGGCCCTTGCAGTGACCTGGAAGAGCCACTGGGGTCAGCGGCTCTTGTGGTCCACGGCAAGCATTTTGCTGCTTATATTGGTCTTTATGATTCAGACGGCGTTCAAGCGAGACACGCCTCTGGCGGTCCGCAATTTCTACGGGAGCCTGCGCGTTCGCCAGACCCTCGTGGCGCCAGGAGCCATATTGCGCACACTCTCCAATGGGAATATTCAGCATGGAACGCAGATCTTCTCAGCGGAGTTGAGCCACACTCCGACCACATATTATGCCGAAGACTCCGGTGTGGGCCTAGCTTTGCGCTTCTGTTGCGCTGGAAGGGCGCGTAACATCGGCGTGGTCGGTCTGGGCGTGGGAACCATCGCCGCTTATGGACGGCCTGGCGACCGCATCCGCTTTTATGAAATCAACCCGGTTGTCCAGCCCATCGCGAGAAACCTGTTCACTTATATTCGCGATTCGGCAGCGCAGGTTTCTATCGTCGAAGGAGACGCGCGAACTTCTCTAACTCGCGAGGAGCCGCAGAACTTCGATGTGCTGGTCATTGACGCTTTCTCAGGCGACTCTATTCCCCTTCACCTGCTGACCACGGAAGCCATCACCCTCTACAGGGGGCACCTTACTCCAGGCGGCATCCTTGCCTTCCACATCTCCAATCAACACGTCGATCTCGAACCGGAGATTGCCTTGCTCGCCAGGGCCTCGGGCATGACGGCTCGAAGAATTACGAGTCCGCCGGATGACCAGCGCGGTGAGTTCACCTCCACATGGATGCTGCTCACCGACAATGCCGGATTCTTCTCGATGCCTGATGTCGCCCACGCCAGCTCACCCGATGAAAACCCCCGCGCGCGCCTTTGGACCGACGACTATTCCAGCTTATTGCCCCTGCTTCGCTGGTAATGGTTGCGTGAAAGCCGGACAACTCGATGATTTGTCGGCTTATAACTCACAAGATACTCAGTTCGCTACAGCAACCATGTATGTTCGGTTCATAAGCGGCCTACCGAAACAGGCACGGGCGCACCCCGCTGGGGGATGCGCCCGTGCTTGCCTTCTGAATGAAGGTTGAAATCACCGGAGAAGTGCCGCTCTACGCTGCGTCTTCCTTGGCTTCCTTGAGTTCTTCGGTCTTGGCCTCTTCCATCTGCTTTTCGAGATCGGCGCGTTTTTTTGCCTTGATCTCGTCGCGCTTCTGGCGCTTGGCGTCGAGTTGCTTTTCGGCACCGAGCAGTTCGATGAAGGCCTTTTCGGCTCCATCGCCCTTTTGAAATCCCGTCCGGACGATGCGCAGATAGCCGCCCTGGCGATCCTTGTAGCGCTCGGCTACTGTGTCGAAAAGCCGCTCGACGGAGGCGTCGGTCATGAGAAAGCTGAGGGCCTGGCGGCGCGAGTGCAGATCGCCGTTCTTGCCCAGGGTAATCATCTTTTCAATCAGCGGACGGACTGCCTTGGCCTTGGTGACGGTGGTCTCGACGCGATCTTCGATGATGACGGACGTGACCAGGTTGCGCAACAAGGCGCGACGGTGGCTGGTGTTGCGTCCTAGCTTGAATCCTGCATTGCGATGGCGCATGGTGTGTTACTCTCTTTCGAATTTTCTTGAGCTTTCAGCTCTCAGCCGTCAGCTCTCAGTTTTTCGTGCCCAGAATTGCGGCTTAAAGCGCCATGCAACGATCACCTGGGCGGCTGAAAGCTGATCGCTGACAGCTGCTTCTAAAAGTTTTCTGTCTCAGTGGGCAGTTGCAGATCCACCGAATCCAGCGGCTCGTCCTCGTCGTCATAGCGGCTATAGTTGGCGGCCAGAGCAGCGGCAGGCGAAATGCTGGTTGGTCCAGGGACGGCGTTGCCTTGCTCGTCGATCTTCATGCCCAGCGAGAGGCCCATCTGAGCGAGGATCTCTTTGATCTCGTTCAAGCTCTTGCGGCCGAAGTTCTTGGTCTTGAGCATCTCGGCTTCGGTCTTCTGCACC
>CAYTJN010000230.1:0-5599 GCA_964438125.1 uncultured Occallatibacter sp.
GGGGAGCGAATGCTGAGAGAAGAAGTCAAGCCGGAAGTTCAACAACGTTTGCGGGAGCTTTACGAGCAATTGCCGCAAAACACGCGGTATAGTGCTCCTCCTGCTGGCGAAGAGGATCAGTGGATCAGTGGAATCATGGATCGCGAGTTTGATGGGGTTCTGCTCGAACGCGTCCCGACCTGGACTCGGAAGACAGCCTACGAAGAGTGGGCGCGGCTACGTGGACTTGAAATGAAGGGACCCCTATAGATATACCCGCAGGTGCACATACGGCGAATGATGGCAGATTTTTGGAAACCACATAGGCAAAGTGCCGCGTTTGAAGGGGTTGCTCGTGCCTCGAAGTGATCTGGAATGTTGAGAAGAACCGCATGAAACAATGCGCTTTTACATGAAAGTGCACAAAGTGAAAATCCGTGGAGCTTTATCTCGTCTACCGAGTCCGTTGCTACGAACCCGGACTGTAACCGTTTTATTCCCTGCCGTTCACGCTGAAACGGTTGTGCGGTGCTGTTTTTTGACCACATCAACAACGCCTGACTCGCTGCGGCCAGGCCAATTCGCGGCGGATCGGCCTGGTATTCTGGCGCGGCGCGGAAAACCTCGGTCGGCTTGAGCGACGGATTCATAATCCGTGGGTCGATGGCAGGACATCCGTAGACCGGATTTGGATAGGAAAGGATAGGCCGAACACCTTCGGGATCGTCACCGGGGCTTTTTGTTCGATCCAGCACTGTTCTAATTGCAGGCTCAAAAGCCGGACCGACCCCATCATCCTCAGCAAGCTTTTGGTTTTTTGGCGGGGAGGGTGTGGGAGGGGCGCTCAGCGCCCTCCCACCGTATGCGAGCGCAGCTCGCTGACCGCCCGTTAGGGCGCTCCTTTTTCCTCAGATGGGGTGTGCTCTGCTATCTGGCTTATATTTGTTTCTATTACTTGTAGTAGTGAGGGTGTTTCAGCGCAAACCGGTGAGGGTGTTTCAGCGCGTCACAAACGGTAGTTGTGATGGGTTTAAAATGTATAAATAACTGAAAGTAAATGAGTAATTTGCATTTTTTATGTCAGAACCCCAGTGAGGGTGTTTCAGCGTGGAAAAAGTCCGGGATCCACAAGCATTTGTGCAGAACTACCCTGCAATTTGCTTTGGATTGATCGACGGCGGGCAAGGATGAACCTCAAAGCTGCCTTTGGGCGTGGCGTAGCTGAGAGCTGGCCAGCAGAGCTTTAGCTTCTTCAGCTCGCGCAGAAAATCCTTGCGGAAGTCGCGGACAACAAATTTGTCCTTTGCCTGGGATGGATCGACCCCGAACTGGATGTACAGGCGCTCCCATGAAAGGCGCTCTGGCTTCTTCCCTTGGCTGTAGAGAGTAAACGACTTGTACGACAGCCACATATAGAGATCGAGGCCCAAAGAGGACCTCCGCATCGTTTTTAGTATCCGCATATCGAGCGGAACAGGATGAGCAATGATCTCGTCGAACATTTCTTCTCCGATTTCAACCCAGCTCTTCCAGAGAGTGTCCTGTTGTGGCTGATGGTAATCCCACCACAAAACAGACTTGGGAGCCAGACGGCCGCCAGTCGAAATCTTGCCACGGCTGGTCTCATAGATCAGGTCCACATGGCAACTGAATAGTCTGTCGATCTGGCTCTTGAGCCGTGTACGATCTCCCCGACTGCCGCCGCTGTTGCTATCAATTCCAAGCTCTTGCATGAATGTGGATAGCGATGGCCCCAAAACCAGTTTGCGGTCCTGTGTCTTGATAGCCTCCGTGCAAACCCATGCCAAAAGCAGGCGCGGAAGATTTCCGAAAGGCAGCTTGTTGTCTCCGCCGGCAATCATGATGAGCTTATAAGGGCCGTTCTGGCGCTTGTACTGTTGTCTATTCCCCGGATCGGTGCGCGGTAAAGAACAGAGCGTCAGAAGCCGCCCCATGAATCCAAGATCTGGAGTTGGGTCTTCGCCAATGCCGGAGAGCGCGTCCACCTGCTTATTGCGCGTAAAGTGATACCGCCCCTGTTTCGTTAGCGCCTTAGGCGCAACGTCTTGAGGCGGATTAGCCAGAAGCTCAAAGCCTGGCAGAAGTTCGGCCAGCGGCAATAGATCACTGGTTCTTTTACCGCTCATACTCAGCCCTTTCCTGACGCATTTCTATTTTGCTGTTTTCATGCTTTCATTAAAACACCAATTCAGCAATTCATTCAGCTTCATTCCGCGATCTAACGCGGCCTGTTTGAAGGAACGGACGAATGAAGGGGACATCCTGAACTGTAGCGGCACAAGATCGGCGGATGGAATAACACCACGCTGCCGTGAGGCCGTCTGAAAACGCGCATTGACGGGAGAAAGATCAGCTCCGTCCAGAGCGATGGGCTGTGGTTTAGCCATTGGCTGCTCTCCTTTCTGATTTCACCTTTTCATGAAAACATGATTTAATCTCTTTCCACAAGGCCGCAATCTCTTCGGCGGCCGGTCCTTTGGTCCCCAACTCAGGGGCTGTGTTGCCGCCGGTCATAGCAGAGGCGTAGGCCACACGATCAGCAATAAACGCCTGAGCCACTCTGCCATGCTGAGACAAGGCCGCAGCGGCTTGGGCCGTTATGCTCGCCTGGGGCTTTGCCTGAGTGAGAACGAAAATAAATGGCCGGTCTGCGGTCCGTACAAGCTCGACTGTTTCAGCCACAGCCCAAAGATCAGAGGGCGATGGCCGTACTGGGATCACAACAAGATCGGCGTATGCAACCAAGTTGGCTGTCTGGTCTGAAATCGTGGGAGCGGTATCGATCAGGCAGAATGCCGCACTGTGCTTTTGCCCCAAAGCAGCCAGGCCAGTTTTGATCTGAGCAAAGGGAACCTGCCCAAGCTGGGGAGTTTCCGCTGTGCGCCGTTCGTGCCAACGGCTCAATGTTCCCTGACGGTCCGTGTCGATCAGCCACACCGGGGCATCACCTGCACGCTCTGCCTCGACAGCCAGATGTGCGGCTAGCATCGTCTTTCCGCTTCCGCCCTTTTGCGAAGTAATTACGATTGTTTTCATGAAAACCAGCTTTCAATAAGGCTGCCTTTCATGAAATCTATCACACTTGTTAGACTTCAACAAATGAGGAGCTGCCCCCTAACGCTGCTGGCGTACCACTCGCGGCCCCTGGCCGGACGAATATTAAGCCGGTTCAAGTCGCGAGCGATAGCCCGCAAAGTCTTGCCCTGGCCGCGCCACTCGACCATTAGCGCCCGCACCTCGGGCGCCGGTCGGTGGGCATGATGCGCGGCCAGCGCCAACGTCCGCGCCGCCTCGATGCGCGGATTGCCTAGCCTGGTCCCTCGGCGCTTGGCCTCGGCCAGCGCCGCCTTCGTTCGCTGGGAAATCATCTCGCGCTCGTGCTCGGCGACGGCGGCCAGAATGTGGATGGTCAGCCGGTTGGCCTGGGGCATATCGCAAGCGATGAAGTCCGCGCCGCTCTCCATCAGATTTGCGATAAAAGCGACGTTGCGGGCCAGCCGGTCAAGGCGGGCAATCAGCAGGGTAGCGCGGCGCTTCCGGCACTCTTCAAGCGCAGCCAAGAGCTGAGGCCGGTTCGTGTGCCGGCGTCCGCTCTCGATCTCGGTGAACTCGGCCACGAGCTGGCCGTCGTTCACCTGGCGGGCGACGGCCTGACGCTGCGCGTCCAGACCCAGTCCGCTTGCGCCCTGGCGGTCGGTGGAGACGCGGTAGTAGGCAACGAAACAGGGCAGGGAAGCAGTCACGTACAAATTCTAAACGCTGGTTTAGATTTGTACATAACAAGTTCCTCGATCCGCGAACTAAAATATCTCGACAATTTCGCCTATCCGCATTACAATGTAATGCAGGTGGTGCCAAATGACCGCGAATACACTTGTTCAGACCCGTATCAATTCAGAGATCAAAAATGAGGCTACCGCAGTTCTCCAGGCGATTGGCTTGACCGTTTCTGATGCGGTTCGTCTCATGCTTACGCGCGTTGCACGCGAAAAGGCTCTCCCTTTCGAGCCCTTAACGCCGAACGAAACAACAATCGCCGCCATGCGCGAAGCACGCGCTGGCCACCTCAAGAGCTTTAATAGCGTCGAGGCGCTGATGGACGACTTGCATGCGGAGGATTGAACCCACCACGCAATTCAAGCGCGACTATAAGCGAGAGACGAAGGGCCTGCACCGCGCAACACTCGACACAGACATGAAGCCTGTCTTGCAAGCCTTGGCCAACGACCAGGCGCTTGAGCCTCGTCACCGCGACCACTCACTGACCGGTGAATGGAAAGATCATCGCGATTGCCACATCAGACCAGACTTGGTTCTTATCTACCGAAAGCCTGATGATGAAACCTTGCAGCTCGTCCGCTTAGGATCGCATTCAGAGCTTGGCTTGTAGCCATCCTGGCCAACGATTCTGGTATAGCGGCCGGCATAATTAAAGGGCTGCTGCTACACATAGGCAGCCTAAATCTTCGCGGTTGAGGAGACACTCAGTGACACAGCAAAATCGAGTCGTGCTGTCTGTTCCATATCAAGAAAAGGACAGTGCCAAGGCTCTCGGGGCCAGATGGGACAACACAACCAAGTGTTGGTGGATTCCAACTGCTCTCGATTCACGTCCATTTTCGCGGTGGCTTGCTGGGCATGCACTACATCAGGAACTCGCTCCGCTCAACAAAGAAAAATTTGATGAGTATAGAGGAATCGGCACGCCCGAAGTAGTTTTTGTTCCGTGGAACTGTTGGAAATGCAAACAGACAACGCGCGCATTTCACGGGGCAATTAATCGCTCCATTTGCATTACACATCTGTTTTACCAGCCGCATGTGATCGAAGAACTTGAGAAGATTCGCAAAGAGATGGGACTTGAACCTTTCGGATGTATTAAGCCGCGCTTTTCTCGGACGGTCGGCCACCCGTATGTGTCACAGGGGTGCAAACATTGTGATGCATTGATCGGTGAAAATCCCTTGTTGGAAGACTTCAACGAAGTATTCTGCTCGGTGGATATGTCCACATATCCGTATTGCCGAAAAATCAGTTGGACACTTCTTATTCCAAGCACGTCGCCGGCAGAAATAGGCCAATCAGGAAGGGCCTCAGTTGTGTCCTGATGGTGCATTGTTAGAGACGATGAGCCGGAATTCCTCCCGGCTCTTGCCAGTTTTGAGGGAATCGATCTGATTTACGTGCATTCAGGGCGTAGGGGGAGGATTGTACTGCGGGGCTTGGGTGAGGGGAACTGGCAGTTGGAATAATTATATAGAGGAGGCACCTGGCATAGGGACCGGGCGCAGTGGAAGGCGCGCATTTTTCGGCCGGCGGCACCCATCGCGCAAAATCCGCGCGATAGGACCCTGCCGCCATCCGAAAAACCGAAATTAGGGGAGGTCAGGAATTTCTTGCGCGCCCGTGCCGCCATCCGACTTTTTCTCAGATTGAATCACTTTGATAAACCGCACGATTTCTTCGGTCACCTTTTCCGGGTGAGATTTAGCCGCTTCCCGTATCCGCTCAACGAAAATCCTGTGCGGATGGTCGGCTGGGTGTTCTCTCAGCCACCTTGCCGCATACTCGCCGTGCTGCTTTGCGCTGGGAGTAAAAA
>CAYTJN010000231.1:0-5562 GCA_964438125.1 uncultured Occallatibacter sp.
GTACCGGCAAAGAACGAGATACCGAATCTGGCAATGACTACTTCGGGGCTAGGTACTATGCATCCAGCATGGGCCGGTTCATGTCGCCCGATCCAGTGCTGAATAGCGGGCGTCCTGAGAATCCGCAAAGTTGGAATCGTTACAGCTATGCATTCAACAATCCGCTGAAGATCGTCGATCCAACTGGCCTCTACAACTTACCTGCGAATTGCAGTCAGGATAAACAATGCGCGCAAATTGCCGCGCAGTTGAAGAGCGGCTTGGAGGCGCTGAATAAGGCTCTTGACGACCCGAAGATTGCAGACAAAATTGGAGCAGATGGAGTTGCTAGACTTTCCGAAGGTTTGGCAGCAATGGGAACAGAGAACGATGGGAACAATGTGAATGTGCAACTAGGGGCTGTTGGTGGAACGGGCGCGATGCAAACCGATCCAACCTATGACTCCAAAACGAACTCTTATAGCGGGTTCACCGTCACAATTGACCCGAGTAAATCTTCCAACACTTCAGCAGTGGGACTTGCAATAAATGCGGATCACGAAGGGCAGCACATATGGGATTTCAACAACTATATGCTCGATCCAGCTCACACGGAATCAATGTTTCAGTTGGAGTATCGGGGTTATCAAAATACTTCTGGAGCTGCCCAGGCACTGAAACAGGACAATTGGACCATTCACACGTCACATGGTGATTTCCAAATCTGGAACAGCAGTTGGAAGACAGTAGATCAGCAAACGATGCGGGACCGCGGCATCACAAGTGTTGTGAACGACGCGAATCACCCTGAAACGCAGCCCCACAACCCGAACACGCCCTAATGGAGAGGCCGCGAGAGATGACTATGAGAATCCTCCTTATCCTCCCTGTGCTTCTGGCTGTAGCCGCGCTCTGCCAGGACACGGCCATGCACGAAGCGGGGCACACGGCAAGGAGCGTGACTGAAACCGGGTGCGTGCTGTCGACAGCCAGCAACGACCAGACAATCACTGTCCAGGGCAAGGTGAGAAATGAGCCGCATGATATGGGGTTCGACATCCCCGGCTGCAATGAAGCCGTCCTGCTTACGTTCGCGGGTAGACCAGACAACAACGTAAGCGGCGATGCGCTTCGCCAGGATGGGGAGCTACGGCGGTTCCAGGAGTACACGAGCTCGGTTTACAAGAGCACGAGGAAGCGCGTCTGGGACTATCCGAAGTATGACGATGTGGAGGCCGAGCTCACCGGCAAACTGGAGATCGCCACTGTGCCGCCGGGTGCCACTCGGGACCCGTCCGGGCTGTTACGAGATCAATCCGGCAAGGTGATCGGCATGTCCGGCTGGGGGCATCCAAGTCCCTATGCACGTTACCGCCTCGTGATCCTGTCTGTCGCCAACGTGAAAGCCCGGAAGGTGCCGCAGCCGCAGTGAGCCGTGTAGTACAGCCAACCGCAAGCCGTCCTCTGGGGCGGCTTGTGGCGTGTTTACGTCTGTAAACAGCCGAGGCGCGATCCGGTGAAAGGCGCGCTGCCTACGGCATCGGAATTAGGGAGGACACAACACCCCGCGCGGGTTGCTGCGAAGTTGCCGCAGGTTACTGCGGCGGGAACGTGTTGAAAGCTGGCGGCTAAGTTGAAAAAACACACGGTTCGCGGTTGCTGCGGGAGTAACTTGCGGTTGCTGTGGCGGGAACCTGTTCGAAGCAAAGGAGCGAGGCACAATCAGCCTCGCAGACGCGCTCACGCGCGGTAGCCTCCGCTGCGCCGTCCGTAAAGGCTCTGCGCTTCGCTCCGACCGCTCACGCGGCGCGCACAGAACGCGCGGCCTTGACTGACGGCTCTGCTGCGGCTGTTTTGCAGCAATGAGAAAAATGTCTTTTTCTCATGTTCCACATGACCAGGGCGACGGCGGCGGGCCAGTGTAGCATCCGTGCGCGACAGCAGGGCCAGCAGCGGCGCGGTGAGGTGCGGCCACGAAGCACGCAACGCCGTGGCGCAGGCGGCTTCCGTGGCGCTCGCGGCGTCGTGTTGGAGCGTAGACACCATCCCTTGCGCCGATGCGCAACGCAGGCCTAATCCCGGCGCAATCCCGAACGCAGATCGGACGCAATGCGCACAGTGTCCGACGCTGTTCGAGCGCGGTTCGGCCTCCGTCCGGCGTGTTGCCGGAGACGTGCAGAAGTGCACGCCGCTTCGCGTCGGCTGTATCTCGACACTCCATCCCTGAAAGGGTTGCGTTTGCAACCAATCCGGTTGCAGATGGGATCATGCAGAAACGGCGCAGCTTGTGGGCCGAGTGCGCTTTTTACGGTTGCATCGGGAACCGGAGCGTTTCCGCGTGTAAACGCGGCCCGGAGCGGCTATCCGGCGACGCCTTTTAGGAAGCCGTCGATGGTCTTGAGGAGGGTGTTCTGCTGATGCGCGGGAAGCCGCTCGATCTTCTCCAGGCGGCGCAGAACGCGCAGGCTGGGCTTGCGGCGCAAGGGGGTTTGCGCGGCGCTGGGCTGGAGCAGTTCGTCGGTGGTGATCTCCAGCGCAGCGGCGAACCGGACGACCATGGCGGGGTTCAGGCGCAGCCGGTCGCGCTCATAGTCGGAGATGAGCGACTGAATAATCCCGAGCCGTTCGGCCAGCTCAACCTGGGTCCAGCCGCGTTCCTTGCGCAGCCGCGCCAGCCGTTGGCCGACGCTCTCCGATGCCTCTGCTTGAGGCGACTTGTGTGTGTTGGTCCGCGCCATGATGAGGTCAGTGTAAGGGCAGGTTTCCATCGGCAGACACTCTCCCGTTGACTTGATAACGTAATTTACGTTATTTTGCAACTCAGTTGTTCTCCCGAATATTTTCCTGCGAAACCTCTTGACAGGTTTTCCGGAAAAGCCGGGAAACGGCGGAGAGGCGGCGAGGCCAATGCCCTATGTTCCCCCGGAGGTGAAGGAGCGGATCAAGCGGGAAGTATCCATCCAGCGGCTCGCCGAGGCGCGGGGAATCAAGCTGGTTCGCAGCGGCAAGGAGCTGATCGGCCTGTGCCCGTTCCACGACGACCGGAACCCCAGCCTGAACATCGATCCGGCGAAAAATGTATGGAGTTGCAAGGGGGCTTGCGGCGAAGGCGGCGACGTAATCCTGTGGGTGATGCGGGCCGAGGGCGTGAGCTTCCATCATGCGCTGGAGCTGTTGAAGAGGGACCATTTTCCCTTAGCTGCCGGGCCGATCCAGCCAATCAAAACCAGCACGGTGCGGAAGCTGCCGCCACTCATCGACGCCACAGCCGACGACAAAAAGCTGCTGGGAATCGTGGTGGACTACTACCACCGGACGCTCAAAGACTCGCCGGAAGCGGAGCGGTACCTGGTCAAGCGCGGCCTTCAATCCGGGGAGATCATCGACCGGTTCAAGCTGGGCTACGCCAACCGCACTCTGTGCCTGCATCTGCCGGCGTGGAACCGTGCCGCCGGCGAGGCGCAGCGGACGCGGTTGAAGGAGCTTGGCATCCTGCGCAACCAGAAGCCTGGGCACGAACACTTCAATGGTTCGCTGGTTATCCCGGTGCTCAATCTCTCGGGCGAAGTGGTCGAGATGTACGGGCGGAAGATCACGCCGAACCTGCGTGCGGGCACGCCGGACCACCTGTATCTTCCCGGCGAGCATCGGGGCGTGTGGAACGAAGAATCCCTCATCGCATCGAAGGACATCATCCTGTGCGAAGCCCTCATAGACGCGCTGACTTTTTGGTGCGCTGGCTACCGCAATGTAACCGCCAGTTACGGAGTGAACGGCTTCACAGCCGATCATCGCGCGGCCTTCGAGAAGCACGGCACGAAGCGTGTGTACATCGCCTACGACCGCGACGAGGCAGGCGACAAAGCCGCCGCGAAGCTGGCCGACGAACTGATGGGCATCGGTATCGAATGCTTCCGCGTGCAGTTCCCTCGGGGTCTGGACGCCAACGAATACGCACGCGTGACGCAGCCCGCAACGAAGGCGCTGGGAGTGCTCTTGACCGGCGCGGCATGGATGGGCAAAGGGCCGCGGCCAGCAGGCCGCGCGCCCGTGCCGGTGATCGTGGCCGAGCCACCGGCACCTATCGCAGCGCCGCCAATCGCGGTGGCGCCAACGGAAGGCCAAGACACAGCTAAGGAAAAAATCATCGAGGAACCCATGCCCAAGTCAGAGCCAGGTCCGGTGCCTGTGCCTGTTGCCAGCGAGCCTCTCCAGCAACAACAGAGAGCTTTTTCTTTAGCTGTAAATGCTGTGCCTTTAGAAGAGCCCGCCGCGCGGCCCATGCCGATGACTGCGCCCAATGAGCCGCAGGTGAAAGTAGAGGACGGCGAAGTGACAGTGACCATCGGGCCGCGCGTGTACCGCGTGCTGGGCCTCGAGAAATGCACGAGCCGGGGCCAGATGCGGGTGAACGTAAAAGTCTCGGGGAACAATGTGCGCGGTGAGTTCTGCTATCACGGCGACACGCTGGACATGGAAGCGTTCCGTCAGCGGGCGGCGTTCGTGAAGCAGGCAGCGCACGAGCTTGCGGGGAAGGAAGACACGATCCATCGCGAAGTGGGCCAGTTGTGGACGGCGCTCGCGGAACTGCAGCGGGAGCGCATCGCAAAGGCGCTTGCGCCGCAGGAGGAAACGTCGCTCATGACGGCCGAGGAGCAGACGGCCGCCATGGACCTGTTGCGCGATCCGCGTCTGCTGGATCGAGTGCTGGAGGACTTCGAGCGATGCGGCGCAGTGGGCGAGGAGACCAACAAGAAAGTAAGTTATCTGGCCGCTGTATCGCGCCTGCTGGCGAAGCCGCTGGCCGTCGTTGTGCAGTCGTCGTCATCGGCGGGCAAGAGTTCGCTGATGGAAGCGGTGCTGGACTTCATGCCGGAAGAGCACCGGGAGAGTTACACGGCCATGACCGGCCAGGCGCTCTTCTACATGGGCCAGAAGAATCTCAAACACAAAATCCTTGCCATCGCCGAGCAGCAGGGAGCGGAGGCCGCGAGCTATCCGTTGAAGCTGTTGCAGTCGGAAGGCAAGCTGAATATCGCCAGCACCGGCAAAGACCCGGTAAGCGGCAAGCACGTCACGCATGAGTACGTGGTCGAAGGGCCGGTGATGATCTTCCTCACGACCACGGCGCACGACGTGGACGAGGAGCTGATGAACCGCTGCCTTGTGCTGACGGTCAACGAAGACCGCGAGCAGACGCGGGCCATCCATCGCAAGCAGCGTGAGTCGCAAACGCTTGAAGGACTCAGAAGCCGGATGCGGCAGAACAAAATCATCGGCCTGCACCGCAACGCGCAGCGGCTCTTGCGCCCTGTGCAGATAGTCATCGAGCACCTGAAAGACCAGGGCTTCCCGGACGCGATGACGCGCACGCGCCGCGATCACATGAAGTTCCTTACGCTGATCCAGGCGATCACACTGCTCTATCAGCATCAGCGCGAGATCAGGACCAGCACCGAGGATGGCGAAACGCTCGAATACATCGAGGCGACCGAGGCCGATGTGAAGCTGGCCTGGGAGCTTGCCAACCATGTGCTGATGCGTTCGCTCGACGACGTGCAGACGCAGACGCGCCGCCTGCTG
>CAYTJN010000232.1:0-5537 GCA_964438125.1 uncultured Occallatibacter sp.
GATAGGCAAACTTGAGCACCGAGCCGCGCAGCATGGCGGGGCGGGTTTCGATGATGATCTGGTCGTCGTAGCGGGCCGGGGAGCGGTAGCGGCAACGGGCCTCGATCACGGGCAATATGCATTGGTGTTCGCGTTCCAAAAGACTATAAGAAAACCCTAACGCTCGGAGCAGTTCCACGCGGCCAATCTCGAACCAGACAAGGTAGTTGGCGTAGTAGACAATTCCCATCTGGTCGGTTTCTGCATAGCGCACTCGAACTTCGGTCGTGACTGGCATTGGAACGTTCTCTCGGTGTCTGATAACGCAGGGAATTTCGTACTAGTTTTCCACGTGGAACGCGGTCTTTTCCACATTTCCTCGGGTTTCTTCGGGTTTTGTCGGCTCAATTTAACAAAGTTACGGATTCGAAATCCGCCGGTTGCACCTAAATCGCAGCAATCAAAGGCATTCGGCATCCCGCAAATTCCGAGACCCGGATTCACGGCTTCATGTGGGTAAAGAAGGGCAGCTTGGCCACGTCGTTGAAGGTAATAAACGCGAAAAACATCACCAATACCACAAACGCCGCCTGGTAGATTCGCTCTTTAACGACCATGCTGATTTCGCGCCGGATCGTGCTCTCGATCAGCAGGAAGAGGATCATGCCCCCGTCGAGGATCGGGAACGGCATCAGATTCAGGATGCCCAGGTTGAGACTGATTGTTGCCGCCAGCCCCAGGATCACCGACAGGCTCTTCATCTCGGCCGCATCCCCGGCCACGCGGGCGATGCCCACTGGACCGGCGAGCTGGGAGACAGCAACCTTGTGCGTGAAAAGCCCGCGCAGCACCTCGAAGATCATGAAGGATTTATCCGCACAGAAGGCGGTGGACTTTGAAATCGCTTTGCCGAAGGGCAGCGGATCATGGCGAGTCGGAATCTGGGTGGGTACGAAACCGAGCTTCCAGCCCCCCTCCAGTTTGATCGGTTTGGCAAGGATCGGAGCCAGCGCGGCCCCGTTGCGCACCACCACCAGCGAGAGCGGCTTTCCATTTCCGGACTGCATATACGCCAGCAACGTGGTGACAGTATGGATTGGAAGGCCGTCCACGGATTGAATTCCATCTCCAGCGCGCAATCCGGCTTGCTCTGCCGGCGTGCCCGCCGTCACCTCTTTGACGCCGAGCGGATCGTATGTGAACTGAGGCAGAATGCCTATCTCGGTGACGTCGAAGTCGTCCGATTTGGCGCTCATTGGAACATGCAGACTCAGTTGCAGGATGGCTCCGCGACGCTCCACAACCACGGGCACATTCTGGTTCGGGTTCAGAGTAATGCGTTCGTAGATTCTCTCCCAATCAGGGTGATCGGCATCGGCGAAATGCAGAATGACGTCGCCGGGTTCGACGCCCGCCTGAGCCCCTGGAGAGCCGGGAACGACCCATTCAACTGTCGTTGACTTGACCTCGACCTTGGGAACCTCGTTGATCCAGCCGAAATAGAAGATCATGAGCACAAAGGCCAGAACAAAGTTGGCGGCCGGGCCGGACACGCCGATCAGCATCTGTTGCCAGCGGGGATGCGATGTCAGCGCTCCGGGATCATTCACCTTTGCAACGGTGGCCGTGCCGGTCGCCGCGTCGCTGAGCTCGCTGAAGTTTTCGCCCGCCATCTTGACATAGCCGCCCAGGGGAAGCAGGCAGACCTTGTAGTCGGTGCCCCCGTACACGTAGCCAAATAGCCGTGGCCCGAAGCCCAAGGAAAACGCCTCGACGCGGACCTTGCAGAGCTTGGCAACGGCAAAATGGCCAAACTCGTGCACTAGAACCATCACGGCAATCAGCACGATAAAGGCGACGACGGAGACTAGAAATTCATGCATATATTTGCGGTTTTTCCCTCGATAAAGCGTCAACGCAAGCTGTGTAGAGCGGAGTTCCCCGTGCTTTATGCCAACAATTCACCAGCAGTTTGACGCGCTTCGCAGTCTGCGGCGAGCACCTCGGCAATGGTGGCCGGGTGCGTCTCGGGAGTGGCCGCGAGCACCTTTTCAATTGTACGCGGGATTCCCATGAAAGGGATGCGCCGGGCCAGGAATGCTTCGACGGCCACTTCATCGGCTGCGTTCAAGGCGATGCAATGCGCGCCGCCTTTTTCCGCTGCCTCAAAAGCCAGGCGAAGACAGGGGAAGCGCTCCAAATCGGGCGGCTCAAAGTCCAGATGGCTGAGCGCGGCAAGGTCGAATGTAAGCGTGGAGGCCGGCCGCTCCGGAAAGGCGAGCGCATAGAGAATCGGCAGGCGCATGTCGGTGACGGAGATCTGGGCCAGGATGGAGCCGTCGACGTATTCGACGAGCGAATGAACGGTGGACTGCGGATGGACAGTGACCCGCACCTGTGCCGCCGTCACATCGAAGAGGCGGCAGGCCTCGATGACTTCAAGCCCCTTGTTGAGCATGGAGGCGGAATCGATTGTGATGCGACGGCCCATGACCCACGTAGGGTGCTTAAGCGCCTGCTCGGGGGTGATGTTGGCGAACTGGTCGAGCGGCAGCTTGCGGAAGGGCCCGCCCGAAGCGGTGAGCCAGATGGTCTTGACTTCGCCGTGCGCGCCGACGCGGAGGCACTGATGGACGGCGTTGTGTTCGCTGTCGATGGGCAGGATGGGGACGTTGCGCTCACGAGCAGCCGCGGTGAGTATTTCGCCCGCGGCAACCATACACTCCTTGTTGGCCAGGCCGACGGGCTTGCCGGCGAGAATGGCGGCGTGGGTGGCTTCAAGACCGGCAACGCCGACGATGGCCGATACAACGAAGTCCGCCTCGGGAAGGGTCGCACAGTCGATTGTCCCCACCGTTCCGTGGACGCATTCGATGCCCGTAACGCCTGCTTGTTTAAGCTTGGTCGCAAGCTGGCCGGCTAGCTCTTCAGTGGCTAACGAGACGATCTGAGGCCGCCAGCGAACGGCCTGTGCAAAGGCTTCGTCGAGGTTGCGTCCGGCGGCGAGCGCGGCGACAGAATAGCGTTCGGGAAACTGTTCAACGATGGAGAGGGTGCTTTGACCGATGGAGCCTGTGGAGCCGAGTATGGCGAGTCGCTTCAAGATGTTTATGTTTTCCTCGTACTCTAATTATCGCTCGGGCGATCGCGGGGAGCCCCAGGTCTCAGTCGCCAATGAAACGGTCAGAGAAATGACTCCGGGAAATGACTCCGGCCAATTCTGTCTTCCATGAAGCACGGCTGCAATCAGCACTTCCTGACTTTGAACCGTGTAAGAGACGATGTAGGAAGTTCCTGGAATGACGATTTCGCGTGTCCCCGGCACTCGACCCGCTTTACCCGATAAGGGAAAGTCGATGTGACGACTGATCGATTGCTTGATTCGATTCGGGACCTTTCGCGCCGCCCGAGGATTATCCTGGGCGATGTAGTTGCGGATCGATACGAGATCTGAAACCGCTGTGGGCGACCAGCGAATCTTCATTTCGGCGCAGGCAACTCGCACTCCGTACCCCAGCTGTCCAGCCACTCCATCACGCGCTCGTTCGATACACCCTGGCCCGCTTCCAACTCAGCCAGACCGGCACGGATATGCTTGTGCTCCCAACTATCGGGCGCGAGGTACATGGAGATGACCTCCGCAGCTACTTCGGAAACAGGCTGCTTGCGATCATCCGCCAAGGCCGCCAGACGAGCTTGAACCTCGGAGTCGAGTTTGACAACGATGGAAGCCTGGTGCATAAACAACCCTCCAGGTCATTACGCGCCAATTTTGATCGAATCTGTGATCCTGACGTCAGAACCACTGATGAATTACCAGGGCGTACCACAGCGCCGGGGCGGCCACGATCAGGGCGTCGATGCGGTCCAGAACGCCTCCGTGGCCGGGCAGCAGCGAGCCCGAATCCTTGACCCCTGCCGAGCGCTTGAGCGCGGATTCGACCAGGTCTCCTACCTGCGCACCAACATTCACCACCACGGCCAGACCCAGCCAATACCACACATCCTCGGGGTAAGAGAGCACGGCCGAATCCCATTGCGTCGCCAGCAGATGTGCCAGTCCGAGCAGGCCGCAAGTTGCCAGCAGGCTGCCGGCAACCGAGCCCAGCGTGCCTTCCCAGGTCTTGTTGGGACTCAGGTTGGGGGCCATTTTGTGCCTTCCCCAGGCACGCCCAACATAGAGAGCAGTGGAGTCTCCGGCCCAGACCGCGCAGAGCAGGAAGGCCACGAGAGATGGGCCATTCGTCTGCTCGCGCAGGGCGGGAAGGGCGATCAGGGTAAATCCGAGATAGAGCAGGCAGAAGATGGAGGTCGAGACGTCGGCCATCATCTGTTCAACCGGCCGGGAAAAGGTGCAATAAACCAGCAGAGCGAGGCTCAGCATGCCGAGAATGGCAGCCGTCTGATCGGGCCACGCGAAGTTGCCGGCAAAGAGCGCGAAGATAGCGATCAGCACCGCAATACGCGGCGGGCTCGCCCCGGACTTCTTCGCCATGGAGAGGAATTCGTTTGCGGCTAACGCTGCAACGACCGCTACGGCCGACGTAAAAAGCCATTGTTCCTTAGGCCCCAGAAATACCATGACCAGGACCATGGGAATCAGGATAAGTGCGGTAATAATGCGTTTCATGCCAAAGGTGAGCATACACCGCTGGAGCGGGGTATGTTGGCATCGAGACCATGGAACCATGGATTTCGATCGTTACGGACTTCCCCGTCGGACCGAACGGGGATGGATTTCAGGCGTGCTTTCCGCTGTCTGTGCCCAGCCAATGAAGGAAGGCCGCCGACTCGCCACGCTGGGCTAATGCTTCCTTGAGCCAGAAGCGCGACTGCTGGGTTAACCGCTTTGTTTTTACCGATGGATTCTCTTGTTTAGCCGCCTGTGACACGGCCGACGTTTCGATTTTCAATAAAGTGCTTTTCAATGTAAAATCCCCCACCTGCATTTCCTCGTCAGAAACTAGCATCATGTCCATGCAGTGGTCTACGAAAAGTGCCTACCAAGCGAACCAAAGTACTCAACTCGCTACTATCTTGATCCGTTCCGGATCTTCTTCCACCTCTCCGCAACCCACGCCCAGGCCGCCAAACCGGCGATCCCGGCGTTGGAAGTCGGCGATGGCTTCAAGCAGATGGATTCCGCGGAAGTCGGGCCACAGCCGCTCGGTAACGAAAATCTCGGTGTAAGCGACTTGCCACAGCAGATAGTTCGACAGTCGCATCTCGCCTGAGGTCCGGATGAGCAGATCGGGGTCCGGCATGTGCGCCGTATAGAGATGGCGGTGAATGTCTTCTTCGGTGATACGCTCCGGGGTCAAGTGCTTTTGCTTCATCTCCACCGCCAGCGAGCGGAACGCGTCCACCAGTTCCGAACGGCCACCGTAATTCAGCGCCAAGGTCAGCGTGGTGCCGGTGTTGCGCGCTGTGGCCTCCTGCGCCCAGCGCATCTTCTCCTGGACCTCGACAGGCAACTCGTGAATGCGCCCGATATACTTCATGCGCACGTTATTGTCCATCATTCGCTGCAGGTTGCTCTCAAGGTAGGTCCTGAGCAG
>CAYTJN010000233.1:0-5447 GCA_964438125.1 uncultured Occallatibacter sp.
TGGTGATGCGCTCCTTGCCCCAGGCCGGATCCCAGACCACTTTGTCGATCTCTTCGATAGCGAGTTGGCGGAAAGTTGTCTCGGTGCCGTCGGCGCGCTTCACCGGCGTTTCCATGCCGATGAACCACTGCTCCGTGGCGCGATAGATGACCGGTTTATGACAGCGCCAGCAGTGCGGGTAGGAGTGTTCGAGGTCGTTTACAGCGAGCAGCGCGCCGCGTTCCTCAAGCATGGCCAGGATCACCGGATTGGCGGCCCACACTTTCAAACCATCGAAGGCGGGCGGGGTGGCAAGGTTCCAAGCAATCGGGTCAACATGGATATGACCGGTCGCATCGACGCGGCAAGTGGGGTCGAGTCCGTAACGCTGGCCGGTATAGAAGTCGTCCGCGCCATGAGCCGGTGCGGTATGGACCGCGCCGGTGCCGGTGTCGGCTGTGACGTAAGTGGCGTTAACGCCGAGGATGGAGCGATCAAGGAAAGGGTGCTGGAAGGTGACGCGATCGAGCCGGCTGCCTTTGAAGCGGGCGATAATGTCACCTTGTGACGCCGGACGATTGGGCTCCCTTCTACTCTTTAGGTCACAAATACGGATGACCTCGCCACCCCTTTCATTCGCGACGATGTAAACGCCCCCGTCGCAGTCCAGAGCGACATACTCAAAATCAGGATGAAACGCTACGGCTAATGACGCAGGCAAGGTCCACGGCGTAGTCGTCCAGATGATCGTCGAAACCTGTTTTCCAGCGAGGGCCGGGTCGATCGCCTCGGGGTCCGAGGTGAGCCGGTAGCGAACAAAGATCGCCGGACTGGTGTGCTGGTCGTACTCGACCTCGGCCTCGGCCAAGGCTGTGCGGTCATGAATGCACCAGTAAACCGGCTTGAGTCCGCGATAGACAAAGTCTTTCTCGAGAAAGCCGTAGAAGGCCTCCAAGGTGCGGGCCTCGTAGTCGCGGGCCATTGTCTTATAGGGCTTCTGCCAGCGGCCGAAGCAACCGATTCTCTCAAATTGCGAGGTTTGCAGGTCCACATATTTTTGCGCGTAGGCGCGGCAGGCTTCAAGCACCTCCGGCACCGGCATTTCCAGCTTTTTGCGGCCCAGGTGTTCGTCGACCTTGATCTCGATGGGTAGGCCGTGGCAGTCATAGCCGGGAATATAGGGAGCGTCGAAGCCGGCCATAGTCTTCGACTTCACCACGAAATCCTTCAGTCCTTTGTTGAGGGCATGCCCCAGATGGATAGGGCCGTTGGCATAGGGCGGGCCGTCATGCAAGATGTAAGCCGGCCGGCCGGCACCTGCCTTGCGCAGCTCTTCATAGAGCCCCATCGCGGCCCAGCGGGCGAGCGTGAGTGGTTCATTCTGGGGCAGATTTGCCTTCATTGGGAAGGCTGTTTGAGGCAAGGTAAGAGTCGCCTTCAACTCCGGTGCAGAGGACATCGTTACTCCCTGATTTCTTCCAATCCGATTCAGCTTCTAGTGTAAATGGCGGGAAAGAAAAGGCCAGCCGCCGGCTAACGATACGGGGAGGGCCGGCGAGATCTTTGATATTTTTTATGCTCTTTGCTAACGAAGAGGATAACGAGTGAGAAGGGCCTCCGTCTATTGCTTATGGGAAGCACCACTACGCCAAAATATGAGACCACGGATCGAGAGGCGCTTTCGGACAAGACAGAATCGGGCGATGTCAAGCATAATGGAGAGGCGGTACCGACGGATGTCGCCTTCTCCTTCCGACGGCAAGCCAAGCACATAGAGGTCACCGAACCAGCCGACGATATGGCAAACGATCTGCTCACCCAGCCCGACTCGGAGTCCCGACCCACGGTGGGGGGTGCCGAACTTGATTTGACCTTCGGAATCCCCATCAAGGAGAGGCCGATCTGGGTCGATCTCTACGAGAGCGTCCGTGACGTCTTCTTCCCGCCCCACTATCCTCCGCTGGAACTGACTTCAAAGCCGATTCCGGTTCCGGACCGGATGGCGGTCAAGCGCAATCCCTGGGCCTGGGGAATCGCCACGACGATCAACGTGCTGGTTTTGCTCGTCCTCCTATTCTTCGTTGTAAAAAAGATTGTTCCCTCAGCGAAGCCTACCTCGATGGCCACCATCGATTTGACAGACTTCAAAGGGGCACCGGCGGCCAACAAGGCGGGTGGTGGCGGCGGCGGCGGTGACCACAGCGTCATCGATCCCAGCAAAGGCAAGCTGCCCAAACTCGAAAAGAACCCTGTTGTCCCTCCCCAGGTGCAGGCGATCGAGAAGCCGAAGATTCCGATGGAAGCGGCGATCAATGTCCAAAAAGAACTTACCTTGCCGGACAATCCGATGCTGCCTAATATCGGCATGAAAAACTCGGTCAACGTTCAGCTAGAGTCCAACGGCCAGGGCTCGGGTAGCGGCATGGGAACGGGATCTGGCGGCGGGCTGGGGTCAGGGACAGGCAACGGCTATGGTCCGGGAGAGGGCGGCAACGCCGGTGGCGGAATTTTTCGCGTGGGCGGTGGCGTCTCGGTGCCGGTTGTGCTCAACGACGTCCAGGCAGAGTTCTCAGACGAGGCGCGCCGGGCCAAGTATCAGGGAGTATGCATCGTCTCAATCATCGTCGATGCGCAAGGTAATCCGCAAAATCCCCGTGTTGTGCGCCCGCTCGGTATGGGGCTGGACGAGAAGGCCCTGGAAGCTGTCCGCAAGTACAAGTTCAGGCCAGCTATGAGAGAAGGCAAGCCGGTTCCTGTGATGGTCAATATCGAGATCAACTTCCGGCTCTATTAGAGGTCAAAGTCGATTCAAGCAAAGAGGGCGAGGCGCATGTGCGTTTCGCCCTCTTTGCTTCGCGGTTGTGTTGCCCAGAAGGAGCTTTGGCCGTTGTCGGAAGGGGGGTCTTGGACAATCTACAAGATCTTGAAGAGGGGGTCGGACTGGGAGGTGAATGGTGCGCCCGGAGAGAGTCGAACTCCCGACCTACTGGTTCGTAGCCAGTCGCTCTATCCAACTGAGCTACGGGCGCACACGGTTGGTCTCTAACGAAACCATAGACAGAATATCAGGGTTCTTCAAGCGGCGCAATTAGCACCACGGCAAACTAAGACCACTGGCCGGAGACCCCGCTGAAGCTCAGGCGGCTGGCGTTGGATCGGGGATCGGGGCCGGTGCAATCAGCGGCAGCTCAGCCTCGACATCGAGTCCTGCCTCGCGCACGAGATGGGCCACGTCGGCGGCGTCAAGCCGGGTTGCATCGTACTCCACGCGGAGGGTACGGGCCACATGGTCGAACTTGAGCTGCCTGATTCCGTAGACCTCGCGCGCCTTGGCCAGCGCAAAGATCACCGCCTCCGGAGGCGGTGCGGCATAGCGAAAGTGAATCTCCACTGAGGTCATAAGGAGATATTAGCAAGAATCTACATACCTTTGAGGAATGCGCGGATTTCCGGGTTCGACCAATCCGGATCGCCAACGATTTTGCGACGGATAATGCCTGCCCGGTCGATGATGTAGGTCTCTGGCCACCCTTCGGTGTGGAAGAGTCGGGCAGCCGTCTGAGCGGGGTCGCGAACGGTTATAAAGTCCACGTGGCGGCGCGCGACAAACCTGCTGTATTCTTCAGGGTCTTCGTCGATGCTGACGGCCACGATGGCCAGATCCGGACGCTCGTGGTGGAGTTGGATCAGCGCCGGCATCTCCTCAACACACGGCGGACACCATGTAGCCCAAAAGTTGAGCAGCACCACTCGACCCCGGTAACTGGCCAAGTGGACTGTTGTGGCGCCGTCCGAGATCGTGAAATCCGGAGCTACTCTTCCTGTCTGGGCCGGATGCGCGCCCCGATCGCAGCCGGAGGCAAGTGCCATCAGAACGAGACAAGCGGAAGAGAAGAACCGAGTGAGTCGCACGTCCCTATAATACGGAGCGGAAGGGTCCGCAGGAAAGCGAGAGAACGAATGGAAAAGAATCTGGGGATCGGCCAGGTTGGCAGGGCGGGTTTCAAACCGGTGCTTGGGCTATCGGACACCCCGTTGGCGTCCCCGTTGACGTGGGAGGCGGCGCCGGGAACAGTCTTCGCCCAGCCAGAGCCGGATGAGCTGATCGAACTGACGGTCATTGTTCCGGCGCGTAATGAGGAAGATTGTCTCGCTCTATGCCTTGACTCACTGATCAGCCAGTCTGAAGAGACATTCAAGCTTGGCCGCGACTGGGAATTGATCGTCGTGAACGACGATTCGACTGACCGGACGGAAGAGATTGCCCACAGCTTTGCCGGGATCACGGTGATCCAGGCAGACAAGTTGGAGCCAGGCTGGGTGGGCAAAAACAACGCCGTCTGGACGGCCGCAAAGCGAGCTCGGGGGCGGTGGCTGCTCTTCACCGACGCGGACACGATTCACGAGCCAGGCGACCTGCGCCGCGCAATGCATGAGGCCGTGCGGCACAACGCAGGCTTATTGAGTTACTCGCCGCGACAGATCGTAAAAGGGCTTGTGAAACGGTCGCTGATGCCACTGGTCTTTTGCGAATTGTCTTTGGCCTATCCTCCGGCTAAAGTCTCCGATCCTAACCAACGGATCGCCGCAGCCAACGGGCAGTTTATCCTTGTGGCGCGGGAGGCCTACCGCCGCATCGGCGGCCACGCCGCAGTGGCGGAGAAGGTGCTCGAAGACGTCGAACTGGCCTTCATCGCCAAGCGACGCAAGATTGGACTGCACTTTCGTTTTGCGCCGGACGCGCTCTCAACGCGTATGTACCGCTCGACCGCGGCAATGGTCGAGGGGTGGAGCAAGAATCTGGCGTTGCTCTTTGACAACTGTCTGGCGCTGGCTTTCTGGCGTCTTGTCGACATCGGCCTTCTCGTCCTGTTGCCTGTGCTGGCTATCTGGCTATGGAACGCGCGCTTCAGCTCCCACTCGTTGCAATGGCTTGGCGCGGGCTGGGTACTGGCGATTTTGTGGGTGCGAAATCTCTTTCGCTTCTACGGGCGTGTAGCCAAGTCCAATTTTCCGCTTGTCGATTGCGCTATCGCACCGCTGGGACTGCCGCTGTTCGTCGTACTTCTCATTCGGAGTTGGTACGAAGTTCACATCCTGAAGCGCGTAAGCTGGAAGGGCAGGAGCTACGCGGCGTAGGACCAAGCATGAAAGGAAGCCAATGCGACAGGATGTAGACAAGATTGTCTTCGAGCGCCCCAAGGCCAACCGCACCTGGGCGAGTAAGACGCCTCGCGATAAGGCGGTCATATTGGACGTGCAAGGAGATCAGATCAACGAGAGTGCAAATCACATCCGGCGAAAGCGCCAGAAAATGCGCAATAGTAGTTTGAATGTGCTGGAGCGCTTCCTGGTCAAGCGCATCGGGCGATCATGGGACAAGGTATACGCAGAGGTCTGCGCGGTTGCCGATGCCAGGAGCTTTACTGGCGCCGAGGTTCGAGACTACCTTAAGGCTCTTGTTGCAA
>CAYTJN010000234.1:0-5374 GCA_964438125.1 uncultured Occallatibacter sp.
GACATGGCATTTTCCTGCTGATGGACTCAGAACTTTAAGTTTACTACAAAAGACAGGCCTTGTGCCTGCCGCGCCCACTTAACTCGACCGGGGCGCCTTCGAGATGGCTTTGCCTAAGAAGGGCGCAAGACGCTCTCTCGCCCGAGAACTCCTCATTCTGTCATGGAAATGCGAACTGCCGCCCTAAATATTTATGAACAAGTAATTGCGGAGATGGGGTAATTCAGGTGTTGGCGACCGGTACGCTGGAAGCTGACATGATCGGCCCGTCGGCCCAAACCAATCGGTATACAATCAGACTCGCGATAGCATGCGAGTTTCCAGTCCAATCCAACCGCCAGTGAGGAAGATGCCTGTAATTAGGCTGTTCTTCTTTGTTGTAATCGCATGCTGCGCGACTTCTTGTCACCGGGCTGTTTCACATTCCCAATTAATTGATCAATATCGTGCGGCCGCCTGTATTCCAGTCTCATCAATGCCAGGCTCCACGCCCCGCACGCGGGTTTGGGCGACATCATTGACGCTCACAGACGGCTCGAAAGTTACCGTGAGTGGATCGCAAATGCCGGGCGGAAGGATTGACTTACACTATTCGACAAGCGACCAAGATTCGGTTGCTGCAAATGCTGGTGACTACGTTTACCCAAGCGATGTCCGTAGAGATGTTCAACGCGACAATCTCTACGTGAAGGCATCAGGTTTGGCCGGCGGCCTTTCGCATGAGACTTGGCTGTTTGAATACGACCTGAAGGGTCAAAGACAAATCGCCCGCCAGTTGGTTGCTGACGATGTGCTTCCCGCCGAATGCCCAGAATCCTCTTCGGTCAAATGATGGGAAGTGGCCTGAAGAGCACGGAGGCTCCGGACGCCGCCTAACCTCTCCCAATCCGACTACTCTGTCAGCGACACCGGCAAGTGAAAAATACGGGATCGTGTACGTACGGCCGGTAATACATGCGCAGCAAGATGAATGGGGCTTCACGGATGGCAAATACGCGAGCCGTTGGGAAATAACGCAATCTTGTCACCCATAAGAGCTTCAACGCGAGTATAGCCAAGTTTTGGGGGTCCAAGACCATAAGGAGAGTCACAATCTTATCGCAAGCCTTTGCAGTTGGTGTTTCGTCGCCAAGTCGGAAGTGACCGCGCATTCACCCAGGCAAGCTCGGCAGAATACTTGTCAAAGAAGTGAAATCCTGGCCAAAACCTCAGGCGCTTGCCCTGAGGCACGAATCCTCAGAGAAAAAACGCCAGCGCCAAGTGCCCCTTGCGTTATAGTTCCTCGTATGGATGAGAAACGCGAAATGCTGCGGCACACGCTTGCTACCCTAGCCTACAGAGCGGCCCGGGCTCTGGAAGGCGCGCCTGACCATTTTGCCGGATTCGCCGGCGCCGGCCGCATGCCGGTGCAGATCCTGGCGCACATGGGCGACCTTATCGAGTGGGCGCTCAGCGTGGCCATCGGCCAGGGGCGTTGGCAGGCGACCCAGCCGCGCGCCTGGGCAGACGAGCAGCGCAGGTTCTTCGAGTCGCTTCAGACCTTGGACGGGTATCTCGCCTCGGATCAACCGCTCCATGCGTCCGCCGAACAACTCTTTCAGGCTCCCATCGCCGATGCACTCACTCACGTGGGTCAGTTGGCTATGCTGCGCCGTCTCTCCGGCAGCCCCACGCACGGGGAGAACTTCTTTGTCGCCGAGATCAAGGCGGGTCAGGTGGGCGCGGATCAGCCCCCACCCGCTCGGCCTTTCAAGGCACGCTGACCGACCGTCTCGCCGCTGAAGTTTTTTGGGCGCGAAAGCACCGGCAAACCGCGGTTGGTTACTGGAAGGCCAGCGGCTTCCAGACGCCGTCCTGCTTCAAAGCCAGTTGAATAGGCCGTGGCGGCCCCTTGTGTGGGACGGTGACTTCGATCCATAGTTCCTGGCCCTGTTTGTGTGGTGTCGGGTCCGCCGCGTGTTCGGCAATATAGAAGTTGACTGGCTCGGCGATGTGAATGGCGTCGCAGGAGTCGCCCGGGTTTGCCATTACATCCACGCCTTTTGAAGTGAGATCAGCCTCGGGGATTCGGATCGCCACTAGCTTGTTGTTTTCGACCTTCAGCTTGGCGCGGAACCGATCGCGATCGTTCAAGCCGAGTGTGAACCCGCTCGGGCGAGTCGTGCCATCGGCGTTGCGCGGGAAGCGGGCACGGAGCGCGGATGTGAGCGTGCTTTGGCAGCCGTCCACTGTGAGTTGCAGGCTCAGGTAACGGCCGCGCATCACCGAGTCTGGATCGTAGGCCGCCGCGCGCGTCCAAACTCGCGGACACTTGGCACGCTCGTAAAGATACTTGGCCGCGATCGAAGAAACCAGCGCCAACTGCACCACAAGCAGCGCGACAGAGGCTTTGGAGATTTTCATTGCGCCTCCCCGGCGGAGATGTCCGATCTGCCCATTGCGGCGACCAGCCTGCGGCGCGTTCTGTCCAAAACCCAACCGCCGACCAGAAAGAGAATGCCCAGCCCGATCAGGCCCAGCGAGCGGCCCAGCTTGTCGATGATGTCGCTGAAGTAGAACCAGCCCACCGTGATCGCGAATCCCACAATGCCCAGGTTGACCAGCGTCTTCGAACTCTGCCGCACGCCCCACCAGGTGATGAAGACAGAGAAGGCCGCAACCAGTGCGTGGGCGGCGAGATTAGGCTCGTAGCGAGCATAGGACCAGTGGCTGCCGTCGTAACGTTGGCCGGTCTCCGTCAAAGCCCGTTGGCACCAGGGCAGCGTGACCGAAAAAACAATCGCCGTTACTACCGGGAACATGCTCTTACGGAATCTGAAGACCGCGAAGAGGATTGGCAGCACGGCAATGTCAATCCAGCCCCACGTCCGCAGACCGAGCGGCAGATAAGTCTGACTGCCCCACGAACTCCATCCATTTAACAGAAGAAAGACTCCCGAGACTGAGGCAATCGCCGCGACCGCGGTAAGAACACCGCGAAGAATCTTCCGCTCCGATCCAATGAAGAAAGTCAGGTAGAGTATTGCCCAGACGATCAGAAATCGGCCGTTATAAACGTTTTCGCCGATGCGGCCCTCGGCGGAGTACGCAAACTCAGATACGATCCACGCCGGAAAGAGCAGAAGGGAGAGCGTCTGCTGGGCTTCATCCTGGAGCAGCGCCCAGCCGGCCAGCGCGGCGATGGCCCACATCAGTACCGCAGCCGGCCAATGTTCCTGAATATTGAAGATCTGACCGACCAAGGCAATCGCCGCGCCGGTCGAGAGGGTGCCCACGGCGTGCAGGGCAGTCGCGAGGCCATGAAAGCTTTTGCGTGTAAAGGCGCCGCCGAGATGGAAGAGGCTCACCATCGCGAGCACCACAGCAAAGCGCTGGCTGGGGCTGATCTGGTCCCAATGGGCAGAGACAAACAGTGCTACGCCGCAGGCCAGCATGATCGCTCCCAGGATGAGCGCGACCAGCCCCTGCCAGCGCAACCCGGTCGGTTGCTTCTGTTCCGATTCCCAGGCGCGGATGCGGCTTGCAGCCACCGAATCCAGGACGCCGGCGGTTTGCCAGCGGTTTAGCAACGATTCAAAGTCGGCCATAACTATCGCCCAACAGTAAAGCACATCGGGGCTGGTTCGTGCGCGGAAAATCTGGCTATATCATCGATGAGTATGCGGTTTGAGATCGTCACCATCTTCCCCGGCTTCTTTGCCGGAATCTTCGAGAATGGAATTTTGCGCCGCGCCCTGGCCGAGGAGCTGGTCTCGGTGGGTGTGCACGATTTGCGCGCCTTCACGCATGACCGCCATCGCACCGTGGATGATCGTCCCTTCGGCGGCGGTGAGGGCATGGTACTGAAACCCGAGCCGCTGGCCGAAGCCTTGGCATCGCTGGGCATTCAGCCCAAGGCAGAGCGTTTGTCTCAGGCGGAAGCATCGAAGACACGCGTCATCCTCCTCTCCGCTCAGGGCCGGCCGTTCAACCAGGCGATGGCGCGCGAACTGGCCACGCTCGATCGCGTCGTCCTGATCTGTGGCCGCTACGAAGGCGTGGATGAGCGCATCAACCAACTCTATTGCGACCTTGAACTATCGATTGGCGACTATGTGATCAGCGGGGGCGAACTGGCCGCTGCGGTGGTTGTGGATGCGACGATGCGTCTGATTCCCGGCGTGCTGGGCAATGAGGCCTCAGGTGAATTTGAAAGCTTTGGAGTTGCCGACGCCGAGATCGCGACATCTGAAGATGGCGTTCCGCGCTCGCAGCACGGCGCCGGCGGGCTGCTCGATTATCCGCACTACACTCGGCCAGCCGAGTTTGATGGCCTGCGAGCGCCGGAGGTGCTCATGAATGGCGACCACGCCCAGATTCGCTGTTGGCGCCGGGAGCAGCAGTTGCGCAAGACTCTGGCCAATCGGCCGGATCTGTTAAAGTGCGCCAGTCTCAGTAAAGAAGACCGCAGGCTGCTGGAGGCGATCCGAATGGAGTCCGAGTAGAGGCCACGGGCGTTACGGGGTTTTCCCCGGCGCATTCAGATCGATCAACCCCTCGGGCAATGCCATTTCGATGCGCTTAGCCTTGATGTCGATCTTGCGCAGGTAGCTCTTGGCAAAGGGAATCAGAACCTCGCCCGCCGCGCCGTGGAGTACCAGGAGGGCGACTGGTCCGGCTGTCCGGTCTACCTCTTCGATCTCGCCCAGAGTCACCGGTCCGGCGCCAGCCACATCCACAACTGTGCAGCCGATCAGATCGCCGATGTAGACCTCGTCCTCGTCCAATGCGGCTCGCTCTGAACTCGGAATCGCCACGATCAGACCTTTGAGAGTTTCGGCCGCCGTGATGGAATCAACGCCGGCAAAGTGCAGCACGATGCCGCCCTTGTGCAACCAGTGGTTGAGGAGTTCGGCCTCGCGCGGAGCGACGCCGGTTTGAAGCTTGGCCGATTTTGCAAGCGCGGAGTCAGGGAGCAGCCAGAGTCGCTGGCGTACGGCAAATTTTTCAGGAAAATCCGTGAGAAGGTCGGCGAAGACTTCGCCTTTGCGTCCCTGCGGCCGACGAATCTGCGCTAACCATGTCCAGTTTTCGGGCGCGGTCATCGCTGCCTCCTGCGGAGGGCCGGATGGATCGGCAGCGCTCTCAGGGCTCGTCTTCCTCGAGGATGTCGAGCGTGTAGCGGTGATGCATCTTCATGCTGACCGCTCCCAGGATTGTACGCATCGAGCGGGCTGTGCGCCCCTGTTTGCCGATGACCTTTCCCACGTCCGCCGGCGCGACGCGGAGTTTAAGGACCGTGTTTTCTTCGCGGCCCACACTCTCCACTTCAACGGCTTCCGGCTCATCCACCAGGGCCCGCGCAATCTCGCGGACCAGCTCTTCCACTTCCACC
>CAYTJN010000235.1:0-5348 GCA_964438125.1 uncultured Occallatibacter sp.
CCTCGCAGCTCATCGCATAACCGCCAAAGACGATCTGGCAGAGGAAGATGGCCACTAGAAATACGATGGTGCTCTGCTCCTCTGTGCCAAAGCACGCCGCCACAGTTGCCACCCACCAGACGAATGCGGCCCAAAGCTGCGCCTTCCATCGGATGATCATGCCCGAGGCCCCGTTTGCGACGCCCAGCATAGCTGCGACCACTGCTACGAAAATGTTCTCGTTAAACCGCCCGCTAAAGCCCAGAGCCGGCAGCAGCAAAAACATCGATATTCCCATCGCGGCCCACACCGAGAAGATGGCCCGGCCCACTGTTGTTCCCGGCCTCCGCTCACGCCGCCCTTTCTTTTGTCTCCAAACATAGGTCCAGCAGACAGCCGAGGCGACCGTCATCGTGACCAGCCAGGCCCACGGCCAATGACCCCAAGCCGTCCATGCGATAGCTACATAGTAGGCTAATCCCCAGAAAAGAAAGATCCAGCCCCAGCTCTCCGTGGTGCGGCGGCCCTCAGCGATCATGCTCTCGATCAGGCTCAGCCTGTCTTTCAATTCCATCTCTTCAGAGCCTTCTGTCATAGCGTTTCTCCTTGTGCGGACCCAGCGATTCGCAACATGGAGTACTCTACACGATAGAGTAAATTGAGTCAAGAACAGTTTTGAGCTAAGCAGCCGTGATCCCCGATGTCAGAGATTCTGATCTAATCGCGCGGGTCGGACCCTTACTCCGGGTTGCGGCCAACTCACCTAACTCCCACACAATCCTCTGGATGACTTCAGCCCAATCGCCGGGCCTGCGCTGTCGCAGCAAACGGGCCGTCGGATACCACGGTGTTGTGTCGACCTCCTGCATCCAGCGCCAGTCCGCCAGGTGGGGCAAGAGAATCCAGACGCGCTTTCCCATGGCTCCGGCCAGGTGGGCGATGCATGTGTCGGAGGTAATGACCAGGTCGAGTGTGGCTACCAGGGCAGCGGTCTCGGCCAAATCCTTGTCCCGGCTGGCTCCGTCCCAAATAAAAACTTCGCCGGGTAGCTTAGCCAACTGTTCGACTGCCGGCCCTTTCTGCAATGAGATCCAGGTGACACCGGAGATGCGGAGCAGAGGGAGGAAGGTAGCCAGCTGAATGGAACGCCGTGCGTCAGCCTTATAACGGGGATTACCGGCCCAGCAAATGCCCACGCGGAGCGGCTGAGTCAGACCGGGTCGAACATAAGGCGTTCGAAAGCGCTTCTCCAAGGCAAGCTCAACGTTAGCGCCCAGGTAAGCACCTTGCCATGGAACTGTTTCTATCGATGTACCGAAGACAGCGGGCAAGCTCATCAGCGGGCACTCCAGATCAAACTCCGGCGAGTTGACGCCCAGCAGTGCCGTCTCGGCCAATCCGGCGCGTACGATGGCGAGCGAGTCCATCAGTCGCAGGACCGGCTCCTGTACCTGCAACACCACTACTCCTCCGCGAGCTTCGACCAAAGTGGCGTAGCGGCAGAATTGGATCGTATCGCCCAGTCCCTGCTCCGCGTGAAGTAGGATTCTGCGTCCGCCTAGCGCCTCACCCTGCCAGCGCGGCTGATGAAAAATCCTCGGGCTGCGATGAACCTCGCGAAAGCGCCAGCGGGCCTCGTAGCTCCGCCAGCCATGGGGCCAGTCGCCCAGCCTCAAGCGAGTGAGGGCCAGGTTGTAGAGCGCTCCGGGGTGTGTGGGATCGCGGTTGACTGCGGTCTCGTGCGCTCGCAGCGACTCTTCCATTCGCCCCATATCTAGAAGGGAGTTTCCCCGGTTAGAAGCAGCAGCATGGCTTCCCAAAGCCTCCGCACATTCAAAGATCTCAACGGCCTCCGCGAAGCGGTTCTCTTTGTTGAGAAGAATGCCGTGCATATTCACAGCCTCGGCATTTTCCGGCTCGCGGGCGAGAGCCCAGCGGAGCCACTGCCATGCGCCGGCCGCGTCGCCCTCGGCGGCACGAAACTGGCACCAGGCGATCTGGGTCTCCACTTGCTCCGGCTTCAGGGCAAAAGCCTTGCGCAGATACTCCTCAGCCTGCTCCGGGCGCCTCCGCTCACGCTCAAGAACCGCAAGGTTTAGCCAGCCCGAGAGCATCTCTGGATGCAGTTCGACGGCTCGAAGCAAGGCAGCTTCGGCGAAGACTTCGCGCCCCTGTTCGCGCAGCATGCAGCCCAGATTCACCCATGCCGCGGCAAAATCCGGGCGAAGCACCAGCGCCCGGCGATAACGATTCTCAGCTTCCTTCAGCCTTCCCATCCTCGTGAGCACAAACGCGGCGGCAAATTCGGCCTCCGGCAAACGCGAGCGCATTGCCAACGCTAGCTGGTAGTGCTTGAGAGCCTCACGGTCGTTCCCCATTGCAGCGAGTGCGTGGCCCATGCCCATCCGCGCGGCAACTAACGAAGGTTGATGGCGAAGCGCCAATTCGAATTCACTCGTCGCTTGCTCGGGGTGTCCGGTTGCCAGCAGCAGTTCGCCCAGACCCATATGAGCGAGCGCATTCTTGGCGTCCAGGCGAAGAGTTTGTTGGTACACGCACTCGGCATCGTTTGTCCGTCCGGCGGCTTTCAACGCCTGACCCAGCGCCACCCAGGCGGCGGCCATCGTGGGGGCGGCGGCGACCGCGGCCTCGCCCATCTTCACTGCGGCCTCCGGCTGCTCGCTGGCCAGCGCAACCAGGCAGATCCCCACCAGGGCCTGGGGATGGGACGGGTTC
The DNA here is from genome assembly GCA_964438125.1 of uncultured Occallatibacter sp. Lineage (GTDB taxonomy): Bacteria > Acidobacteriota > Terriglobia > Terriglobales > Acidobacteriaceae > Telmatobacter. The sequence goes on from CAYTJN010000235.1 coordinate 2,716, forward strand.
TCCTCCAGCATCCGCTGGCAACCAAGCGCGACTTCAGTTAAATGGCCCGTCAGCTCAATTGGCAATCTCGCTTCGATTCTCCGCATCGTGAACCAGCTTTGGAAATCATCCGGCAACGAGGCGCGGCAAAACGAACGTAAACAGAACTACGCGCGATCCCTGAGCCAATTGCCTTCAATCGGAGGCTAGGCCGGTTCCGGCAAGCGCTCAACCGGAAAAGGCAGCAAGTGACCGATTGGCGAAGGTTTTTTTCCCAACTTTATGCGGGTTCGGATTCGGAACAAGGCGGCTGGCTCGGGCGGAACACTACCGTCCTCAGGAATTGCTTCCGGGGAGTTTTGCGCGGGTTGGGGCGACGAGCGTGATCGGGCCATTTCGGCAGCGGTCGAAACAATAGAGGCGCTTAGCCCTTGCCGATCACTCTGGCTAACGTTGCACCGATCTCGGCCGGCGAGACGACCACATGAATCCCCGCTGCGGCCATGGCCTTCATCTTGTCAGAGGCAGTACCCTGACCTCCGCTGATGATGGCGCCTGCGTGACCCATACGGCGGCCGGGAGGCGCGGTCTGTCCGGCGATGAAGCCGACGACCGGCTTCTTCACATGCTGTTTGACGAACGCTGCGGCAGCTTCTTCCGCCGCCCCGCCAATCTCGCCGATTAGGATGATCGCTTCGGTCTCAGGGTCGTCATTGAGCAGGCGAAGCGCGTCGATGTGCGTGGTGCCGATAATTGGGTCGCCGCCGATGCCTATCGCGGTCGACTGGCCGATGCCCCTCTGGGTCAACTGATAGACGGCCTCATAGGTCAGCGTGCCGGAGCGGGATACGATGCCGACCGAGCCCTCTTTGTGAATGCGACCGGGCATGATGCCGATCTTGGCTTTGCCGGGCGAGATGACGCCGGGGCAGTTAGGGCCGATGAGCCGCGACTTGGAGTTCTTGAGCTTGGCCCATACCTTGATCATGTCGAGCGTCGGGATGCCCTCGGTGATGGCGACAATCAGCGGAATCCCCGCGTCCTCGGCTTCGAGAATGGCGTCGGCTGCAAAAGGCGGTGGTACAAAGATCATCGTCGCGTTGGCGCCTGTTGCGGCTACGGCGTCTGCCACAGTGTTGAAGACCGGCCAGCCTTCATGCGTCGTGCCGCCTTTGCCGGGCGTTACCCCGCCGACAACCTTGGTACCATACTCCGCGCAACTCATGGCGTGGAAGGTGCCTTCTTTACCGGTAATTCCCTGAACGATAAGGCGAGTATTGTTGTCGACCAAAACGGACATCTCTTCAATCTCCTAGGATTTTTCTGTGGCCTTCTCAAATACATCACTTCGTTCATAAGTATGCAGAACTCCGCAAGAAGGACAAGTGAGGTCGATGCGGTCAAAAAAAATGTGTGGCTCTATATTGGGTTTGGTTTGCGAGGGAGCTGGGATGATCGGCCCGCCGAGCGATAAAGGAGTATCACAGCCATCGGTCTTGCATTTGACGACGAGGACAGTATCCTTTGTTCTCATGCTACTTTCTCCTTCGCCGCGGCAACCACAAGCTCCGCTGCTTCTTTCATTGTTTCGCCTACCTGAAAGTTCAGGCCCGACTCCTTGAGAATCCTCCGACCTTCTTCGACATTTGTCCCTTCGAGGCGCAGCACGATCGGCACCTTGATCTTCAAGTTGTGAGCCGCAGCCACGACGCCCGTAGCCAGGCGGTCCACGCGCAGGATGCCGCCAAAGATGTTAATCAAAATCGCCTTCACATTGGCGTCGGAAAGCAGGATTTCAAAAGCGTGCTCGATCTGCTCCTGCGTTGCGCCGCCACCTACATCGAGGAAATTGGCCGGGCTGCCGCCGGCATATTGAATGATGTCCATCGTCGCCATCGCCAGGCCGGCCCCGTTGACCATGCAGGCGATCGAGCCGTCGAGCTTGATGTAGTTGAGCGCATATTTGCTGGCTTCCACTTCGAGTGGATCTTCCTCAGCGGTATCGCGAAGAGCCTTGATGTCTGCGTGGCGAAAGATGGCATTGTCGTCGATCGTGATCTTGGCGTCGAGCGCCAGGAGCTTGTCGTCGGTGGTGGTGATAAAGGGATTGATTTCGACCAGCGAAGCGTCGGATTCAATGAATGCCTTATAGAGGCTCTGAAGGAAGGCGACAGCCGCGTTGATCTGCGTCGGCTTGAGCCCAAGGGCAAAGGCCAGCTTGCGCGCCTGCCATGCGCCAAAGCCTACAGCCGGGTCAATGGTCTCCTTGAAGATGGCTTCGGGAGTCTTCGCGGCCACCACTTCAATCTCCATGCCGCCGGCCTGTGAGGCCATGAAAACCAGCATGCCTGTCGCCCGGTCGAGAACGATTCCAAGATAGAGTTCGCGTTCAATAGAGGCAGTTTCTTCGATGAGCAGGCGCTGAACTTTCTGTCCCAACGGTCCTGTCTGATGTGTCACCAGCGTCATGCCGAGAATGTTTTTGGCATAGAGTTCAGCCTCCTCGCGGGTGCGGGCCACCTTGACGCCACCGCCCTTGCCGCGGCCTCCGGCGTGAATCTGAGCCTTGACAACAACGCCAGTGGCACCCTCGGCAAAAAGCTTGCGGGCTACAGTCGAGGCCTCTTCGAGGGTGTTGGCCACTTCGCCCCTGG
>CAYTJN010000236.1:0-5264 GCA_964438125.1 uncultured Occallatibacter sp.
GGGTGACGCCGGGTTTCAGCCGCGCCATCACTTGCAGCCACATGACGCGCTCCACCGCGGCTTCGTCGTCATGCAGCCACTCGCTGCCGGGTTTGATGGCGGGCTCCATCATCATGGGAATCCAGACATCGGGCGCGGCGCCGACGGTTTCGCCGAAAAAGCCAGGCGGCGCCACGCCGATGATAGTGAGCGCGGCGCTGTGAATGCGCACCACCTTTCCCAGCACGTCGGCGCTGCGCGAGAAGCGCGAGAGCCAGTAGTTATAGCTGATGACGGCGTACGGCGCGTTGCGCTCGGTGCGGTCGTCCTGCTCGGTGAACGTCCGGCCGACGATCGGAGACACCCCCAGCACGGAGAAGTAAGAGCCGGTAACCAGACGCTCGTGCAGGTTCTCGGGCGCGCCTCCATCGATGGTGGCGCTGACGCGCTGGGCTTCGCTTTCGGCGCCGTACATGCCGGAGAAAACCTGCTGGGGTTGTTGCGCGAAAACAAGCTGACCGCCAACGGCCCGATCATTACCGGACTCTTGCAATTACTCGACGGCTTGCGCGGCATCCTAAAAACAATCGAAGCACAAGACGCGGAAGGCGATGGCGATGACGCGACCCTTATCGGTCGTCTCGAAGAGCTCCAGCGTCCGGCGCAGGCAGAAGCGAAACGGCCGGCCCATGCGCCAATTCATGCCAGGAGTCGTGCCCGTTCCGCCGTAGCTTCTCCGCCTGTCGAGACCACGGTCTCTGCGCCCATTTCGGCCGAGCCTGTTTCCTCTGCTGCTCCCGCGCAACCTGCTGGGCCTCTTCCAACCGCGCCGGCGCCGAAACCAGCCGCGGAGGGCGAGAATGATCCGACCCGGCCGCGCGCCCAGGGTACCGCCGCCGAGAGCACGCTGCGGGTCGATGTGACCCTGCTCAATCGGATGATGAACCTGGTCGGCGAACTGGTGCTCACCCGCAACCAGGTCCTGCAGGCTACCTCGGCCGATCCCAACATGACCTTGCTCTCGCGGCGGCTGGACATGGTCACCGCCGACTTGCGCGAGAGCGTTATGAAGGCGCGGATGCAGCCAGTCTCGAACATCTTCTCCAAGATGCCGAGGATCGTGCGCGACTTATCCCAGTCTCTGGGCCGCCGCGTTCGCCTCCAGGTTGAGGGGCAGGATACGGAGCTGGACAAGAGTCTTCTCGAAGCCATCAAAGACCCGCTCACCCATGCCGTGAGGAACTCGCTCGACCACGGCATCGAGCCGCCCGATGTGCGCCTGGCAGCCGGCAAGGATCCGGAGGGAATTCTCAAGTTGCGGGCGGCGCAAGAGGGCAGTCACGTCATCATCGAGGTCTCCGATGACGGTGCCGGCATTGCCGTAGAAAAGGTCCGGCAAAAAGCCATCGAGCGCGGCGTCATCACTTCAGAGCGCGCCGCCCACATGGCCGAGCGCGAACTCTTGCAACTGATCTTCCTGCCCGGCTTCTCCACCGCCGCGGCCGTGACCAACGTCAGCGGCAGGGGCGTGGGCATGGATGTGGTGCGGACCAACGTCGAGAGAATCGGCGGCAAGGTCGAGATCGACTCCCGCGCCGGAAAAGGCACAACACTTCGATTGCGGATTCCCCTCACCCTCGCGATCATTCCCGCGCTGATTGTCCGCAGCCTGAATCAGAGCTTTGCCTTGCCACAAGGCGCGCTCTCTGAGCTCGTGCATATTCCTCCGGAACACGCCGCCGCAGCCATCGAGTGGATCGAGAACGCGCCTCTCTATCGTCTGCGTGGCAAGCTGTTACCGCTGATCTTTCTCGACCGGCTGCTGATGCCCGGAGTGGAACACAAATTCGCCACCGAGCGCGATAACTTCATCGCCGTTCTCGACGCCGACGGCCGCCGTTTCGGCCTTGTGGTCGATGGACTGGCCGACCCGGAAGAGATCGTGGTCAAGCCTCTCTCGGCGGTGCTCAAAGACATTGGCCTCTTCTCTGGAGCCACCGTCCTCGGCAACGCCGACCTGGCGCTCATTCTCGATCCTGGATCGATTGCCTTGAAAGCGGGAGTCACCACACGCGAAGAAGAGGCCGCACACAATGCTGAAAGCGAGACCGAAGGGACCAAGAGTCTCGAATACCTGTTGGTCGAAGTAGCCGGACGCCAGGCCGCCGTGCCGCTGGGAGACGTGCTTCGTATCGAACAGCTACCACTCTCGCGCATTGAATACATCGGCTACCGGCCGGTGCTCAACTTCGACGGGCAACTGCTGCCGGTCGAGGACTCGGGTGGAGTGCTCGCCGCTGCGCAAGGCAATATCGATGCGCAGGATGGCTCCGAAGCACAGATTATCGTTGTCGTTTGCCGCGAGGGCAATCGTCATGTAGGCATTGCCGTCTCGCATGTGCTCGACGTGGCGGCCGGCGGGGATTTGTTCGAGGCTGGAACCGTGCAGCGCACTGGCGGCGTGACGCTGCTCAAGAACCATGTGACTGGGGTGGTCGATCTGGGCAGCGTGCCCCCTCTGCCCGTCGGAGAAGAGGCGCAGACCGAATGGAACCAGACAACGGAGATCGTGGCATGAGCACAGCGACAGTTGCACTGAATCGCAAGGACAAGACGGCGGCCCGCATGGTGGAGATGTGTTCAGTGCGTGTGGCGCAGACGTTGTTCGGCGTGCCGATCACGCACATTCTTGAGATCGTGGGATCGGCCCGCCCTCAACCGGTTCCGCTGGCCCCTCCGTTCGTTGGCGGACTTGTTCACTATCGTGGCGACGTGCTGACCACAGTGAGCTTGCGTCAACTGCTCGGACTTCCGCCAAAAGATGGAACCCAGGACATCCTGGTGCTGGAAAGTTCGGGCGGATGCTTCGGCCTGCTGGTCGATTCGGTTGGCGAGGTTCTCACTGTTTCTTCGGCCGACCATGAACCGAACCCCTCCATTCTCGACGAACGCCGGAGAATGTTATTTGCCGGCGCTTACAAACTGAAGGACAGTCTGCTCGTCATGCTGGACCCCGAGCAACTGGACCCCATGCGGTTGAGCGCAACTCGAGCCGCTTAGTGAAGAGTCCTAAAGCGTTCTCGCTTCGGAGGTGGCCATGCGAGCTTTGATTGTCGACGATTCACGCTTCGTCAGGGGCTACCTGCGCGGTTTGCTCGAAGAGAAGGGAATCGTTTGCGAAGAAGCCGGAGACGGCCAGATGGGTATGGACCAGTTGAATTCAGGCGAGCCCTTCGATCTCGCTCTGGTGGATTGGAACATGCCGGTCATGAATGGACTCGAGATGCTCAAACAATTGCGCGCCGAGGGGTTTGACGACGTCAAGGTGATGATGGTGACCACCGAGGCCGAAAACGATTTCATCATCCGCGCGCTCGATGCCGGCGCCGACGAGTATCTGATGAAGCCCTTCGACAACGAGGCTCTGACGGAAAAGCTCGCCATGCTCGGACTTGTGGAGGCTTGAAACGATGGCCCCTGGCCGCCGCATCCGAATTGTAATTGTGGACGACTCCGCAGTGATGCGAAGTCTGCTGCGCTCGGTTGTGGCCACCGATCCCGGCCTTGAGGTGGCCGGCACCGCGGCTGACGGAGAATCGGCTTTGAGCGCCATCGCATGTCTTCATCCCGACGTGGTGCTGCTCGATGTGGAGATGCCGGTGATGGATGGACTAGTCACACTGAGAAAGTTGCGCGGGCGGGGTTATAAGACGCAGGTCATCATGTGCAGTTCGCTGACCCAGCGCGGCGCCAAGGTGACCATCGAAGCACTGGCCTGCGGAGCGTCGGACTATGTGGCCAAACCGGCCGGTCAATCTTCCCGTGAAGCGGCGGTCAAGGCGCTGTCTCTGGATCTGATTCCCAAGATTCAAGCCCTCACCAGCCAGCCGGAGCCTCTTTCCACCGGCCCTCCGCGCAGTCTGCTCTTTGCTGCTGCCGCACCGTTGCCCAAAGCTCAGCCGATCTCTTCGGTGCCGGTGGCCCTTGCCATCGGCGTCTCCACAGGCGGCCCGGCGGCTCTCGATATTCTTCTCCCGGCGATACCGGCGGAGTTCCCGCTTCCGATCCTGATTGTGCAACATATGCCGGAGATGTTCACCAGGCTGTTCGCCGAGCGCCTCAACGGCCGCTGTCCTTTGCAGGTGCATGAGGCCATCGAGGGCGAACCGGTGCGCGCCGGCGTCATTTACATTGCCAAGGGTAACTGGCATATGGAAGTGATGGCCGCGGGCCGCATCGGCTCGCCGCCCACGTTGCACCTCAATCAAGGCGCGCCGGAAGGCCACTGCCGGCCCGCCGTCGATGTGCTCTTCCGCTCGGTGGCAGCGGTCTATGGATCGGGCGCGCTGGCTGTCGTGTTGACGGGCATGGGCTCCGATGGAATGTTGGGTTGCCGCGTGATTCGCCAACACGATGGCAGCGTCATTGCGCAGGACCAGGCAACCAGCACAGTCTGGGGCATGCCCGGCGCCGTGGCCAACTCCGGTCTGGCGAACAAGATCCTCCCGCTCGGCGCCATCGCGCCTGAGATACTCCGGCTCACCAGCCGGACCCGTTTAGAAGCTCGCGAGCTTCGGGAATCGGTGGTCTAGTGATGCAAACTTCGTCCAGCGTCGACTACGGCTATCTTCGTCAACTCGTCTTCGGGCTCTCGCAAAATGTGCTCGATCCATCGCGCGATTACCTGTTTGACACGCGTCTGACCAAGGTGTTGCGCAACCAGGGCATGACGCGCCTCGAAGAACTCATTCAGCACCTCAAGATCAGAAAGAACCCAGTCCTCGAGCGCACCATCGCCGAAGCCATGACCATCAACGAAACCAGTTTCTTTCGCGATGGCCGTCCCTTCGAACTGCTACGCACCGATCTGCTGCCCAAGCTCATCGAGTCCCGCCGCTACGCCCGCGGTCTGCGTATCTGGAGCGCGGCTTGCTCCACCGGCCAGGAGGCCTACAGCATGGGAATGCTCCTGCTCGAACACTTTCCCTTGCTCGCCAGTTGGAACATCCGCATCGAGGGCACCGACATCTGCGCCGAGGTGGTCGAGCGAGCCCACTCCGGGTGCTACCACCGCATCGAAATCAACCGCGGCTTGCCCGCGCGCTTCGTGGTTCGCTACTTCGATCATGTCGGCGAAGATTGGACGGTCAAGCCGGAGATCCGCAAGATGTGCAACTTCCGCCAGGCCAACCTGTGCTCCTCACCGCTCCCTTTCAACCGCAGCGACGATCGCTTCGACATCATCTTCCTGCGCAACGTCATGCTCTACTTCTCCCAGGAGACGC
>CAYTJN010000237.1:0-5259 GCA_964438125.1 uncultured Occallatibacter sp.
GCTTCCGCATCGAGCTGGGAGAGATCGAATCTCGTTTAATGGAGCACGCAGCGGTGCGCGAGGCGGTGGTGATTGCGCGCGAGGATACGCCGGGCGACAAGCGGCTGGTGGCTTATTACACAAGCGACGAAGAACAAGAGACTCTAGGTGCGGAGCAGTTGCGTTCCCACCTGTCGGCCGTGCTTCCCGAGTACATGGTTCCGGCAGCCTACGTGCGCCTGGAGGCGCTGCCTCTGACGCCCAACGGCAAGCTGGACCGCAAGGCTCTTCCGGCTCCGGATACGGATGCCTATTCGACGCGCGGCTACGAGGCACCCGAGGGCGAGACGGAAGAGAAGCTGGCCGCCATCTGGGCCGGCGTGCTCAAGCTGGACAGAGTTGGCAGACACGATAACTTCTTCGAACTCGGCGGGCATTCGCTGCTGGCCGTGACTCTGATCGAGCGCATGCGGCGCAACGGATTCAAGGTGGATGTGCGAACCCTGTTCTCCACCCCCACCGTGACCGCTCTTGCCGCCACCATCAATACCGATACTTCCGCGATAGAGGTTCCGGCAAACCGGATACCCCTGGCTTCCGAACTCATCACGCCGGAGATGCTTTCTCTGATGCATTTGACGCAGGCGGAGATCGACAAGATCGTCGATCTGGTGCCGGGCGGCACGGCGAACGTGCAGGACATCTATCCGCTGGCTCCGTTGCAGGAGGGCATTCTCTTCCACCACCTGATGGGCGGAGAGGGCGACGCCTACCTGCTGTTCAGCCTGATGAGTTTCGATACTCGGGCTCGGCTGGACAGCTACGCGGCAGCTCTGCAGTCGGTGGTTGACCGCCAGGACATTCTGCGCACGGCGGTCGAGTGGGAAGGGTTGTCCGAGCCGGTGCAGGTGGTCTGGCGCAAGGCGAAACTGCACATTGAGGAGATTGAAGTCGATCCGGCGTGGGGCGATGTGTCCGAGCAACTGTATGCACGTTTCGATCCGCGCCACTTCCGCATCGATGTGCGCCAGGCGCCGCTGCTGCGCCTCTACATTGGCTATGACTCGATCCATGATTGCTGGCTGACGATGCAACTGCTGCATCATCTGGCCGGCGATCACTCGACGCTGGAGGTGATGTATGGCGAGGTTCAGGCCTATCTGCTTGGACAGCAAGCGTCCCTTCCGGCGCCGCTGCCCTTCCGCAACCTTGTCGCGCAGGCAAGACTGGGGATCAGCCAGGAGGAGCATGAAGCCTTCTTCCGGAAGATGCTGGGGGGTGTGGAAGAGCCTACGGCGCCGTTTGGTTTGCTCGATGTGCGGGGCGACGGCGGCGGCATCGAGGAGGCGTTTGTGGCGCTCGACGATGGTCTCTCACGGCGGTTGCGCGCCCATGCGCGCGGTCTGGGAGTCAGCGCGGCCAGTCTCTGCCATCTGGCCTGGGCGCAAGTGCTGGCCAAGGTCTCGGGGCGTGAAGAGGTGGTCTTCGGCACGGTGCTGTTCGGTCGCATGCAGGGCGGCGAAGGCTCCGACCGGGTGATGGGCCTGTTCATCAATACGCTTCCCATATGCATCTCGGTTGGCGAAGAGGGTGTGAAGTCCAGTGTTCTGCGCACCCACACTCTGCTGGCCGACCTGATGCGCCATGAGCATGCCTCGCTGGCGCTGGCGCAGCGTTGCAGCGCGGTGCCTGCTCCGGGGCCGCTGTTCTCGGCGCTGTTGAACTACCGCCACAGTCCCGGCGCGGACAAGGCTCCATCGGAAGAGATGATGCAGGCCTGGCAAGGCGTTCAGTGGCTGCGCGGAGAGGAACGCACCAACTATCCCTTCACCCTCTCGGTCAATGACCTGGGCGAAGGCTTCTCGCTCATCGCGCAAACCCCGGCCTCGATTGGTCCCATGCGGGTCTGCGAACTGATGCGCACCGCGCTCGAGTCATTGGCCGATGCCCTGGAAACATCTCCGGCCACCGCCGTGCGCGCTCTTGAAGTGCTTCCTGAGGCCGAACGCCATCAGGTTCTCTACGCGTGGAACGATACGAAGACGGAGTTTCCCTCCGACAGGTGTGTTCATCAGTTGTTCGAGGAGCAGGTTGCCAAAAGCCCGGCTGCTGTAGCAGTAGTCTTCGAGGATGAAGAACTCAGCTACGCGGAGCTGAATCGCAGAGCCAATCAACTGGCGCACTACCTGCTTGAGCTGGGCGTGAAGCCCGACGACCGGGTGGCTATCTGCCTGGAGCGCGGTTTCGAGATGACCGTCGCTCTGCTGGCCGTGCTCAAGGCCGGCGGCGCCTACGTGCCGCTGGATCCGGCCTATCCGGTCGAGCGGTTGCGCTTCATGCTCGATGACTCCGCGCCGGTGGCGCTGCTCACCCAAGCCCACCTGCGGGAGTTGTTTGCCGAACTGCCTGACCGGCTGCCGGTGCTCGACCTTGAGAATGCCGCCGCATGGCAAGACCGGCCCGACACTAATCCGAAACCGGGCTCCATTGGACTCAACTCAAGCCATCTGGCCTATGTCATCTATACCTCCGGTTCCACCGGCATGCCCAAGGGCGTCATGGTCCAGCATGCAAATATCGCGCGTCTGTTTACCGCCACCGACGCATGGTTTCACTTCGGAGCAAATGATGTCTGGACCCTTTTTCACTCCTATGCCTTTGACTTTTCCGTGTGGGAGATTTGGGGAGCGCTACTTTATGGTGGCCGTTTAATTGTCGTTCCCAAAAACATAGCGCGGTCTCCGGATGATTTTTATAAGTTGATCTGCCAAAAGAAGGTGACTGTACTCAACCAGACTCCCGGCGCCTTCCGGCAACTAATCGCGGCACAAGCCGGAAGCGGGCAATCCCATCGATTGCGGTATGTGGTTTTCGGCGGGGAAGCTCTTGAAGTAGCCACGCTCCAGCCATGGTACAAGCTGAATCGAGAGCAGAGAACGCAACTTGTCAACATGTACGGCATTACCGAAACGACTGTGCATGTGACTTACCGACCGCTGGAGCTGGCCGATACCGAGAGACGCGGAGGCAGTCCGATCGGCTGCCCTATTCCCGATCTGAAAACGTACATACTTGACGCACATGGCCAGCCAGTTCCAGTTGGAGTATCAGGCGAGTTATACATCGGCGGAGCGGGCGTGGCGCGTGGTTATCTGAACCGCCCCAAGTTGACTGCGGAGCGGTTTGTATCCGACCCGTTTACGAATGAGGCAGGCGCGCGGATGTACAAGACCGGCGATCTGGGCCGCTGGCTGCCGGACGGCAACATCGAGTTCCTCGGCCGCAACGACTTCCAGGTGAAGATTCGCGGCTTCCGCATCGAGATGGGGGAGATCGAGTCTCGTTTAATGGAGCACGCAGCGGTGCGCGAGGCGGTGGTGATTGCGCGCGAGGATACGCCGGGCGACAAGCGGCTGGTGGCTTATTACACAAGCGACGAAGAACAAGAGACTCTAGGTGCGGAGCAGTTGCGTTCCCACCTGTCGGCCGTGCTTCCCGAGTACATGGTTCCGGCAGCCTACGTGCGCCTGGAGGCGCTGCCTCTGACGCCCAACGGCAAGCTGGACCGCAAGGCTCTTCCGGCTCCGGATACGGATGCCTATTCGACGCGCGGCTATGAGGCACCCGAGGGCGAGACGGAAGAGAAGCTGGCCGCTATCTGGGCCGAAGTGCTCAAGCTGGACAGAGTCGGCAGATACGATAACTTCTTTGCCTTGGGGGGAGATTCCATGCGCGCCATTGGCGTCTTATCAAAAGCCAAGGAGTTAGACCTGCTTATCTCCCTTAAAGATCTTTTTAAATACCAAACTATTGCAAGCCTTGTAGAGGTATCTCTTGTAACAGCTGCCACAGACTTCATGTCAGCTAAAACATTGACGGTGCCGCTTGTTTCTACCGACGATCAAGCCTTATTACCCGACGATATTGAGGATGCGTATGGTTTGACCGGTCTGCAAATGGGCATGATTTTTCATAATGAGTTCTCGTCGGAATCAGGGATGTATCATGATGTCTTCAGCTATCATATGCGGATTCATGACTGGAACCCTGACACGTTTCAAATGGTTCTGGACGCCCTGGCACAGAAACACCCAATTCTACGTACCTCCTTTTCCTTGCATCAATATAGCGAGCCACTGCAACTAGTTCACAGATGGGCCAAGATTCCCGTTTCTATCCTGGATCTCCGCGAGTTCGATGTGCCGGTCCAGGACGAAATAGTCGAAGAACTTATTGACAGGGAAAAGACAATACCGTTCGACCTGAACGTTGCGCCACTGCTCCGGGTCATCATTCACCTCCGCAGTGTCAATACCTTTCAGTACACCTTAAGTTTCCATCATGCAGTATTGGATGGCTGGAGTGTCGCTTCTTTTCAGACGGAGTTGTTCCGCGAATACGACCTACAGATGAAGAGCAAGGTAAAGACGCTTACGCTGAAGCCACTGCTATCTACCTTTTCAAAGGTAGTTGCGCGGGAACGAGAGGCGTTGCAATGCGAGGATACGAAATCGTTCTGGCGTGAATATCTTGCTGGGTATTCGGGCGCCTTTTTGCCGCCGATCCTGCAAGGGGAAGAGCGTGGCCTCGTTAGCAATCACCTGCTTGTCGTTTCTCCCAGCCTTCGGAATAGCCTTATCGACTTATCCAACTCGCTGAAGATTCCACTGCGCACTCTTCTTTTGAGCGCGCATTTGCGCGTTCTGTCTCTACTATCCGGAACAGAAGATATCGTGACGGGAATGGTTACGCATACTCGCAGCGAGGAAGCCGATGAAGATAAGGTTCTGGGCCTCTTTTTAAATACTCTTCCATTCCGTCTGAACCTCGCATCGGGAAGCTGGAGGGAGCTGGCACTGGCTACGTTCAACACCGAACTGGAGGTAATGCCCCATCGCAATTATCCCTATTCGAAGATTTATTTAGATAATGATCGCAACCAGTTGTACGATACGGCTTTCAATTACGTCAACTTTCATGTCTACGACGCCCTTATTGAATCCGAAAGCATAGGTTTCATTGGAGGCACGGGGTTTGAGAAAACCAACATTGCCTTGGCCGTGAACCCAAGTCACGGAGGTGATGTTCTTACGATCAACTTCGCCTTTGATACAAGCCGGTTTCATATCAAACAAATCGAGCATATCGCAAATTATTATTTCTCAGCATTGCAACTTATGGTGGCGAATCCAGATGCAAGCCATCAAAGCTGCTCCCTGCTTCTGGCCTCGGAACGCCATCAGGTTCTCTACGCGTGGAACGACACGAAGACGGAGTTCC
>CAYTJN010000238.1:0-5167 GCA_964438125.1 uncultured Occallatibacter sp.
CTTGCAGGTAATTTATTGGTAATCTATCTTTCCTGGTAATGGAAACATAGAAAGGCCATCATTAAAGCAGGATAGGAGGATAGGCAATGGCACTTACTGAATCCACCATGCTGGAGTTGGGCACAACAGCTCCAGATTTTGCGCTTACCGATGTTACGACAAGCAAGATCGTTCGTCGCGATGACTTTAGCGGATCGAAGGCTCTGCTCGTAATGTTCATCTGCGCTCATTGCCCTTATGTGAAGCACATCGAGAAAGGTCTGGCGGCCCTGGGCAAAGACTACGAAGGCAGGCCGGTGAGTATCGTCGCCATCAGCAGCAACGACATAACGACTCATCCCGATGACAGTCCCGCCGGACTGAAGCAGCAAGCCAAAACTCATGGCTTCGTCTTTCCTTACTTATATGACGAGTCGCAGTCGGTGGCTCATGCGTATAAGGCGGCCTGCACGCCCGATTTCTTTCTCTTTGACGCGGATTTTCGATTGGTCTATCGCGGCCAGTTCGACCGCAGCCGCCCCGGCAACGGCATCGCAGTCACCGGCGAGGACTTGCGCGCCGCCATCGACGCAGTGCTTGCCGGCAAGCCGCCGCTCAAAGACCAGCGTCCCTCAATCGGCTGCAACATTAAGTGGAAATCTTAAATAACCGGAGTTAGCGGCTGGCCTGTTAGCTCGCTCCCTGCAAGCTCCAACTGGTTTAAGTATTTGCGAAACTGCGGGCCCAAATCGCTGCGTCTAAGCGCAAACTCGACCGTCGCTTCCAACATGCCCAGCTTGTCGCCGGCGTCGTAACGCTTCCCTTCAAAGGTGTAACCGTAGATTTTTTCTTCTTTGAGCAATGCTCTAAGTCCATCGGTGAGCTGGATCTCGCCACCTGCGCCTGGAGTCGTGTGCTCCAGTAGGTCGAAGATGCGCGGCGTCAGCACATAGCGTCCAATGATCGCCTGTTTGGTAGGCGCATCTTCAAGCTTCGGTTTCTCCACCATGCCGGTACAGTTAAAGAGCCGCCAGTTGTCAGCATCCTGCGAGCCGGCCAACACGCCATAGGCGCTGATTCCCGGCCCCTCGACTGTCTGGGTAGCAAGCACCGAGCCGCTCTTTTCGTCGAAGATAACAATCATTTGTTTGAGGCAAGGCACCTCGGCATCGATCACGTCGTCCGGCAGAATGACGGCAAACGGCTCGTCACCGACCAGATCCTTGGCACACAAAACAGCGTGGCCTAAACCCAACGGTTCTTTTTGTCGGACATAACTTATGCGAGCCAGAGACGAAACGCCGCGCGATACGGCCAGCAATTCATGCTTGCCGCGGCTCTTCAATGTTGCATCCAGCTCGAAGCTGTGGTCGAAATGATCCTCGATTGTGCCCTTGCCGCGCCCCGTCACGATAATGATGTGCTCGATCCCCGAAGCGATCGCCTCTTCAACGCCGTATTGGATGATCGGCTTGTCGACCAGCGCAAGCATCTCTTTTGGGATGACCTTTGTGGCAGGCAAAAATCGCGTGCCAAGACCACCTGCCGGAAAAACCGCCTTCCGCACTCGCTTGCTCATTGCGTCTTCCTCATCTCAGCCATCACTGCGCAATCTCCTTAGTCACTCGTTGATCACAATGCCGGTGAATCATCGTCCAGCAACGCCCGCCGCACAATCTTGATCGGCGGAAAACCCTGCTTCAAAAAGTCATCGTGAAATTGTTCGAGCGAAAAGGCGGCGCCTTGCTTTTTCTTCAGGTCCTCGCGCAGTTTCATGATCTCAAGTTTGCCCAACGTGTAATAGAGATAAGTCGCATCACTCGCTCCGCGCTTGGTCTCCACCATCGCCGTCTCTTTCGACTGGTAGCCTTCCTTCTGAAAAAACTCGACTGCCTCGTCGAAACTCATCTTGCCTGTATGCAATTGGATGCCAACGATAAAGCGCGCGTTGCGTAAAAGCGCATCCTGAAGTTGGCCCAGCCGCAAAAACTTCGCTTCGCGTTCGTCCTTGGCGCCGGCGCCGGGCTGACCATAACCTTCGTCGAGCATCATCTGCTCGCAATAGTGCGCCCACCCTTCGACATCGGTGTTTGCGCCTAGCAACTTCCGCACTCTGCTCGGTGCCTGCGGCAGCCACAGAAACTGGATGTAATGGCCAGGATAGGCCTCGTGCACGGCCGTTGAAATGACCGTACCCACGTTGAACGAATGCATGTAGCCCTCAACCTCGTCGGGCTTCATCTTAGGGTCGGGCAGCGTCACATTGAAATAGGCTTCAGTGGCGTGCGTCTCGAAGGGCCCGGGCGTGTCCATGCTGGCAAAGGTCGTAGCGCGCATAAAAGCTGGCGTCTCTTCCACGATGGGCCGCACATTTGAAGGAATCGTCACAATATGATGGGCGCGGATGAAGCCCACCAACCCGTCGAAGGTTGCGCGGAAGGCATCGAGAAGTTGATCGGGAGCTGGATGATTCCGGCCTAACTCCTCAAGCACTGCGTCTGGTGGCTTGTTGGGCTCAAGCTCCTTCGCAACCTTTTTGAAGTGCGCTTGATTCTTGCGCAGATCAGCCCAGCCGATTTCGAGCAACTTATCCAGCGGCAAATCCACCATCTCGTCATACCGTAGCTTCTTAGAGAAACTCTCGGCGCCGATGCGGAAGTCTCCGTTGGATTTCGGAAGCAGGTCTACCTTCAGCCACGATAAATAGCTATTCAGTGACGCGACTACAGCCGCATTCGTCTGCGCAAATTCGGTCTTTAGTGCAGGGTCTTGCGCATCGGCAAAAGCCTGCGGTACGTCGTGTTCGAAGAAGCTAACAATGTCCGGTAACTGCTCAATGGCGATCTCGGTGAAGATGCGCGGGGGATTCTTTAAATTCACGCGTGCATTGTCGAGCAGCGCTGGCATCTGCTTTTCGCGGGCGATCAGCGAGCGCAACCGTTCGTCCGGCGATGCAAACTTGCGCTCCATGAGTGTGAACGCGCCATTCGCGCAAGCGCTCGAATAGTTATCCGCATTCTTCTCCCACGGACGAATCGTTTCCAGAGTCAGCAACTGAGAACGGATATTTGAAAGCACAATTTCGCGATCACTGCGCGGAACAGAATCTGCCGCGGCCGCGTCGGGATGGATGGCCTCCAGGCGCAATTCGAATGCCTTGAGATCGGCAATTTCAGCGTCGATACTTTTGCGCGAGTAATCCTCTAACTGTCCGTCGTATTGGTGGTAACCGACAAGCGTTCCCTGCGTGGGTGAGTAGTGAAAATATACTTGGTCGAAGTACTCGTCCGAGACCGTCTCAAACTGATGCTTCCAGTTCTCTTTTTCGGCATGCGAAGTTAGCGGGGCAACCATAAGAACTCCAATCGCAAATCGAGTAACAAACCTCTTCATATTCCTCCGATATTCAAAAACGCACCGTCTAAGCATTCACCGGCGCCGGCGCCAGATTGGCGATCAGTTCGTGAATTTCGAGCAGAACCTCGTCGGACCGCGACGTGGCCAAAGGATACTTCAGCAGACCCTGCGGCGTGAATTGCGCGCCACGTTTTGCGTTGCGCGCCACCAGTCGCATCAAATGTTGCGGATCGACCGTCGCATTCTCGGTAAAGCGTATTTGCAACTCGGCACGTTTGCGATCGACCTGCGCAATGCCGATCCGTTCGCATTCGAGCCGGATCAGCGAAGCCTCGAGCAGGTAAACCGTCGCGTCGGGCGGCGCGCCATAACGATCTTCCATCTCTGCGCGTACCTCGGCGACAGCCTTTTCGCTTGCCGCTCCGGCAATCTTTTTGTAGAGCCGCAGCCGCTGATTTTCCTCCGGCACATAACTCTCGTCGATGCGCAAGGCGATACCCAGGTTGAGCTGCGTCGCCGGCCGCTCTTCGCTCGCCTCGCCCTTCATCTCCTTCACCGCAGCCTCAAGCATCGATGTATATAACTCAAATCCGACCGCCTCGATATGCCCGCTCTGCTCGCCGCCGAGCATGTTACCCGCACCGCGCAATTCCAAATCGAGTGCCGCAATCTTGAAGCCCGCACCGAGATCGCTGAACTCCTTGAGGGCTGCCAGGCGTCTGCGCGCAATCTCAGTCAACTCCTTCTCCGGCGGAATGAGTAAGTATGCATACGCACGCCGATTCGAGCGGCCCACGCGCCCGCGCAACTGGTATAACTCGCTCAACCCGTGCCGGTCGGCCCGATTGATCAGCATGGTATTCGCCAGCGGAATGTCGAGCCCGTTTTCGATAATCGTGGTCGCCACCAGCACATCGTACTCATGCCGCATGAAAGCCAGCATGACTCTCTCCAGTTCGGTCTCGCCCATCTGCCCGTGACCCACGGCCACGCGCGCGGCCGGCACTAACTCTTGAATCCGCGAGGCAATTTCGTAGATCGATTCAACCCGGTTATGAACGAAATAGACCTGCCCGCCACGCTCCAACTCCACCTCTACTGCCGAACGGATAATCTTCTCGTCGAACTTGGCCACCACGGTTTGGATCGCCATACGGTCTTTGGGCGGCGTCTCGATAACGCTCATGTCGCGCAGGCCAACCAGCGACATGTGTAGCGTGCGCGGAATCGGTGTGGCGCTCATTGCCAGCACATCAATCTCCTTGCGCATCTGCTTGAGACGCTCTTTGTGGCGTACACCGAAACGCTGTTCCTCATCCACAATAAGCAAGCCCAGATCCTGAAACTTGATGTCCTTCGAGAGCAGCCGGTGCGTGCCGATCAGAATGTCAATCTTGCCTGCCTCCACGCGCTCCACGATAACTTTTTGCTCTTTCGCCGTACGGAAGCGGGAGATCATCTCTATATTGATGGGGAATTGAGCGAACCGCTTCTTAAACGTTTCAAAATGTTGGAAACTCAAGATTGTTGTTGGCGTCAGAACGGCCACCTGTTTGCCGTCCTGCACGGCCTTGAAAGCCGCACGCATGGCTACCTCAGTTTTCCCATATCCCACATCGCCGCACAAGAGGCGATCCATCGGCATTGTGGATTCCATGTCGTACTTGATGGCCCGGATGGCCGATAACTGGTCGTCGGTCTCGCTATAGTCGAAGGAGTCTTCAAACTCCCGCTGAAACTCGTTGTCTTTTGAGAAGGCAGTTCCTTGCGCAGTGGTCCGCTCGGCGTATAACTTCAATAACTCGCCGGTCATATCCTGCATGGCCTTGCG
>CAYTJN010000239.1:0-5148 GCA_964438125.1 uncultured Occallatibacter sp.
AGAAGAAAAATCCAACTGAAAGAAAATATACTTCCTACCTATAGACCGTAGGGCAGGATCCAGCCGATTGGCCGGTTATCTCACTGTTAACGCAAACGGAGACTCGGTTGCACGTTCTCTTGCTTCTCCGATCGATCATGACCGGTATCAGAACGGCGCTCATTGCGCCACTGCGCCATCTTCATGCACGGGGAGTTCATGACCCCATGCACTCGGATCATCTATCCATTTAGGATTGCCAAACGTCTATCATCCTATCGGACGGCTTCTCGATATTCGAACTCGGAGCCAGAGCCTTGCCCGATTGCAGTATCCGTATACGTTCACCTTTCCTTATCTGGAGCATTCCCAATGACGATGACCAGATCTGCCCCCCTCGTTTCGCTCGAAACTCTCCTTGGCGATCTGCGGCAGGCCTGCCGTCAAATCCTAAACGACCTAGGATTCGCCGGCGTCGTTATTCTGGTATTGGCTGCGGGATTTGGAATCAGCACCGCGATATTCAGCGCTGTGCGCAGCGTGCTTCTTGCGCCTCTGCCTTTCAATAATCCCGGCCGTCTGGTGCAGATTGTCAGCAGGTCGACTAATACGGGTGAACAATTCGACGGATCCGCCCCCTTGCGCGACGCGCTCGATTGGAGAACGACGGTCCCAGGTCTACAGGATGTTGCGATGTACCGCTACGCTCTGCTGAACCTCAAAACAGGAAGCCGGGCAGAATCGCTCTACGGTGTGGGTGTTACAGGCAATCTGTTGCCAATGCTGGGCGTACGTCCGCAAATTGGGAATTGGTTTCCAGCCGAATACGACCGGCCGGGCAGCAACCACGTCCTCCTGCTCAGCGACGATCTCTGGCGTCGTCAATTCAATTCAGATCCGCACATCGTTGGCAAAACCGTGCAAATGAATAACGAAGATTACCTGGTGATGGGAGTCATGCCGAAGGGCTTCAATTTCCCTTTGAAGCTCGCTACGACTGCGTTGTTACCCACTGATCAGATGCAATATTGGCTCCCGCTTGGCAAGGACCTGACCAAAGAGCCGCACGGAGCTGCATCCTCCCGCGTAATTGCACGCTTGAAAGACGGTGTCACGCTGGCGGAGGTTCAGCAGCAACTGGAATCAGCGTGCCAGCTGCTGCAGCGTGACTATCCCGCAACCAATACAAATTTGAGTGCGAGCCTCGTGCCGTTGCGCCAGCAGACTGTACGCCAAGTGAACCAACCGCTCCTTGCCTTGCTCGCGGCCGCAGGCATCATTCTGCTGCTCACGTGCGCCAATATTGCCAGCCTGTTGCTGGCACGGGGCGAGTCCCGTGCGAATGAACTAGCCGTTCGGATGGCGCTCGGTGGCACCGCTTGGCGTGTCGCATGCCTCCCGATGTTGCATGGAATTCTACTCTGCTGCTTTGGATGTTTGGTGGGAGCGCCATTGGCCGTTGCTTGTTTGAGATTCTTGATTCACCTCGCGCCTGTAGATGTTCCGCGCCTGGCTGATGCCAGCATCGATTACTATGCGCTGCTCTTTGCCGCTGCGCTTGCCCTTATCAGTGGAGTGCTCGTAGGCGGATTGAATGCCTTGCAGGTGCTAAGGCGCTCGCCGCGCGAAGTGCTCTCCGACGGATCGCGCAATTCCCTGGGTCGGCCGCGGGCCAAGTTGCGCAGTTCGCTGGTTGTGGGTCAGGTTGCACTTGCAATCATTCTCGTTAGCGGTGCGGGGCTCATGCTTCGCACTTTTGTCAATCTTCTCTCCACTGATATCGGCTATCAGCCCAGCGGTGTCCTGTACGGTGTCACTGTATTGCCTCCGTCGCAATACCCACGGCCCGAACAGAGAGAACTGTTCTTTAAGAGAGTTCTGGATCGGCTCAGGATCGCGCCCGGAGTCGAATTCGCATCCGCTGCCACCGGCTTTCCCCTCGTCGGTCAATATGACGAAGTGAAAGTCAAAACGCCGGGGTTCGCCACTGCGGATCCAAGTGCCGGAGTCATCGCCGATTTCAACGCCGTCTCCTCTGGCTATCTGGAAGGAATGGGTGTACGCCTTGTTCGCGGCAGGCTCCTCGCCGAAACAGACGCTGCGAATACGCCCAAGGTGGCTGTCATCGACGAGACGCTGGCTCAAATATTGTGGCCCGGCGAGGATCCAATCGGGAAACTCCTCAACAAAGACGATACTGTGAAGCCCATATGGTGCCAGGTGGTCGGCGTCGTCACACCCATGCGGAACAGGTCCCTTGATGCAGCAGCGCGCCCTGGCGTCTTCGCTCCACTCTCTCAGGCTTCCGGCTGGGTAAACTTTGTGGTCCTGAAAAGCTCTCTCACGCCGCAGGCGGCCGCCCTGTTGCTTAAGGATACTGTTGCTGGCGTCGATTCAAGCCAGGGCGTTTTCTTCACCCAATCCTTTTCGGAACTCGTCCGGGACACCATCGCAATCCGCCACTTTCTGTTTGTGGTGCTTACGTTCTTTGGCGTGGCGGCGCTGGTCCTCTCCGGGCTTGGTATCTATGGCCTGGTGTCATTTATTGCCGCCAGCCGCGTGAGGGAAGTTGGCATCCGAATGGCCCTTGGGGCGACGAGAATGAATATTGCCGGTCTCGTCTTCTCCGATGGTATTCGGTTGACCCTAATCGGAGTGTCCGTAGGAGTTTGCTCATCGCTACTGCTCAGTCGCCTCTTGTCGGGCCTGCTCTTCGGAGTCCGATCGTTTGACGCAGAGACGTTGCTGCTTACCATTGTAGTTCTGGGGTTTACAACCACAGCTGCTGCTCTCATTCCGGCGTGGCGCAGCGCCCGTCTTCAACCAATGAAGGCCTTGAGAACTGAATAGACTCCGGCACCAAAGATCCACGACCTCCGTCCGGTCTGAGCCTGAAGAGGAAAAGACAATTCTCGATTGATGCAAATCGCCGATGCGCTCATCAAGCTTGGATTAGTACCGATATGTCGTCATAGCGGAAGTGTTGTGCGGGGAGATTCGCTCGGCTTCGCCCTTACTCGGTCTTGCAAAGTTTTGAAAGGCGGGTCGAGATAGGCTGGCCACTACAGTTGTAGATCCCTCAAACTCCTGAAAGCCGGCGAATGTCCGTGCCTAAAGGCTCTGTAAATTGGCTGCTTTTCAGGGCGCTAAAGCGCCCTGCTCCCTCCGCGATTTCCGATCTACAACTTTGGTATTAGGCGTCTGCGGTGGGGCTGGCTGGGCGTTCGGCAGAGGCGTGGAGGTTCGTGGTTTCCCAGGTCTCAAAAGCGGGACCTGGGGCACCCAGAGTGAATGGCGAGATGAAGATTGCTGGTGGAGGTTTGTGGTTTCCCACCCATTCGCGAGAAAGAAAGCTAATGGACGGGCACGGAGCGTTCGTGGTTGGAAAAGGCGGGGCGCGATCGGGTTCGTGATTTTCCAAAATCGCAGTGGCTAAAGCCCGGCATTTTTTGTTCCGATTTCGGCACGACTCAAGTCGTGCCCTAACACAAGGCACGCCTGATTGAGTTTCCTTGAAATATCCGAACCGAAGGTCCGCTTCGACTTCGCTCAGTGCAGGTTTTCGACTCCCTTCGCTTTCGACAAGCTCGGGGTCGGTCGCTCGGGATGACACTTTATCCGTAGCCGAGGTCGAGACTCGCTACGCTGGCCGCTACAGTTGTAGATCCGTCAAATTCCTGAAGGCCTGCGAATGTCCGTGCCTAAAGGCCCTGTAAATTGGATGATTTTCAGGGCGCTAAAGCACCCTGCTCCCTCCGGGATTCCTGAAGGATTCCCTGCTGGAATAGGGCGGCGATGTTTTTGCGATTTGGAATCTGCTATGCTTTCGACAAGTGACGGTGTCAGCGATGATTCAAAATCGGCAGCGGCGCGGATGGATACTGATTGCGGCAATCGCAATCGGCATCGCGCTGGTGTGCATGCTCGTTCCGCAGGCCGGTTCAGGCAGTGCGGATTTGCTGGCGATTCTGCCGCTGCTCTTCGTGGGAATCATTTCGCCGCTGAGCCTGTTTGCGCCGCTGGCCTTTGAGTACACTGGCCGCGCGCCTGAGGCTCCGTCGCTTCAACCGCTCTTCGAGCGGCCTCCCCCCTTCGCACTCGCTTAATCTTTCCAAACTGGTCAGGTATGGCGGGACGGCTTCGCGCTGTCTTGCCGTGGACGTTTCCATTGAAAGGTTTTGCCTGCCGTTTTAAAAAAGGGTGCGTATGAGTATCCATGCGATTTTTGCCTGGTGCATCTGGGCCGGGTTCATTCCATTTGTCTTCGCTGTTGTGGTGCTTATTCACTTCTGCTGGACGCGCTGGCGTTTGTGGCGGAGTCGGCGATCGGGCGGAAAGGGTTCGAGGTTGGTCTCCTGTTGCATGGCGATGGGTATGGCCTTGCTGCAGGTGATGTGGTTGTTTTACCGGCCCAGCGCTGCTTGCATCGTGAGGACGCAGGAGGATGAAGATGCGGACGAGGACGATGAGGGCGATCCGGAAGACCTCAAGAAGCAACTGAGCCGGCAACTGAAGCGAATTCGACGGGGCGAACCGGTTGAGAGACTGGTGCTGCGGCTGTGAGTTCCTGGATGGAAACGAACGGTTGAGGTTCGTGGTCTCCCACCCTAGCCGCAAAAACAAAGACGCGGCGAGGGTGGGGCACCCAGAGTTTTATGGGACACGCAGAGTTTATGGGTACCCAGAGTTCACATTGAATCGGCGCTGTCTCAGCCGCTGCAACCCCCGGCATTTACAATGGTAGACGGAGAATCCTGTGTTTTTTGATAAAGCTTTAACGAAGATTTTTGGCACGGCGAACGAGCGGCTGATCAAGCGGCTGATGCCCATGGTGGCGCTGATCAACGCTCTTGAAGACGATACGAAGAAGCTGACCGACGAGCAGTTGCGGGCGAAGACTCTGGAGTTCCGGGCGCGGATTGCGGAGCGGGTTCAGGAGCGGCTGAAAGGGTTTGAGAATCCCGAGGAGTTGAGGGCGGCAGGGCGTGAGGGCGATGCGCGCGAGGTGGCCGAAAAACGGGCGACGGAACAGGCGGCGGCCGAGCGGGAAGCGCTGGACGAGATTTTGCCCGAGGCGTTTGCGGTGGTGCGCGAGGCGGGATGGCGGTCGGTGCAGATGCGGCACTTCGATGTGCAGTTGATCGGCGGCATGGTGCTGCACCAGGGCAA
>CAYTJN010000240.1:0-5095 GCA_964438125.1 uncultured Occallatibacter sp.
CTCAGGAGCCAGGACACTGCACTATGGGATTGGGGGATGATCGAAGAAGCCGAAGCTGCTGTGCGCCATGCGAGCCGCACCCGGCGCATTGGACGATATCAGATGGAAGCCGCCCTCCAGTCCGCGCATGTCGAGGGTGCCCGCACCGGATCCACGTCCTGGACCGCGGTTGTTCCGTCGCTCGTCGTCGGGTTCTCCGGTCCCTGTCCAGGGAAGAGATATTTGCTCTTGCCTGAAATCAAGCGCAAGAGCTCCAGGAGCTGGATTGTCTGATGCGCCAAAGGAACAATGTGGGGAGTTTGATGGCCCTTCATGCGCTCCCTTGGCACCTTCCAACACTTCCCTTGAAAATCGATCTCCGACCACTCCGCTGTAATCAACGGTGTAGTTCGCAGAAACGTGAGTGCTATCAGCTTTATCGCAAGCCGGGTGATCAGGGTGCCACGATAGTTTTCGATCTTCTTGAGAAGCTCGGGCAACTGCTCGGCATCAATCCGGGCCAGATTATTCACACTGTGCGACCTGAGAAAGTCAGCTGGCCGAGTATCACTAATCGGGCTGCTTTCTATGTAGCCCTTAGCAACCGAAAAGCGAAGGATTTGTTTCATCTTCTGGAGTGCCCGCCGGGCAAGATACTCGGCATCGCGGTTGTCTTGGATTCCCGACACGAAGCTTATTGATTTTCATTGCTTACGATCCGAAAAGATACCCCGCTTCTTAACAGGGGTGCAAATCATCATCCCCCCGCAGATACCCCCGATCAAACCCGGACACGCGTGGAAGTGCACGGATGAGCGTGGACATGAGTTTCAATATTATCAGTGATTTACAATTAGGAGCGGACTGGAATGGACAGCTCTGGACCGCCCTGGAAGGGAAATGGCGGAGAGACTGGGATTCGAACCCAGGTTAGAGTTTCCCCTAAACACGCTTTCCAAGCGTGCGCCTTCAGCCACTCGGCCATCTCTCCACTCGTGGGCTGTCTTCTTGAATTTAACACAGCCGGCGAACTAGCGGTCCGCGCAAGGACGGGCCGCTATTCGAACTCCACCACCACCTGATTCACCTTTACGGAATCTCCCCTCGCCACTCGTACGTTCTTAACCTTTCCCGCACGATGCGCCGTAACGTTGGTTTCCATCTTCATTGCTTCCAGGACCATGATCGGATCGTTCGCCTCAATCGATTGTCCGGCCTCAACGTTCACCTTAATCACGATACCGGTAACCGGACTGCGGCATAACTTCGCTTCTTCTACGGCTTCCGCGGCGAGCGAGACCTGTCTTTGTGCGACAACGGCCTGTATAGGATGAACCGCCGCCGGATTCGGCTGAGGAGATCCATAGTTTTGCTGACGCTGCATCGCGTCATCTTCCAAGACTTCTACTTCAGCCTCGTAAGTCTTTCCGTCAATTGAAATCTGAAGCTTCAAGTTACCGTATCCCTTCCTTCAAAAGACTCACAAACTTCAACTCCTCAATCGCGGATTATGTGAGCCATGAACCAGCGACCTTCCTTGCTGTGACCACGAGCTCACAGCCTCGCGGGGCGGCGTCAGCTTGTTTGCCGATCGAACGCGGACCCTCTTGCCCAGAAATGCGGTAACTGCGGCAGCAATCACCACCAGCATCTCTGGCGTCACTTCCTCATCTTCCCGCTGCACCGCTTGCGAAGCAGCGGCCGCCGGGGCCTCATCCTCGCTGGGAACGACGAGCGTATGGGGCTCCGGAATCTTGCCGAGCTCTGCCACTACCCTGGCTTCCAGAGCATGAAGCTCAGCGGTCAGGTCGTTCAGCTGGATTTCCGTCGCTCTTTGCCGCTCGGAGGCGGCTTGCCGCAGCATAACCCACAAGCCCACTGAGCACACCGTGCAGCACGCGACAACCAACACGACGATCACAATAAAATCCGCAGAACTTAATTCCACGAGCGGCTCCTCATCATAAAGGAATTAGTCCATGTTTCTTCCCTGGGCGCATCTCCCGCTTGGTGTGCAGGGATTCAAGAGCATCGGCAAGATGTTTCCTCGTTTCAGAGGGCTCGATAATGTCGTCCACGAGCCGCCTGCCCGCCGCAACATAAGGATTCGAGAACGTCTCGCGATATTCGTCCACCAGTTCCTTCCGCCGGCCCGCTTTATCCTCCGCGGCATCGATTTCGCGCCGGAAGACAATTTCCGCCGCGCCCTCGGCACCCATCACCGCGATCTCAGCCGTCGGCCAGGCAAAAACCCGATCCGCGCCCAGATCTTTGCAGCACATTGCGATATACGCGCCCCCATAGGCCTTGCGCAAAACCACAGTGATCTTCGGGACAGTCGCCGATGAGTAAGCAAAAAGCAGCTTCGCCCCATGGCGAATGATGCCGCCGCGCTCCTGCTCCACGCCGGGAAGAAAGCCCGGCACATCTACAAATGTTACGAGCGGAATATTGAATGCATTGCAGAATCGCACAAAGCGCGCCGACTTGTCTGAAGCATTGATGTCCAGCACTCCCGCGAGACAGTTCGGCTGGCTGGCGATGATGCCCACCGGCCGCCCTTGCAGCCGCCCAAAGCCAACCACGATGTTGCCCGCAAACTCCGGTTGAATCTCAAGGAAATCTTGATAATCCACCACGCGCCTGATCACATCGCGAACATCATATACGGCTTTGTTGTCCACCGGGACAATCCCGTTCAACTCCGAATCAGATTCCAGCGGCAGATTGTAGGCCAGACGCGGCGGATCTTCCAAATTGTTCGAAGGCATGAAACTCAGCAGTCGCCGGCAAAGCTGAGCCGCGTCCTCGTCGTTTTGCGCGATCAGGTGAACGACGCCCGAACCCATCTGCGCGTGCGGGCCGCCCAGTTCCTCATCGCTGACCACTTCGCCGGTGACCTGCCTGATCACCTTCGGCCCGGTAATGAACATGCGCGCCTGCGCCGTCTGAATGATAAAGTCGGTTAACGCTGGACTATAAACAGCGCCCCCAGCGCACGGCCCGCAGATCAACGAAATCTGCGGTACAACACCAGAGAGCATGACGTTGTTATAAAAAACCCGTCCGTAGCCAGCGAGGCTGTCGATGCCCTCCTGCACACGGGCGCCGCCTGAATCGTTTATAAAGACGAATGGGCTGCCCGTCTTCAGCGATAGCTTCATCATGTCGACGCACTTATCGTTGTGCGCTTCGCCCGCCGATCCGCCGCCCACCGTGAAATCCTGGCTGGCAAGATGCACCAGACGCCCATCGATCTGCGCGCAGCCGGTGACTACGCCATCGGCCGGCATCTCTTTTCCGGCCATCCCAAAGTAAGTCGACCGATGCATCGCGAACAGCCCAATCTCCTGGAAGCTGCCCTGGTCCACCAAGCTTGCAACGCGCTCCCGCGCCGTCAATTTGCCGCTTGCATGCTGTTTCTCGATGCGTTCTTTGCCGCCGCCAAGCTCCAGATTCAGGCGCTTCGCGCTCAGCTCTGAAACCTTCTCGGCCATGGTCTTTTTCGTGCTTTCCGCCAGCTTAGCCATCCTTGCTCCTGAATCTCCCGACATCGTAGCTTGAGCGCATTCTCATGATTCCTGTAAGGTCCGGGTGCCCCACTCTCGCCGCGTCTTTGTATTTGCGGTTAGGGCGGGATATCGCGATCCCGCTCCCCAGGAGTGGAGAAAATGCCTCTATTTCTGCGGAACCACAGTCACCCGGTGCTCTTTCCCATTCAGCGTGATCACATAACTCACCTTGGCCTTGAGCGAGTCTCCGCCATTGACCGGTTGAGCCTGCGGGACTGGCGCCGGCGCCGCTTCGTCCTTCACCGTAGCTTTGCCCAGATTCTTCCGGCCCTGCCTCCGGCTCTCAAAAAACTTCGGCGCCACCTGCGGGAACATGGCATAAGTCAACACGTCTTCATCGCTGCCATCTGAGCCCTTCAAGTTCTTCGCAGCCGTGCTCAGGCTCTCCCACTCCGGCTTCAGCAGATCAGCGGGCCGCGCCGTAATCGCCGGCTTCTTTGCGTGAGCCTCTGCCTGCTTCAGCACTTCAGGATCCTTCAGGCCAATCGTGGCTCCGTAATATCCCAGCATCAGATCGGCAAACTCGCCGGTCAGCACCTTGTACTTGCCCATCAGCACATTAAATACCGCCTGAGAGCCTACGATCTGGCTGGTTGGCGTCACCAGCGGCGGATAGCCGGAATCCTTTCGCACACGTGGGACTTCCGCAAGCACCTCTTGCAGCCGGTCGCCCGCGCCCTGACCTTTGAGCTGGCTTTCCATGTTCGAAATCATCCCGCCCGGAATCTGGCTCTTGAAGATCTCCGTATCGACGCCCGTATTCTCGCTGAAAAATTCTTTGTAACGCGGCCGTATTGTCGCAAAATGGCTCGACACCTTAAGCACCCGCTCCAGATCCACGCGAGTTTCATACCCCGTTCCGTCCAGCAGTTCAATCAGACTTTCCGTCGGATTGTGTCCCGGTCCCAGCGAAAGGGAGCTGACCGCCGTATCCACAATGTCGCACCCGGCCTCGATGGCCTTCATCAGTGAAACCATCGTCACTCCCGTAGTTGCATGGGTGTGGAGGTTGACCAGCGTACGCTCGCCGCACTTATTCTTGATGGCTCTTACCAGATCATAAGCAGGCTGCGGCCTGAGCAGCGCGGCCATGTCCTTGATGCAGATGGAATCGCACCCCATCTCCCGAAGCTGATAGGCCATCTCGGCGAAGGCCTCGACGGTATGCAGCGGGCTTACGGTGTAGCTGATCGTCCCCTGCGCGTGTTTGCCCGTCTTCTTCACCGCGTCAATACTCGTCTTTAGATTGCGTGGGTCGTTCAGCGCGTCGAAGATACGAAAGACGTCAATTCCGTTTTCGGCGGACTTCTCAACGAAGCGCTCGACCACTCCGTCTTCATAGTGCCGGTAGCCGAGCAGGTTCTGTCCGCGCAACAGCATTTGCAGACGGCTCTTGGGCATCAGCTTGCGAAAGGTCCTCAACCGCTCCCACGGGTCTTCATTCAGAAAGCGAATACAGGAGTCGAAGGTTGCCCCTCCCCAGCACTCAACCGACCAGTAGCCGGCGTTGTCGATGTCCGCGCAGGCCGGAATCATGTCGTCCA
>CAYTJN010000241.1:0-5066 GCA_964438125.1 uncultured Occallatibacter sp.
TTCCCTCCCCCGCGGCCTGGCCCATCTTGGGCCGCTTGGTGCGGTCGCGGTCTCCACCGCAGCCAAAGAGCGTGATGACGCGGCCTGCTGATGCGCCGGTAATCTGATGGGCGAGCGCGGTGAGATTGCGAAGCGCGTCGTCGGTGTGAGCGTAATCCACAATCACGGTGAAAGGTTGGCCGGCGTCAACGGATTGAAAGCGTCCGGGAACCGGCTGGAGACGGGGAATGAACTCGATAAGATCAGCAAAGGATACGCCGCGCGCGTGGGCAGTGGTTAGGGCTGCCAGCAGATTGAGAATATTTACCTCGCCGGCGAGACGGGAGTTGACTTTGGCCGCGCCTGCCGGGGTTTCAAGCTCGATCATCGCGCCGCTGGGCGTCAGCGTGAAAGAGGCCGCTCGCCAATCGGCTATGCCTATTCCGTAAGTCCGGACCTCTGCGCCGGCCTTGCGCGCTGCAGAGGCCAACTGAGCGCAGTGCGGATCGTGCGCGTTGATGACGGCGACGCGAGGAGCCGGATAGACTTTGCCATCGAAGAGCAGACGCTTGGCGGCGAAATACTTCTCCATTGTCTGGTGGTAATCGAGATGATCGCGCGTGAGATTGGTGAAGACGGCGACATCGAATTTGATGCCTGCCATGCGCCCCTGATCGAGAGCGTGGCTGGAGACTTCAGTGACTAACTCAGTGGCTCCGCGGCTGACGCCCTCGGCCATTAATTCAAAAAGATCGCGCGACTCGGGTGTGGTGTGGACCGAGGGGCGAACGTCGCCGGCGACATGATACTCGATGGTGCCCACGAGTACGGCCTTGCGAGCAGAGGCGTTGAGCAGCGCTTCGATGAGGTAGGCGGTGGTTGTTTTGCCATTCGTGCCAGTGATGCCGATGGCCGCGAGTTTGCGTTCGGGATGGCCGAAGAAGGCTGCCGAGGCCTCGGCCAATGCGCGGCGGCCGTGTTCGACCTCAAGGACGGGGAAGCCGGGCTCGAAGACCAGTAAGTGGTCGAATTTTTGCGCGGAGTCGGTAATAATTCCCAAAGCGCCAGCGGCGAGGGCTTTTTCTACGTAGCGGTTGCCGTCGGTCGAGCCGCCTTTCATGGCAACGAAGACCGAGCCTGGCTTCACTTTGCGCGAGTCGTATTCGATGCCGGTAATTGGGTCGTTGGAGTCGCCGCCAGCGCCAACTGCCGTTACTTCTTCTATCAGATCTTTCCAGTTCATCACGGGTTCTATTGTAGATGGCGGACGCCACAATCGATTGGAATTGGTCGTAAGATCATTGGATGGATATGGGATTCTATGACGATCTAAAAGGGGCCTTACATGGGTTCCCGGTCGAGGATTTCGTCCGAAGGTATTTCAAGGCATATCTGGAAGCGGATGTTGAGATGATCCGAAAATTACAGGAACTTCTGCTCGGCGATATTTCAGAACGCAGTGAACCAGACGCGCCTCCAGTCGCCCCTATTGGGGCACCCATTAAGCCTCTACCGCATTTGAACTCCGGAGCCATCGCCGTGCCGAAGCCAGACGATTCGAATGGCTGACGCTTTTGGGCGAAGACAGCACAGCACCACTCCTCAATATCCATAAAAGTAGAAAAGAGAAATCACCGCCCGCAGCGGACTACGATTTTGGTTCCGGGCGCGACCATTGTTCCGGGTGCGGGGGCCTGTTCGCGCACGGTGCCGCTGCCGGTAATCTGAACTTCCAAGCCGGCGGCGGCAGCCTGCTCGATAACCTTGCGAATTGGCAAGCCGACGAGCGAGGGAACGCGGAGGGTCTTGCCATCGGCTATCGTGACGGTGGTTGAGGTCGGCGACTGCGTGGTGACGACCCCGGCGTTGGTAGCATTCGCAGGCTGTGCGCTGGTGTGCGACTGATCCGCGGTTGGAGGCGGGGCTGCGGGCGGCGGCTGATTTTGGGGTGCGCGCAGTGGATCGTCAGCCGGAAGATCGTTGACAGCGGAGTAGAGGGCATTGATGTCGCCGGTGTGTTCAGAGGCGTCTTCGACGATCGGCTTGCTTGGCTTGGCCCCAGGTTTTACCGGGCGCAGATCGATGTCGTGAGGGACGGCAAGATATTCAAGGACCTGCTGCGCAACCTCGGCAAAGACAGGCGCGGAGACCGCGTTGCCGTAATAGGAACCGCCCTTGGGATTGTCGATGACAACAGCCACGGCGATGACAGGATTGTTGACCGGGGCGATGCCGGCGAAGGAGGCGATGTGCATCGTCTTCGAGTAGAGATGCGTGGCGGGATCGATCTTTTGCGCGGTGCCGGTTTTGCCTCCCGACGAGTATCCATTCAACTGCGCAGGCTTGCCTGTTCCATAGAGAACCACGCCCTCCATCATCTTGCGCATCTGCGCCGCGGTGAGCGTGGAGAGAACACGATGCGCACCGACGGGCAACGGATTGGGCAGCTCTTCACCGAGCTTGAATGGCTGAGGCGCCTGCGGAGTGGCCGACGTTTTGCTGTTAGCAGTTCCGTCCACCTGGTTGGGCAGTAATACGTGCGGAGGAAGATAGACGCCGCCATTGGCGATGGTCGAAACCATGGTGACGAGTTGAATAGGAGTTACACCGACCTCCTGCCCGATGGCGATTGAACCGATGGATGAGCCTCCCCATCGGTTCACCGAGCGCAACAGGCCACGGGTCTCACCGGGCATCTCGGCGCCGGTACGCGAGCCAAAGCCGAAGTCGCGGATGTATTGATAGAAGCGGTCGGGACCCACTTTGAGCGCCAGTTTGACAGCGGCCACATCGCTTGAGACCTCGAGCGCCTGATGAACGGGGATGACTCCGTAGTGCTCGCCCTGGTTGTCGTGAATTACGCGGCCGGCGAGCGTGATCTTGCCTCCCTGGCAATCGATCATGTCGTCTGGCGCGGCCAGATGTTGATCGAGAGCAGCGGAGTAAGTGACCAGCTTGAAGACCGAGCCGGGCTCATAAACGTCGCTCACAGCATGGTTGCGCAAGAGGGCCGGGGTAGTGCGGCGGAAGAGATTGGGGTTGAAGGTGGGACGAATCGCGAGCGCGAGGATCTGACCGGTATGCACGTCCTGCACGACCACGGTGCCGTTATCGGCGTGTGTTTGCGCCATGACGTGATCGAGAGCCCGCTCAGCCTGGAACTGAATATTTTCATCAATTGTGAGCACCAGATTTTCACCCGGCGCCGGTTCGCGTTCGCTCGAGCCGAGTACGTGGCGGCGCGCATCCATGGCGGTGAACATGCGGCCGGGCACGCCGTGCAATTGGGGCTCGAACTTGAGTTCAAGGCCGCCGAGGCCGTTGTCATCGAGGCCAACATAGCCCAGCACCTGTGCGGCGATATTATTGTCGGGATAGAATCGCTGGAACTCTTTTTGAAAGTAAATGCCTTTCAGCGGAAGCGCTTTCACTTTTGCCGCAACTTCGGGCGTAACGCGGCGGGCGACCCAGGCGAAGTTGCGTCCGGCATCGAGGCGTGAAGCGATCTGCGCCTCAGTGGTCTGCGCGTCTTCCGGGTCGGTGTGGACGACTGCGGCAAGAGCATGAGCTGCTGCTTGCTTGTCATCGATCTCAGAAGGCACGGCGAAGATCGAGTCTACCTGCACGGTCATGGCAAGTTCGCGGAGGTTGCGATCGTAGAGCACGCCGCGGCGCGGAGCCACTTCGAAAGTGCGCTCCTGTTGGCGCTCAGCGCGCTCGACGAACTCTTTGTGACGCACCACCTGAAGCCAGAAGAGGCGAGAGGCAATCAGAGTGGCCCAGAGAAAAAAGAAGAGGCACACAATCCAGAAGCGGCCCAGCTTGAGGGGCATGGCGCGCGGCGCAGTATATCGGTTGCGGCTGGGTCGAACGGGTGACACCATGGAGAATTACACCGCCTCTAGCTTCTAAGGGCTAGCTCTTAGCTTCTAGCTCTCAGCTTTTAGCTTACGGCAGCATTCAGCTTGTCAGTTGGCCTCGATCCTGACAAATGAGCATCCGGTCCAAACCAGGAATCTGGTGACTCGCAATACAAGCTAAAGGCTAATCGCTAAAAGCCAAGAGTTGTTTCCTGCTAGTAGCTGTTGGTAATGGCTGGCGGTGGAGGAGCGGCTTGAGCCATCACCGGAGTTCCGACATCGGCAGTTGCACTGGGCTGTACCATCTGACCCGGCTGCGGCTCGGCAAGGCCCATCTCGCGGGACATGCGGTCGATTCGTTCAGGCTGGGTAAGTTGCGCCTCAGACAATCGCAACTGGCGGTTCTCTTCGCGCAACTGCTCGCGGACCTGCTTCTCCGACTCGATCCTGTATCCCTTCTCAATGGCGCTGAAGTGCTGCAATCCATAAACCATGGTGAGCGAAAAAAGAATTGTGATGGCCATGGAGAACTGGCGAATCTGCCGGGAGCGCACGGGATCGGGAGCTTTGACCAGGCGGCTGTTGTCAAAGTGTTTGGGAAAGCTGAACTCCGGCGTGCGCACGCCGCGGCGCCGCAAGGCCTGTTGCGCCATCAACTCGGCGTTCCGTTCGGCGACTCGGGCGCTCAAGCTTCGACCCGCTTCAAAATAAGTTGTCGTGCATGCCGCCATGGTGTTCCTCCCCAAACTGCTAGCCTTTAGCTCTTAGCTATTAGCTCCGTAATAATAGTTGCCCGATAGCTGACAGCTAATGGCTAACAGCTATTCTTTCCGCCGCTCTCAGTTTTGCGCTCCGAGAGCGCGGGTTGCGATCAAGTTCTTCTTCGCCGGCTGTAACTGGCTTCTTGGTCAAAATCTCCCAGATTCCCTGCCTCGCGCCTTCGCGCAGGCTATCTTTCACGATGCGATCTTCGAGCGAGTGAAAGCTGATGACGGCGAGTCTTGCAGAGGGTTTGAGCAACGCGGGAGCGGCCTCCATCAGACTCCGGATTTCATCTAACTCGCGATTCACATAGATACGAAGAGCCTGAAAGGTTCTTGTCGCTGGATGAATGTGCGCCTGTTTCATTGCCGGGGCGGCTGAGGCAACAATCCGGGCTAACTGCCCCGTGGTTGTTACCGGCCGCCCTCGAACAATGGCTCTGGCGATTCTCCGCGACCTCCTTTC
>CAYTJN010000242.1:0-5061 GCA_964438125.1 uncultured Occallatibacter sp.
GTGCCGCATTGCGTCCGGTTGGTCGGAATGCCGCCGTTATAGGTAACGCCTGGCTGCCAGAGCGTTGTTCGCTCGGCCGGCAGGGTGTAGAAGCTCTCCGTTCCGCTGTTCACCATGAAGCTCTGCGTGACCGAGGCCGCTGGGGCATAAGTGGCGTTACCGGCCTGCGACGCTTGGATCGCGCAGGTGCCGGCGTTCTGTAATGTGGCCGTCGTGCCGCTCACCGTGCAAAAACTGGTGGTCTGCGAGGCGAAGCTGACCGTCAGCCCGGAACTGGCCGTCGCCGCTAGCGTCAGGAACGTTCCCGCCGTCTGCGTACCGGGGTTGGCAAAGTCAATCGTCTGCGCGATGAGGACCGTGATCGTGACCATCTTTGAGGTCGTAACTCCGGCGGAGTTCGTCACCGTAAGGGTATAGGTCGTCGTCTGCGCGGGCGAAACACTGACCGCCGTTCCGCTCGTGACTGCCATGTTTCCCGGCGTGATGACGCCCTTGCCGCCGGTGAAGACCGCCGTCAGACTTGACGCCCCTCCTGTCGTGACCGCCGTTGGATCGGCTGTAAAGCCGATGATTTTCGGCGCGGAGCCAAAAGGTCCCCCGCTAAAGGAATTGCATCCGGTCAGAAAGGCCAAAGATAGGCAGAGACCAAATGACAAGAAGGAATAACTGGTCACACGACACATAATGTCTCCCGTGACCAAAGCAACTAGAGGCGCATCAGTGTTTCAGTAACAGGCAGGACACTACTTATCCCAACAGGGATATCCATTGTGGAGGTTTTCTCGCAAGGTACCATATTCCCCGGAGGGCGGGCAAGACCGAAGTTACTTGCCCAGGGGAAGAGCGGCGCAAATCCGCCATCTCCGGTTTCGCAAGTGAAGATCTTATTTGTCTTCTCCTTGGTCACACGATTGATAGCTACGCTCACGAGTAGTTCCATCAAGAAGCTGTTCCGCATGCTCATATCTTCGAAACATTGAACACAAATCAAACCTTCTGCAATGACGTTGTCCCTGTAATTAATCCAAATTCTGGAGATTCCCGGTATTTCTCCAGTCTGCCTTCTGAGCGGCTCAGTCTCAGCTAGAGCAGATCTGTCTAAGCATCGGGGCCAACAGTCTCGCAGAATAAGTACTCCAAAACGCCCCAGGGACATGTTTTCCGGATTTGGTCCCTGGAGTTTTTCCGAGCGATCAAGGTGTTGTGGCTGTGGGAACTGCGCGGGTTTTCTGGTCGCAGTTTTGCGGAGATGGGAGGCAATGCATTCAGCGGCGGCAAGCCTTCCTTCAGCTGAAGCTTGCCTAGTAGAATTGCGGCTGCGCTGAAGAGTCCACTGACCACGGTTGTAAAAAACCCGGTTGATAGTCGGCATGAATCGGCATCGAGGACTGGAGCAAGTTTGCGTACTTCATCTCACAGTTGCGGCAGATTCGAATCAGGCATTGACCTCATTCCCACGAAGTTCGACAGCGAGGATTCGTCCCAGTGATCTTCCAGGGCGGATGTCATCGCTGAGTGCATGCTCACTGTAAAACCTTTTTATCGAGCTGACACAAAAGTCCTATTCAGCATAGGTCAGCGGTTCTCTATAATGGGATCACCGATTCCGGATTCGGCAATGTTGATTTCATTTCGAAGGCGTACTTGCGCTGTGGCTGTAACCGAATTGTGACCCCTAGACCGAACCCCTTGGATCTTTTGAGTTAGGGAGGCGCCGTGAAAAGAATAGAGACGTCGAAACGAGATAAAAGAGTCCCGTTGGCGTTGCTGCTTTCCTTATCGCTTTTGGCGACACCAGTGCTGGCTCAAGGGTCCGCTCAAAATACAGCCCCTGACTCGCCCACGCCCATCGAGATCACAGTACAAACAGGTCACCTCGCAGAGATTCAGGGCCTTGAGTACGCGACCGACGGTAAATTCTTTGTTACAGCCGGTAAGGATTCCACGATAAAACTTTGGTCGCCCATCGGAACATTGATCCGCACCATTCGCGCAGGTTTCTGGGTCAACTACCTTGCTCTTTCGCACGACAATCGGCTGCTTCTGGCAGCCTCGCGAACCGGCACAATCTTCCTGCTGTCACTCGATGGGCATGTCGTTCACCGCTTTCCCAATCTTCCGATGAAGGAAGGCTACATCTCAAGCGTCGCCTTGTCCGACGACAACCGTTATTTCGCCATCGGCACAACACAAGGACTGGTTCTTTACCGGCTGGACGGAACAACCGAGTCGCGCCTGCCATTGGAAGGAGATGGGACCGAAGTTGAGAGCGTACTGTATACGCGCGACGGGCGACTGATCAGCGGATACTTCGACGGCAAGGTTCGCTTTTGGACCAGTGAAGGAAAGCTACTGCGAACGGTAGCAGCACACGAGTATTCCGTCAGAACATTGGCTCTCAGCCCAGACGGCAAAACCCTGGCAACCGCGGGAAGTCCTGTCTTCTTCGGCCAGGTTCCGGCGAACATAAAACCGGTAACCAAGCTCTGGGATCTTGAGGGCAATTTACTGGGGCAATTCACCTCCCAGTTCACCAGGTGCCTCCGCTTCAGTTCCGATGGCGCACACTTGGTCAGCGGCGGTCTGTCCGACAACGAGGTGCACATCTACACGAAATCGGGCGAGATGGTTCGTTCAATCAAAGTGGGTGTGGGAGCCGATCGTTCGCCATACCTGATTGCCTTGGCGCCTGATGGCAGGACACTGATTACCGCCGATAACAACATCGCTCCGCCGGGGCTGGAAATCTGGAATCTCGATGGAACATTTGAACGCGCTCTTCTCGGTTTGAGCGGATCGATGACCAATGTCGTTAGCTCTCCCGACGGAAACTTCATTGTGACCCTGTCGGCTGATCGCATGGTGCGGATCTGGTCGATCACCGGCCGTCTGATCGCGAGTTTACCCGGTCACAACGAGTATCCAACCGGTCTCGCCTATGCGCCCAACGGCAAATATTTCGCGAGCGGCGGCGACGAGGTCATTCTCTGGA
Organism: uncultured Occallatibacter sp.; assembly: GCA_964438125.1. Taxonomy (GTDB): domain Bacteria; phylum Acidobacteriota; class Terriglobia; order Terriglobales; family Acidobacteriaceae; genus Telmatobacter. The sequence continues at coordinate 2,993 of CAYTJN010000242.1, forward strand.
GTCCGCTGGGACAGAAGTTGGATGAATTCAGCGGGTTCAAGGACAGTGCGGGCGCGCTTGCTTTCTCACCCGACAGCCGCCATTTGTTCTGTGGCGACGGCGGCGGCTCGGTGCACATCTTTGACCTCGAAGGGAAATCCGTCCGGCATTTGAAGGTAAGCGATGGCCGGGTTTACTCGCTGGCAATATCGCCTTCGGGACAATATTTCGCCACCGGCAGCTATCGTGAAGAGGTACGAATCCGGGATCTCGATGGCAAGCTACTAGGCGAAAGCCGGTTCGATCCGAAGATCATACGCCCAGTCGGCCCTGCGTATTCCTTGGCATTCACTCCAGAAGGAGACAAACTCGTCGCCGCGACCACCAATCCCGAGAAGACCTTGCAGATCTTCGATCTCAAAGCGCAACTCGTCGACGCGATCAAGGTAAACAATTCCTATCAGGGCGGCGCGATCCAATTCTCGAAGTCAGGCCGGTGGCTTGCCGTCACTGCGAACAATACGGTAACTCTTTGGGATTGGCCTGCGCACAAGCTTGTGCGCGTACTCAAAGGCCACGCCGATTTCGTTGAAGGGCTCGCCTTCACCCCTGACGAGCAGCATATTGTCAGCGCGGGGCACGACGGAACCACTCGAGTGTGGCGAGTTGACAACGGCTACTCGATGGCGCTGTTAGCGCATGGCGGAGATTGGATCGTTTACACCCCAGACGGATATTTCGATGGTTCCCATTATGGCGGTGATCTGATAGGCATCACACGCGGCCTCGACACCTTCGGTATCGATCAGTTCGCGCTTCAGCTCAATCGCCCAGACCTTATCCTGAGCCGCATGGGAATTGGCTCTCCCGAGTTGATCGAGCATCTTCATTCCCGATACCAGTTGCGCCTGGAACGCAGCGGATTCCGCATGAATTCTGGTGGAATGGTGCTGGAGGCTCCCGAAGCACGCCTGCTTGGGGCCAAGCAGGAAGGCAAGTTCGCACAAATCGACGCAGAGCTTAGCGACGCGCATTCACCGCTCGCGACGTACCAAATCTACGTCAACAATATTCCAATCTTTCCCGGACAAGGAAAACCAATAAGCGGCCAAAACACACGCGTGAGAGAGCGTATCGAACTCGGTGTCGGAGAAAACAAAATCGAAATCAGCGCATTCAACACGCAGGGGGTCGAGGCGCTGCGGGCTCATTGGTCCGCGAACTATCGCCCAGATTCGAACGCTGCCCAAAACGATCTCTATTACATTGGTTTTGGCGTTTCCCACTATCGCAATCCGGCGCTCAATCTCCAATTCGCTCACAAAGATGTTCTCGATCTGGGCGTGGCGCTCGAGCGTTACTCCGGATCGTATCGGCATGTGATTGCAAAGACCTATATTGACGATGCCGTCACTCGCGAAAACGTTATAAAGGCGGGAGAACTTCTCAAAAACGCAGGTGTCGATGACACTGTTGTCATCCTGGTGTCCGGCCACGGGTCTTATGATCCTTCCAAAGAAGCTACCTACTACTTCGCTACGTACAACATTGACCTCAAAAACCTCTCCGGTACTGCCGTGAGCTTTGAGGATATTGAATCACTTCTCCGCAACGTAGCCCCTCGGCGCAAGCTTCTCCTGCTGGACACGTGCGAATCAGGTGAAATGGACGACGCAACTCGGCTCGATCTGCTGGCCAAAGTGCAAGGCGCAGGATTGGCGGCCCGTACCAATCCAGCGATCCAGCAGGCACATGCTGGGCAGCCGAAGCGCGTTTTTCTCTACGAACGCGATCGCTACATCTACAACGATCTCGCTCGGCGCACAGGCTCCATTATTTTCTCCGCGTCGCATGCAGGCGAAATGTCTTTCGAATCGCCGAAGATCCAGAATGGTTTCTTTACTCACGAAATTTTGGAAGCACTTGGCTCAGAACAGGCCGATCTGAACCGCGATAGGAGAATCTCTATCGATGAGTTGGAAGCCTTTGTGTCTCTGAAAGTAGCGCTGATGACGGGCGGTTTGCAACGACCGACTGTTGTCAAGGGCGGAGTAAAACCAGTCCACTGTGGCGGAGTAAAAGCGGGCCAT
>CAYTJN010000243.1:0-4921 GCA_964438125.1 uncultured Occallatibacter sp.
CAGCGCGCTTCTCGGTTCAACTTCTCGCTTCCGGTGGTGCTACGGCTCGGAATTCGTGGCCAAGGACTTGCGCAAGTGGCTGGCGCAGACCGGCGCTAAAACACTGTACCTCGAGTGCGAATGGAAGCAATTATCTCCGAGCCGTCTCTTTCTTTTGCGACCAGGCGGAAGCAATGCCTCAATACGAAACACCCTGAAGCGGAAAGGAAGAAATCCCACAAGCCTGCTCTGTATGTACGAGTGCGACTTACCATAGAAGTTATCACCGCCTGACCTTACTCCGAATACTCTAGTACTGATACGCACCCGATTTGCGAGCCGATGGTTCACCCATAGCAAAACCACTCGCGGCCAGCGGCAGAATGGCAGGACATGCTTACGCCACACCGATCAAGACTTAACTCGGTGTGGCGCCTCTGTGCATTCGATTTTGCATGGCCGGTATCGGGTTGCTACTCGAACTATGCTTCTATTGCGATTGGACTACTCGCAAGCGAGTTCCTAGCGCTTGCCCCCGCCTACGTGGCCATGCCCATCGCGAACTTCATTTCCTTTGAAGTGATCAACTTTGTCGAGACGTTTTGTGGGCTCGGGTTTCTCGCCACGTGCCGGCCGTGGGCCGTTATAGCCATGTTCGGGATGAAAGCGGTTATTCACGTGGCCGCGGAAGTTTTCCGGGCCATGAAACCACGGGCCAGTGCCGATGAAGATGCCGCCCGTAAACCACTCCGGCCCGTAGTAGCCATAAGGGGCACAGTCATACGGCGCAGCGTCATAGTATCCGTAAGGACACTCGGGAGCGACGCCGATCTCGATACCAATTTGAGCTGCTGCTTTCGGAGCGGTTGCCATGATGGCGCAACCAGCAAATGCTGCCAGTGCAACAAGCTTGAATCCTGTCATCTGCATTCCTTTCGATCTTGAGCTTTTGAGGGCCCATCAAATCTTCACGATAGAGAGCCTGATCCCCAGCGTCTGAGCAGAAACGATCACATGAAATGTGTGCGAAGCAGTTTCAGCGGTTCAATGTGACCATACGTTCATGGCATGCTTCGAAGATGATGAGCGTGACGGAGCAATGGGAAGAGTTACTTGTCGTCCGCAACTAGGCTCACAACAATCAGAGGAGAACTTTATGACCAAGCAGAGTACAGAAGACACGGCAACAGGCAAGCTTCACGAAATAAAGGGAGCAATCCGGCAGAAGGCCGGCGAACTGACAGGAAACCAAGATCTGGAAGTTGATGGCCAGGCAGAGAAAATCGCGGGCAAAGTGCTGAACTTTGTCGGCAAGATTGAAAAGGCAGTCGGAAAATAGGCAACGCATTATCCAACTCAAGAACGGGAAAGGTTACAACAAAATGGAGCATACAGTTTGGAGCAAATGAGCGACCAGATCGAGGATCTCTTCGTGAGCCAGGGAACTCTGACCGGTGAGTCGCTTCCGGTGGAGAAGTTTCACGATGTCGATCGCAAGCCTTTAAACTCGCCGACAGAATTGAAGAACATCTGCTGATGGCCGCGGCGCCGATTGGAACCCCAAGCTTGCGCACGGGCACAAATGGCGCTGCGTTGCTGCTGATTCCGGCGGGATTGCTTTCAGAAAGTGCAATGGGACGAAATAGTAAACCGAGAATTCCCCGCGCGCCGTGCGGCGAACACTGGCCGACTCCTTGGGAGCAATTACTTCAAGGCTCGAAAACAACGCCCAAGATGACACAGGCTGCGAAGAGATCACTGCAACGCCAAGTTCCAAGCACTGTGCAGAAAGCACAACGCGGAGTTGTCCCACCCACTTCGCCCCGTAGATGTCCGCATAGTCTCCTTTACTTGTCCCTGTTCCCAGAACACGCGCATTACATCACGCTTTGGGAATTTGAGGAGGCACGGCTGAACTCGGGACCGGTCTGGCGGAGACCAGGGATCGGGGTTTCGTCCAAGACGATAAATCGGACCTGACGGTGTTCGGGTCCCAAACATTCGCTCAGGCTCCGGCCAGAAATGCGCGTGCGGCCCCCAGAATCTCCGCCGCAACGGAATCCAAATCGCCATCTCGCAGCAGGCGTGGCGGAACTCGATCCCCAAGTTCAGGATTGACCCCTGTCAACCAGGCTTGTACCACCTGCGGGGAATCATGTTCGCAAGCGTTCGGGCGACTTGATAAGCAAAACGCAACCGCGCTTCCGCTTCGCCATAGGGTGCCGCCCCAGAAACCCAACGGTCTAGAGCCCGAACATCCTGAACACCGGCAATTGTCCCAATGAAATATAGGAGCGTTGATGATGGTCTTGATCACTCTCACCATCTTCATCCACCTCTTCATCGGTGCACGTCTCCTCTCCAACGGCCGCTGCATATACGGCCCTTTCGCGCTTGTCCCGCCGGACATCGAGCAGTTGTTCTCCGGCCGTGTGTTTGGGAGAAAAGCAGTATTGGACGTATGCTTCGAGAAGCGAGTGATTTGGTATGCTCCAGCGGGTCTTCAGGTGGTGCTTGAAGAGCGCAACATCGCTTATGTGGGTGAACCATGTGCCGCCGTTCCAGATCCGCTTGAGCAGGTTTACGCGTAGGTGAGCGGGAGAGCACGAGCGACGACATGCAGTGCCGGCGGAGGAGTTTCAATAGGAACAAACAGTCCCGAGATTGCAATCATGGGTTACTCGTCCAGAACTGTGAGACATCTCCTTTGTAGGCAGCACATAATTCGGCAAGAGCCATGCAGCCCGTGAAAAGAGTTTCTCAGTTTGACAACCGCAATGGACGCGGAATAGCCTTCTATCGGCCAAGAATGTATTTGCGCCGGATGCCGAGAAACGGTGCGGCTTAACTTCGTAGGGCTTATGTGAAGGCTCATCCTGGCGCACATTCGAACAATCCGTATCCCGCTCCAGGGATGTCCCCGTCTCCGAAATTCTCCCATTGAAGAAAGGAATACCATGCATTTGAATCCCCCCAATTGCCCCTCACTCCTGTTGGCGGGCATTTGTTCGCGCGTGGGCGGATACTTGACAGTGTTCGCGGCCCTGCTTTTAACCCTTTTCGCGCCGAGCGCCCTCGCGGCACCGAGCGCGTGCAACATCCTCTACGCAATTCAGCCGCAGAACACCAGTGCATTCGGCGCTAGCATTACTATCGAGAACACGGGCACGACCGCCATCACCAACTGGTCGTTGACCTGGGCCTTCGCTAACGGGCAGACAATCTCGTCGCTCTGGAACGGCATTGAAACCCAGAGCGGCGCCAATGTTACCGTGACAAATCAAAGTTACAACGGCAGCATCGCGGCTGGTGGTAGCTTGGCTGGCGTGGGTTTCAACGGCACCTGGAACGGGACCACCAACACCGTGCCCACGGCCTTTTCGCTCAGCGGCACTCCCTGCTCCGTCAACGGGGTTGCGCCGGGCGGCGGGGGCAGCTTCTCGTTGAAGCCTTCGGCTGCCACGCTGTCGATTGCACAGGGCGCCACCGGCACCGATACGATTGCAGTTACGGATGTCAGCCCGTTCAGCGGGAGCGTAACTTTGGCCGCCAGCGGCCTGCCGAGCGGCGTTACCGCAACCCTCAGCACCAATCCGGCCACTTCGACGAGCGTTATCACCTTCACGGCCAGCAGCACGGCCACGGTCGGAAGTTCAACGGTCACCATCACGGGAACATCCGGCAGCCTGACCGCGCCCACGACGATTGCTCTGACCGTCACAGCGAAGCCCAGCTTTACGGTTACTCCTACCTCGCCCGCCGTGAACATCCCCCCGGGAGGAAGCGTCACAGACACAATCACGGTCACAGACACCGGCGGCTTCACCGGAACGGTAACTGTTACAGCGATCAGTTCTAACTCTGGAATAACTGTCGCGGTCAGCGGCGACACACTGACAATAAATGCCAGCAGCACAGCCACCGGAACGGGCACTATCACTGTCACCGCAACATCTGGCTTGATCACTGCGACTACTACGATTCAGGTGACGATTACTCCCGCGGGCAGTTTCACAATCAAGCCTTCAGCGACGACTCTATCTATCGCGCAAGCCTCGACCGGTGCCGACACGATCACAGTGACAGATGTCAGTCCGTTCGCCGGCTCTGTAACCCTCGTCGCCTCTGGCCTGCCTACCGGAGTTAATGCGTCGTTCGCCACCAACCCGACGGCGACTACCAGCGTGCTAACGCTGACTGTGGCCAGTTCAGCCACCCCGGCCACGACCAACATTACCATCACTGGAACATCGGGTACGTTAAGCGCCGCCACGACTATCACCCTGGTAGTGACTGGTTCGCCGGGAGGCTTCACGCTGAAGCCCTCCGCGACCGCTGTGGCAATTTCCCTTGGCTGCGGCAACGGCACAGACACCATCACCGTAACCGATGTGAGCCCATTCACAGGATCTGTAGTCCTGATCGCCTCGGGCCTGCCCAGCGGTGTAACTGTGACCTACGGGAGCAACCCCACTACCGCGACCAGCGTACTGACCTTCACGGCCAGCAGCACGGCCGCGCCCGGCACCTCTGCGGTTACCATCACCGGAACGTCCGGCACATTGACCGCAACCACCACCATCGCCCTCACGGTGACCGCGGCGGCGCAAAGCTTCACGCTTTCACCTTCGGCGTCCGCTCTGTCGATTGCGCAAGGGGGCAGCGGCACGGATACAATCACGGTGGGCGATGTGGGCTGCTTCGCTGGCAGCACAACGCTTTCGGCCAGCGGCCTGCCGACCGGCGTAACCGCCGCGTTCTCCACCAACCCCACCACCAGCACCAGCGTGCTCACTCTGGCGGTTCCCAGCACGGCCACCGCCGCGACGAGCAACATCACTATTACCGGAACCTCGGGTAGCATCATCACCACTACCTCGATCGCCCTCACGGTGACGACGGCCTCAAAGGGCAGCTTTACTCTTTCGTCTGCGCTTTCCCA